>CBIGSA010000263.1:0-5048 GCA_966192215.1 uncultured Devosia sp. | reverse complement strand
CGCTGGCTTTTCGCCGGTCCAGGCAAATCCCCGGGCAGCGAGGCCCAGCCGTGCCGCAGCCTGCAGCACCATGGCGACTTCGCCGGCGGCCTCAGGCCGCAAGCCATGGTCAACCGAATAAACGCTGAGCCTGGGGGCCCTGGAAAGGCCGGCGGCCCAGCGCTGTGCCAGCAGCAGCAAGGCGAGGCTATCGGCCCCGCCCGATACGGCGAGACCGATGGCGGGCTCGCCCACCACCGCGGCGAACAGGGTTTCGAGCCCTGCTTTGTCGTCGATATCGGGGGTCATGCGGGCGGGCATTCGGCCCGCGTCTTCTCCTCGCCCAGCCGCGTCACGAAGGCCGGCGCGAGCGTGGTGTAGCGCTTGTCGATCTCGGCAAAGGTACGGCAGGCCGTTTCACGCTCACCGGCACCCGAAAGCGACATGCCCAGACGAAGCAGCAGGTCGGGCGCACGGGGGCTGTCCGGCGTCTTCTGGAAGGCAGCCAGCAGCACTTCGGCCGCCTCGTCATAGGCGGCGCGCTGGATCAGCACATCGCCCAGGAAATTGGCGGCATCGGGCGCCTGCGGATTATCAGGGTAGAGCGAGAGGAACTGGCTGAACTGATCCTCGGCAAAGGCATAGTCGCCCGTGGTGAAAGCCTCGTAGCCGGCTGCGAACTGGGCGTCGGCATCGGCATTGCCGGATTTGGCTGCCGCCGGATCGAAGCTCAGATTCATCGGCTGGCCCGTAGTCAGATCCACACCGCCGGAGGCGCCGGTTCCCACCAGCGGGTCGGCAGATTCGCCCAGTTCATCAGTCGGCTCGGCGCTGCCGTCGTCGAAAGTGGGGTCGAACTCAACCTCCCCGGGCAGCGGCTTGACGCCCTGCTCGGGAATATCGGTCAAGGGCACGCCATCGGCGTCAGTAGGCACCGCGTTGGGATCGGCCGGGGCGGCATTGGGGTCCTGCGGCAGCGCCTCGGGCTGCGTCACGCCGCCCGCTTGGCCTGCCGCATCAGGTTTTGGGCCAGCACCGCCTTCCAGCGCCTGGAAGCGGAATTCGTTGTCTTCCTGCATGCGATTGAGGATTTCCTGCAATTGCGTGAGCTGGAAGGTCAGGCCCTCGATCTGCCCGTTCTGCAGGCGAAGCTGCTCTTCAAGCTGCTGAATGCGCACCAGGAGCTGCGCGGTATCCTGCGCCTGGGCGACATGGATGCGCGGCGGCTCGGCATTGGTGAGCGTCAGCCCGCCCAGCTCGGCCGGTGGCAGGGGCGTGGTCTGCGCCGCCATGCCCGGAACGGTGATGCCAAGGGCGACCGCGACCGTGCACAGGGCGGTCCGTCCCCCTTTGAGAATAGAAGATAGCTGCAAACGACGCCTCCAAAGCGCTGGGCTGATTTTGCCAACATGGTGCCTGTGGCGCTGCGGATAAAGGCCAATTTTGGTCAAAAGAAAGCGCCCGGGCCAAATACATGGCTCCGGGCGCTATTGCCTCCAGTTTGCACTGGATTGCCTCGGCCTTGCGGCCGGTGTTTTTACTGGACGACCGTGACCGCGCGGCGGTTCTGGCTCCAGCAGGAAATGTCGTTACAGATCGCCACCGGCCGTTCCTTGCCGAAGGATTGGCTGGTGATGCGCTGGCCGTTGACGCCGCGCGACACCAGGTAATTCACCACCACCGAGGCGCGCCGGGCGCCCAGGGCGATATTGTATTCGCGGGTGCCGCGCTCGTCGGCATGGCCTTCGATCATGATGCGGTAATTCTGGTACTGGTTGAGCCAGGCCGCCTGCTTGTCCAGCGTCGCCATGGCTTCCGAAGTCAGGCTGCTCGAATCGGTTTCGAAGAATACACGGTCACCGACCGAGACGAGGAATTCCTGCTGGCTGCCCGGCGCGCCGCCACCCGGCCCCAGATTGCCGACACCGGTCGGCATGGTGTTGGGCGTGCGCGAACAGGCCGCAATGACCGCCACGAAAAGCAGCATCGCGACAGCGCGCAACGCGGTGTTGATAGGTGCGGTGATGACCACGGGGGAGGCTCCTGAAAGGCAACAATCTTAAGTACGGCATTTACCGCGCTTAATCTTAAGGCCGGGTTTTCCAGAGTGGTTAATCTTTGCCTATTCGGGCGCGAATGTGGCGGGAATCCGGGCTTTTTTGTGATGATGCTGCTTTGCCACAGGGCTGCGGGACGATCACGTTAAGGTTAAGTGGGTGGCACTTCACCTCCCCGGAGGGGCGAGGTGAAGAGGCCCCTACCCCCTGAGCCCCGACCAGGCCGGGTCAGACGCATAGCTTTCCGTCGGGATGGTCAGCAGGTTGCGGCCCCAGATGTCGACGCTCATCAGGCGCGGGCCGTCATTGCCGCCCGGATCCTGGAAGAACATGATGACGCGGCCATTGGGCGCCCAGGTGGGGCCTTCGGCGTGGAAGCTGGAATAGAGCATGCGCTCGCCCGAGCCATCGGGGTTCATGATGCCGATATTGAACTGGCCGCCCGACTGGCGGGTGAAGGCGATCAGATCGCCCTTGGGCGACCAGACGGGGGTGGAATAGCTCCCCTGCCCGAAGCTGATGCGCTGGGCGTTCCCGCCGCCCGAACCCATCATGTAGATCTGCGGCGAGCCGCCCCGGTCGCTCTCGAAGACGATCCGGCTGCCATCGGGCGAATAGGACGGGCCGGTATCGATGGCCGCGCCCGAGGTGAGCTGCACCGGCTGGCCGCCCCCCGTGCTCACCGCATAGATATTGGTGGCGCCGCCCTGTTCGACCGAAAAGGCCACCGTGCCGCCATCGGGCGAGAAGCGCGGGGCAAAGGTCATGGCGCCGACATTGGCCAGGCGCTGCTGGCGGCCGGTGGAAAGCTGCAGCAGATAGACCTGCGGATTGCCATCGGCGAAGTTCATGTAGGTAACCATGTCGCCATTGGGCGCGAAGCGCGGGGTGAGCGCCATGGTCGAACCGTCGGTCAGATACTGCACATTGGCGCCGTCCTGGTCCATGATGGCCAGGCGCCGCACACGGTTCGCCTTGGGGCCGCTTTCGGCGGTGTAGATGACGCGGGTATCGAAATAGCCCGAGCCGCCGGCCAGCGATTCATAGATGGCGTCGGAAATGATGTGGCCGACCCGGCGCGCCGAATTGGGATCGGTATTGTAGCTCTTGCCGACGACCTGGGCCGCCTGCTGGGTATCCCAGACACGCACCGACGAGGAAATCTGCCCGCCGCGCTCCACCCCACCCATGACGAGTGCGTCCACGTTGGCCGTACGCCAGGTGTTGAAATCGGGCTGGTTGTTGACGTCGCCCACCTGGATGGGCAGCGAGGCCGGATCGAGCGGCAGGAACAGGCCCGAGCGACGCAGGTTGTTTCGCACGATATCGGCGATTTCCTTGCCGAAGGCCGGGTCGGACGAGGCGAAATCGGGAATAGCGATCGGCAGGGGCTGGAAATTGGCCCCTTCCACCACGATGCGCAACTGGGCCATCGCCATGGAGGAGCCGGCCAGCAGGGCCCCGCCGGCCAGGCCCAGCTTGAGCGCATTGCGCCGTGTGATGAGGGTCATGTTTCTCTCCATTCTCCGCCGCCGGGGCGTTCTGCCCACCAGGCGCCAAGGTCAAAAATCAGGGCCGCAGTTCCACGTCGATCTGCCGCCATTCGTCATAGGCATCCGCCGTGAGGCGATAGGGTCCGCAATTCATCACGGCACGCTGTGCCGCCCGGGCAATCGCGCCGCCGGCCGCCGAGGCATCGGCTGAGATGATGGCTGGCGTGCCGTTGACCGAGCCATCGGGATTGAGGCTCACCATCAGCCGCACATTGAGGCCGCTGTTGATGTCGCTGGGCAACAGGTTCCAGCACTGCTTGATCTGGCTCACCAACCCGTCGATCTCGGACTGGCTGAGCCGCGCCGACGTGCCATCGGTGTCGCCCAAGGTCGGCGTGCCGCCCTGCCCGGTCGTGCCACCGGTCGTGTTGTCGTTGTTGATGATGGCAGAAATATCGTCGGCCAGCGACGCATCGAGCTGCGGCGTCGGCTGCTGTTGTTCCGCCTGCTGGGCGGCCGCCTGGCGCTGGCGCTCTTCTTCCTCGCGCTTCTTGCGCTCGGCTTCGGCCGCGGCGAACTGCTCGCGCAATTGTGTGAGGTTGCTCGGGCGCTGCGCCGGTGTGGGCGCGGCTACCTGCGGGGTCGGCGGCTCTGGCTCGGGTTCAGGCTCGGGCTCTGGCTCGGGTTCGGGTTCCGGTTCGGGCTCAGGTTCCGGCGTGGGCGTCGGCGTGGGAGCGGGTTCAGGCTCGGGCGACGGGGTGGGTCGCGTGGCGGGCACGGGCGCAGGCTCGGGGGTCGGCTCGGGTGCAGGCGCCGGTTCGGGTTCGGGTTCGGGTGCGGTTTCGGGGGCTGGCGCGGTATTGGTCACCGGAGCCGGGGTCGGAATGTCGGCCGGAGAGGGCGTGACCTGGTCCTGTTCGGTATTGCCCGTGGGCTGGGCCAGTTCAGCGACTTGATCGTCCTCGACGATGGACGGCGTTTCGGTTTCTACGATTTCGCTGTCGAGCTGGCCCGCGCGGATATTGGAGAATTCCTCGACCGGCACAAGATCGACCGAGATCGATTCCACGGCAGGCGTCAGCGGCTCGGTAAACCCCAGATTGATGAGGCCGATTGTCAGCACGACGATATGGGCGACGATCGATACCGAGAGGCCGGTGCGCACTGGACTAGCCCGGTTCCCGCTCGGTGATGAGCCCGATCTTGGTGAAGCCGGCAGCCGAAAGAATGCCCATGACGCGCATCACCGAGCCATAATTGGCGCTCGTATCGCCGCGCAGGAAGATGCGGTCTTCGGTACCATTGACCGCCCTGGACGAGACGATGCTGACCAGATCGGTTTCGGCCACCACATCCTCGTCGACATAGATGACGCCTTCCGGTGTCACCGCCACGGTGATCGGCTGGGTCTGGCTCGGCATTTCATTGGCCGCGGTTTGTGGCAGGTCGATCGGCACGCCGGCCGTCATCATCGGCGCGGCCACCATGAAGATGATGAGCAGCACCAGCATGACGTCGA
>CBIGSA010000262.1:0-5058 GCA_966192215.1 uncultured Devosia sp. | reverse complement strand
ATGAGGGCCCGCGCGGCGGCCCCGGCATGCAGGAAATGCTCTATCCGACGAGCTATCTGAAGTCGAAAGGCCTGGGCAAGGCCTGTGCGCTGCTGACCGATGGCCGCTTCTCGGGCGGCACGTCGGGCCTCTCCATCGGCCATGTCTCGCCTGAAGCCGCCGAGGGCGGCACGATCGGGCTGGTGCGCGAAGGCGACATCATCGAGATCGACATCCCCAACCGCAGCATCACGCTATTGGTTTCGGATGATGAACTGACCCAGCGCCGCCACGACCAGGACAAGGCAGGCTGGAAGCCGGCCCATCCGCGCAAGCGCAATGTCACCACCGCCCTCAAGGCCTATGCGGCCTTTGCGACGAGTGCAGCGCGAGGTGCGGTGCGGGACACCGAGGCGATCGATAAGCTCTGGAACTGAGCTCGATTTGTCACCCCCACAGCCGCTTCCCCCGGACTTGATCCGGGGGTCTTTCGTCACTTGCGCCGTGGGGAGAGTGACCCGCGGATCAAGTCCGCGGGAGGCGACGTGGTGGGTGTCACCGCAGACCCATACGACAAACACGTGACAACCACCACGCCCGATGCTACATGCCCGCTCAGCCGCCCGGTGATCTGCCAAGGTTGCCGGTCCGGTCAGGTTCGATAGCGGGGATTCCACCCTCCCTATCGAACCGACCCTAATCCCCCTCAGCCCCTCCGACCGATCCGATCCAGCGTGGCGAAATCGTCGTCGCTGAGCTCGATGGCGGCTGCCGCGACATTCTCCTCGAGATGCTTGACCTTGCCGGTGCCCGGAATGGGCAGCATGACAGGGCTGCGCTTGAGCATCCAGGCCAGGGCAAGCTGGCTGGCCGAGGCGCCATGCTTGTCCATGATTGCCTTGAACTCAGTGCTTGATGATTCCAGGTTCCCGCCATCGATCGGTCGCCACGGAATAAAGCCGATGCCATTGGCTTCGCAATAGTCCAGCACGTCCTCGGCCCGGCGATTGACCAGGTTGTAGAGGTTCTGCACCGTCGTCACCTTGAAGTATTTGCTGGCTTCCTTGATGTCGTCCACGCTGACCTCGCTGAGGCCGACATGGCGGATGATGCCATCCTTCTGCATCTGCGCGATGGCGCCGAACTGGTCGGCGCGCGGCGTCTTGCTCTCGATGCGATGCAACTGCCAGAGGTCGATGACTTCGAGCTTGAGGCGGCGCAGGCTCTGGATGGCACCCTGGCGCAGGAATTCCGGCCGCCCAAGCTGGTGCCATTCATCCGGCCCGGTGCGGGTGAGCCCGCTCTTGGTGGCGATAATAGTGCCCCTGGAATAGGGCGCCAGCACCTCCCCGATCAGCTCTTCGCTGACATAGGGACCATAGCTTTCGGCCGTATCGACGAAATCGACATTGAGTTCGGGCAGACGGCGCAGCGTGGCCCTGGCCTCTTCGGGATTCTCGGGCGGCCCCCAGATGCCGCGGCCGGTAATGCGCATGGCGCCGAAACCCAGGCGATTGATCTTGAGGTCGCCGCCAATGGCAAACGTGCCCGAAAGGGCTGCGTCGAGAGTGGGCATGGTGATGTCTCCGTAGTATCGCGCCGGGAGTGGCGCTCGGAACTAGTTGTCGTCGGCGACGTCAGGCAGCGGCATGAAGTCCACGCCGTCTTCCAGCAGGCCCGCGACTTCGTCGCGCGTGGCCTCGCCATAGATGCCGCGGGCTTCGGTCTCTTCGAAATGAATCTTGCGGGCCTCTTCGGCGAACCTGTCGCCGACATAATCGGCCTCGCTGGTCACCTTCTGCCGGTAGGCGCGCAGCATTTCGCGGAATTTTGCCGCATCGGGATGGGCCGCGCTCAGCGAGACCTTGTCGCCGTCGGTGCGTGCGACCGACGGCGCCATCGGGGCCTTCTCGATTGTTCCATCGCCACAGACCGCGCAGGTCACGATGCCGCGCGCCTGCTGCTCATCGAACGCGGCAGCGCTCTTGAACCAGGCGTCGTAAGTGTGGCCCTTGGAACAGTGGAGGGAATACTGGATCACGGCAAACGTCTCATGGGCCCTTCTGGCCCGGTTGGTTGAGGATATAGGGCGCCGGCTTAATGCTGCAACGCCCCCGGCAGGGCAAAGTTTCGCGCATTGGCCAGCGCCGGGATGCGCTGGCGTGCGTCGGCGGCGGCTTCGGGAGCAATCTCTGCCACCAGCACGCCGGGCCGGTCATGATCGAGCTCAGCGACCACCCGCCCCCAGGGGTCGATGATGAGGGAATGGCCATAGGTGGCCCGCCCATTGGGATGCTGCCCGCCTTGCGCCGCGGCGATGACCCAGGAGCCGGTCTCGATGGCCCGCGCCCGCAGCAGCACATGCCAATGCGCCTGTCCCGTGGGCACGGTAAAGGCAGCCGGCACGGCGATCAGGTTCGCCCCGGCATTGGCCAAAGCATTGTAAAGCCTGGGGAAGCGCATGTCGTAGCAGATGGATATGCCGAGCGTGACCGGGCCGAGCGGCACCGTCACGGCCTGTTCGCCGCCGGCATAGGTGGCGCTTTCCCTGTAAGCATTGAGCCCGGCAATATCGGCGTCGAACAGGTGGATCTTGTCATAGGTTGCCAGCATCGCCCCGTCCGGCCCGAACAGGACGGAGCGGTTGGCGAAACGCCCATCAGACAGCGGCACGGCGAGCGAGCCGATATGAACATGCATGCCATGCTGCCGCGCCAGTTCGCCCACTCGTGCCAGTTGCGGATGGTCCTCGAAAGGCGCCGCGACGCTGCGCAACTGGTCCCGGTTTTCCGGGAAAAGCATGGTGACTTCGGGCGTCAGCGCATAGGTTGCGCCTGCCGCCGCGGCCTCGGCCAGCTGGGGCTCGAGCGCGGCAAGATTGGCCTCGGGGTCGAGCCCCGACCGCATTTGGATGGCGGCAATTTTCATGAGAATTACTTAGCCAGCAGGGGATCGAGCCCGCCCTGGCGGTCCAGGGCAGCCATATCGTCATAACCGCCGACATGGGTATCGCCGATGAAAATCTGCGGCACGGTGCGGCGGCCATGGGCCCGCTCGGTCATGGCCTCGCGCACGTCAGGATCGAGCACGCTGATTTCGGTATAGTCGACTCCCTTGTCTGAAAGCAGCGACTTGGCGGCGTGGCAATAGGGGCAGGTCGGGGTCGTGTAGATTTCGATCTTGGCCATCGATTTTCTCCAATGGAGACAAGGCATTTATCTCTTATATGGGCAAGTCGGCGCCGATGACAACGCGGGCAAAGGTCACGACATCGACAGCCTCGATGCCGGCCTTCTTGAGGGTCCGTGTCACCGCCTTGACCGTCGCGCCCGTCGTATAGACATCATCAACCAGCACAATGCGGCGTCCGCCGGTGCGTTGCAGAATATCGGCATGCGCGGTGAACGCCCCCGCGACATTGCGCTGCCTTCCGCTGCCGCTCAGCCCCACCTGCTGGCGGGTGCGGCGGCTGCGCTGCACCAGCATGGGGTCGACCTTGAGCCCGGTGAGCCGGCCCAGCGCCTGGGCCAGTTCGGCCGACTGGTTGAAGCGCCGCGCCCGCTGCCGCGCCGGATGCAGCGGCACCGGCACGAGAATGGGATCGCCGGGCCACAGTTCGTGCCCGGCCCCGGCCATCAACCGGGCGCAGAAGCGGGCCAGTTCGGGCCGGTCGCCATATTTGAGCCGGGAGACCAGGGTGACGGCGACATCGCCATAGATCACCGCCGACCGGGCCCGGCCGAAAGGCGGCGGATCGGCCAGTGCCTCGGCTGATAACGCATCAGGCCCCAATGCGACCGCGAAGGGCAGGCCCAGCACCGGACAAAGCGGCACGGTGATTGGACGTAAGTCATTGAAACAATTAGCACAAATGGCGTTTGACGTCGCTACCGGCGCCTCGCAGTTGAGGCAGGTCGGGGGATAAATCAGATCGAGCAGCAAGCCGCCGGCCCGCCGTGCGCCGCTGGCCAGGCGCCGGCGCCACAGCCCGCTTTTGACAAGCCCCCCGGCGCTCTCCATAAGGCGCATAGTGCCCACACCGCAGTCAGGCCGCAACACCATCATGAGCCCAGCGCCCGCCATTTTCGATGCTACCCTCATTGCCCGCCACCTGGCGCGGCGGCCGGGGACGGGTGATTTCGTCACCGACCTGGTGCTGAACGATCTCGAAGACCGGCTCGGCGCGCTGATCCGCGAATTTCCGCGCGCCGCCATTATCGGGCCCGATCCCGAAAAACTGCCCCGGTTCGGCCAGACGGCCAGCGCGCGCTTCTCCTTCCAACGCCATGCCGCATTCGGCGGCGATGATGACATGCCCGCGCTCGAGGGGGACAATTTCAACCTCATCGTTTCGCTGCTGCATCTGCAGGCGATCAATGACGTGCCGGGCTACCTGGCCCGGTTGCGGGCGAAACTGGCGCCTGATGGTCTGCTGATGATCGCCGCGCTTGGCGGGGAAACGTTGACCGAGCTGCGCGAGGCGTTCCTGGCTGCCGATGCCCAGGTTTTCGGCGGTGCCTCGGCAAGGGTGGCGCCGATGATCCAGGTCCGCGATGCCGGCGGATTGCTGCAGCGCGCGGGGCTGGCTTTGCCGGTGGCCGATGTCGAGACCCATGTCGTGCGCTATGGCGATCCCTTCGCATTGATGCGCGAAATCAAGGATTTGGGCGCCTCCAACCCGCTGGCAGACCGTCCACGCCGGCTGGCCACGCCGGCCCTGCTGGCTGCGGCCGCGACCGCCTATGCCGAGCGCGACAGCGATGCCGATGGCCGCATTCGCGCGACGCTGGAAATCATCTGGCTATCCGGCTGGGCGCCGCATGAAAGCCAGCAGAAGCCGCTGAAACCCGGCTCCGCCACGACCCGGCTGGGCGATGTTCTGGCGCGACAAATTCCGGGCGAAAAGCAGTAGCATCGGCGGCGATAATGCTAACAGACTGTTAGCATTGACGCGCTGGACGCGTGAAAGACGGTGGTTCAAAACAAAAAGGCCGGCATTGCTGCCGGCCTTTCGAATATCGTGACTGCTGCGCTTAGGCGGCAGCTTCCTCGTCGGTTTCGGCAGCGTCCGCCTTGGTC
>CBIGSA010000261.1:0-5065 GCA_966192215.1 uncultured Devosia sp. | reverse complement strand
AGAACGCCGTGCTGCTGCAGATCCTCGCATTGGGCGTCCTGCCCCTTTCGGTCGCAGTGCCCTTCGTGGAGCTGTTCTACCGCGGCCAGGTGGCGTGGCGCGCGAGAGCAGCCTAATCCACCATCTTCCGGTCCAGGCTCCGCTGCTCGCGCAGGCCGGGGAAGATGCGGCTCCAGATGATGGCGATACCCATGGCCCCGATGCCGCCCAGCACCACGGCCGCCACCGGACCGATGAAATGGGCTACCGTGCCGGCGCGGAATTCGCCCAGTTCGTTGGACGCGCCGATGAATACTGAATTGACGGCGTTGACCCGGCCCCGCACCTCTTCGGGCGTCCAGAGCTGCATGATCGTTTCGCGGATGGTGACGCTCACCATGTCTGACGCGCCGACCAGGGCCAGGGCGGGAATAGAAATCCAGACCGTCGTCGAGAGGCCAAAAACCGCGGTGAAGAGGCCAAACAGGCCGACGAACAGGAACAGCAGCTTGCCGGCATGGTCGCGGATCGGGAAGCGGGTGAGCCACAGGGCCATGGCGATGGCGCCGATGCCCGGCGCGGCGCGCAGCAGGCCGAGCTCCTGCGGCCCGGCATGTAGGATGTCCTTGGTATAGACCGGCAGCAGCGCCACCGCGCCGCCCATCAGCACGGCGAACATGTCGAGCGAAATGGCGCCCAGCACCACCTTGTTGGAGAAGATGTAGCGGAAACCGCCGAAAATGGTTTCGAGGCTGGTCGCCTGGTGCGACTCGCGCTGCGCCGGCCGGGGGATCAGCAGGACGGCGACCACGGCCAGCATCAGCAGCCCCGCGCCGGTGCCGAAGGCCACGGTCGGCGAAACTCCATAGAGCAGCCCGCCAGCGGCCGGGCCGAGGATGGACGCCATCTGCCAGGCCGAGGCGTTGACGGTAATGGCGTTGCTGAGCGCTTCTGATGGCACCAGGTTGGGCGCCAGCGATTGCGCCGCGGGTCCCCAGAAGGCGCGAGCCGTGCCCAGCACGACCAATATGCCGAAAATCGGCCAGACCTCATGCGCCTGCGCATTGACGAAAGCCAGGAAGCCCAGCGCGCAGAGGAGTTCCACGGAAAGGCAGATCGCCATGATGAAGCGGCGGTTGAACCGGTCGGCCGTCAGCCCCGTCACCAGGATGAGCAGCAGGGCCGGCAGGAACAGGCAGAGCCCGACCAGCCCGAGGAGGAACACATTGCCGGTAACATCGTAGATCTGCCAGGCGATGGACACCGACATGATCTGCACGGCAAAGCTGACCAGCAGCGTAGTCAGCCAGAAAAAGCGGAAACCAACATAGGTAAAGGCGAGGCGGGACGGTTCGGTAGGGGCAGCGGTGCTCATGGCTTGGTGGTGCCATGGCGTTTCGTTGGCGTCAAAGGCTTCTTCACCTCTCCCTTGGGGCCGTTGGGCCGCCCCCTAATTCTTCTTCTGCCGGTTTGGGTTGGGCCGCTCGTGGCGACGATCGATGGAGGAAATGACGCCGCGCAGCGTGCGGATTTCCTGCGAAGAGAAGTTCCCCCGCGTCAGGGCCGTGCGCAGGTTGTGGACCATGCTCGGCTTCTTTTCGGGCGTGGTGAAGAACCCGGTCTGGTCGAGCACGCCTTCGAGATGCTCGAACAACCCGACCAACTCGCTCTTGGGCGCCACTTCGGACAGGCCGCTGCCGAAAGGCAAGGTTTCCGCCTGCCCCGATTGCCGGCGCCACTCATAGGCCAGGATCAGCACGGCCTGGGCGATGTTGAGCGAGGCAAAGGCGGGCTCGACCGGCAGGGTGACGATCGTATCGGCCAGGGCCACTTCCTCGTTGAGCAGGCCCCATTTCTCGCGCCCGAACAGAAGGCCTACACCCTTGCCAGCCGCGACATGCGCCGCCATGCGCTGCGCAGCAATATCGGGGCCGATGACCTCCTTCTGCATGTCGCGCGAGCGCGCCGTGGTGGCCAGCACCAGTTCGAGATCGGCAATCGCGTCCTCCAGCGTCTCGAACACGCGTACCCGCTCGATGACATGATCGGCACGCGACGCTGCGGCCACCGCCTTCTCGTTGGGCCAGCCGTCGCGCGGTCGAACCAGGCGCAGATCCCACAGGCCGAAATTGGCCATGGCCCGCGCCGCCGTGCCGATATTCTCGCCCAGCTGCGGTTCGCACAGGATCACCGCCGGCGACGGCCGCAGCTCGATTTTGATGGAAGTGTCGGTTCCCGCCATGCGTCAATGCCCTTACAGTTCGCCGGGCGCAACCTCGCAAATTTCTATCCGGTTGCGGCCGGCTCGCTTGGCGTCATACATGGCGCGGTCGGCAAGGGAAACCATTTCGAGTATCCCCGGCGGCCCGGCGGACGCAAAGGCCACCCCGACGCTGACGGTGACGTGCTGGATATGATTGCTGTCGAGCACAATCACCAGATTGTCCACGGCCTCACGCATCCGATCTGCCACGCCCGCGGCCTCCTGCCGCGTGATGCGCGGCAGGACGAGCGCGAACTCCTCCCCACCGATGCGACCGAAGACATCGCCCTGCCGGATGGATGCCCTGATTGCCGCGGCTATGGCGATCAGCACGCGATCGCCAGCCATATGACCGTGGTTGTCATTGACCTGCTTGAAGTGATCGGCATCGACCAGCAGGACCGCAACCGTGGCCTGTTCCGCCACCACCGCCTGCAGCAGCGCTTGCCCCTCTTCCTCGAAGGCACGCCGGGTCAGCGCTCCCGTCAGGGCGTCGTAGCGCGCCAGCCGGGTCAATTGCTCCATCTGGCGGCGGCGCTCGACATTGGCGCTCGCAACCACGACGGGACCCAGCGCGATCAGCGCAATGCCAAGATGGATGGCCGTGATCGAGGAGCCGGCCAGGTCGCTATCGAGCCCGAAGCCGAACAGGCCGAGCTTGATGCCGAGCATGGCCAGGCCGGAATAGATCATCACCATGATGGCCGTTGCCACCATGGGCAAAGACAGCGCGCACCAGATCAGGGCCGGCACGGGGAAGGCAATGGCGATCGGATGGGGCACGACCAGGCCGAGAACCATGGCGACCGCCAGCGCGGCGGCCGGTGCAAGCTGCGATCGCGCAACCTCGAACTGAATCCGGCCCATCGGCCAGGAAAGGACGACGGGCATCAGCGCTAGATAGTTCACCAGCTCAGCGGCAAACCATGCCGACCAGCTATCGAAATAGTTGCTCGGCAGCATCTGCATCAGCGCCGCCGCGCCAAGAATGGCGCCTATTGCCGACCCCACGCCGCCGACGACCAGCAGGGAAAGTACGTCCTGCGGCCGCGAGAGGCTACAGTCGTCATCACTATTGGTGGCCAACAGAGCCGCAACAGTTGCCGCCGAAACGATATTGGCCAGCGTCATCAGCGCAGCGGTCCAGAGTTCATCGCCGACCACGGCCGCAGCAGCCATATAGTCGGCCGCAGCAGCCAGCAGGACCGTTACCCTGCCGAGCAATTCGTTGCGAAGCAGCAGGCCGGCAAGCACGGCATTGGCGGGCCAGAAGGCGGCAAGAAAGCCGGTCGGGCGCGACAGGCTGCCGACCAGGGCAGCCAGGAAGATCAGCGCCGCTATGAAAATGATTTGCCGGAAATGCCGCGACAGCACGCTGGCAAAGCGCATGCCGGCATTGGGAGCCGTGAAGAGCGGCGCCATGGGGGGCCTCGAATATTGCACTACGACGCCGCGTCGAACACCAGACCCCCTCGACCTGCATTCTGCGAAAACGCTGCGCCTCACATGGAGACTATGCCAAGCAACGTGATCGTGTCAGCGGCAAGACATTTCTGCCATGCAGTTTGCAGGTAGTTAAGCTGTTGATGCCCGGCTATTTTTACGCGCGCGCGAGGTCAGGCAACCCGATGCCGGATTGGCAGGTCCTTGACCTTGGTGGAGCGCTGCCATTCCCGGTCCAGGATGGCGAAATGCAGCTCCTCATCCCATTCGCCCTGGAACAGGGCATGTTCCCGGTAATGCGCTTCGAGCCGCATGCCCATCTGCTGCATCAATTTGATCGAATGATGATTGCGCCCGTCGCTGCGCGCGAAGACGCGGTGGATGTGGAAGTGATCGAAAGCCAGGTCGAACAGGGCGCCAAGCGCCTCGCTCGCATAGCCCTGCCCGGCGTAGGTCGGGTTGACGACGAAGCGCACCTCGCCCTGCCCCGCCGTGGCATCTGACCAGTGCAAAGCCACATGGCCCACCAGCGCATGATCGCCCCGACGGACCACCGCCAGCGTCAGCGTGTCGCCAGGCCGCTGCAGGCTCACATGCCCGCGCATGATTTCCAAGGCCTCGGCAACTTCGCCACGGTCGCGCGTGCGGCTGAAGACGTAGCGCTGCACCGATGGCAGCGCATGGTAGGCATTGAGACCTTCAATGTCGCCGCGCGCGAAGGTTCGCAGGGTCAGACGTTCAGTGTGAATGGGCAAAATCAGTGACGTCATGATAGCTGCGATCCCTCCGCATGGTCGTTGCAAGCCCAAAGCCCCCAAACGCCGCCAGAGTCGCGGAAGTTCCTGCCACCGACTGGAAAAGAATACTAATGGACGGCGCTTACTGGCCGGCATGCAGCGGGGCAGAAATCAGTTCCGACGACCCAACCACTCGCGGCGGAGCATAGCATAGACGAACTCCTCATCCCACTCGCCCTTGAACAGAGCATGTTCACGAAAATGGGCCTCCCGGCGCATGCCCAGCCGCTCCATGAGCCGCCATGACGCGCTGTTGCGCGTGTCGCAGCGGGCGGAAATACGGTGCAGGTCGCCCGGCCGGAAGCCGAGATCCAGCATGGCCGCAGCTGCTTCGGTGGCATAGCCCTGGCCCTGATACTCCGGATCGAATATCCAGCCGACCTCACCCTGCCTTGCATCGGCACTGCGCAGGATGAGCGACACCTCCCCGATGACGCTGCCATTCTGGTTGAGGTCGACGGCCAGGATGACCTTGTCGCCATCAGCCTCCAGCGCCACCTGGCCGATGCGCTGCTGCACGGCCAGGGCACATTCCTCCCGGCTCAGGGCCACATCGAACAGATACCGCGCCACGTCCTCCCGC
>CBIGSA010000260.1:0-5069 GCA_966192215.1 uncultured Devosia sp. | reverse complement strand
TCGGTCTGGCACAAGCGGTGGTCCTCGGATTCAAGTCCGAGGGCGGTATGGTGAGTGAGAAGATATGGACGCCGATTTATCCATCTTCTCCCTCCACTGGTGCGTGTGGAGGGACATGGCACAACTTATCCATCTTATCCCCCTCCCCAAATCCTCCCGCATACTCCTCCCATCACCCCGCGCGGCGGCCTGCAGGCGAACAGTGGCGGCGTGAGCCGGGTGGGGGCTTTGCCTCTCCCACAGGTTCGAGTGCGGACGGAAGCGTGTGCGCGACTGGCCCGTGCTGTTCCAAAAACCGGCACCCCGAGACGGTCAACGTCTCAGTTTTTATTTTACTCAGAGGCGTCAGCCGTCTCGGGGTCCGCCTACCCGCGGCCGCACATGACAACCGCGATCCAGGCGGCGCTTCCGCTCGCACCAAACTATGCTCCAAATCGCACCTCGAGGCATAAAGCTTTCTTTATATCCCGCTTGACCACAGCCGTCCGGAGTGCAACAAACACGCCCGAATGGCTCATTTTGAGCGCTTTAGACAGATTCAGGGGATTGCTGGTTGGCACGCTCTTCTTATCTCTTCACGTCCGAATCGGTGTCCGAAGGGCACCCCGACAAGGTGTGCGACCGGATTTCCGATGAAATCGTCGACCTGGTCTTCCGCGAAGCCAAGAAAGCCGGCATGGACCCCTCCAAGGTCCGCATTGCCTGCGAAACCCTGGCCACGACCAATCGCGTGGTGATTGCCGGCGAAGTGCGCGTGCCCGAGACCCTGCTCAAGAAGGGCAAGGACGGCAAGGTGCTGCTGGATGCCGCCGGCGCACCGGTGGTGAACCCGTCCAAGTTCAAGTCCGCGGCCCGCAAGGCGATCCGCGCCATCGGCTATGAACAGGCCGGCTTCCACTGGAAGACGGCTCGCATCGACGTGCTGCTGCATGGCCAGTCGGCTGACATCGCGCAGGGCGTGGACGAGGCGGGCAACAAGGATGTGGGTGCGGGCGACCAGGGTATCATGTTCGGCTATGCCAGCCGCGAAACCCCCGAATTGCTGCCGGCGCCGATCTACTATGCCCACAAGATCCTCGAAACGCTGACCACCGCGCGCAAGGCCAATCATGGTCCGGCCGGCAAGCTGGGCCCCGACGCCAAGAGCCAGGTGACCGTGCGTTACGAGGACGGCAAGCCGGTAGGCGTGACCCAGATCGTGCTATCGACCCAGCATCTGGACGAAAGCCTGACCTCGGCCGATGTGCGCAAGATCGTCGAGCCTTATATCCGCGAAGCCCTGCCCGAGGGCTGGATCGGCACGGACACGGTCTGGCATGTCAACCCGACCGGCAAGTTCGTGGTGGGCGGCCCCGATGGCGACGCAGGCCTCACCGGCCGCAAGATCATCGTCGATACCTATGGCGGCGCGGCCCCGCATGGCGGCGGCGCCTTTTCGGGCAAGGACCCGACCAAGGTCGACCGCTCGGCCGCCTATGCCGCACGGTACCTCGCCAAGAATGTGGTGGCTGCGGGCCTGGCCGATCGCGCTACGATTCAGCTCAGCTACGCCATCGGCGTGGCGCAGCCGCTCTCGATCTATGTCGACCTGCATGGCACAGGCAAGGTCGAGGAGGCGGTGGTGGAACAGGCGCTCGGCAAGGTGATGGACCTCACCCCGCGCGGCATCCGCACCCATCTCGACCTCAACAAGCCCATCTATGCCAAGACCAGCGCCTATGGCCATTTCGGCCGCAAGGCCGGGCGGGATGGCTCGTTCTCCTGGGAAAAGACCGACCTGGTCGGCGCGCTGAAGGCCGCGGTGAAGTAATCCCCGCCGGCGACAGCCATGCTATCGTTCGCAGGGTCATTCCCGCTTTCGCGGGGGTGGCCCTGTGGTCTATATGGCCCCGACTGCTTCAAGAGGCCCCATGACCAAGCCAGATCACCAGCTTCCCAAGACCCGCTCCGGCGAGCCGCGTGCCTTTTTTGGGCGGCGCTCGGGCAAGAAGCTGCATGGCGGGCAGCAGGCTGTGTTCGACGCCACCCTGCCCCAGCTCGAGATCAAGCTCACCGGCAGGCTCGATCCGCGGGAGCTCTTCCCCGAGGCGAAGCGCATCATCATCGAGATCGGCTATGGCGGGGGCGAACATCTGGCGCTGGAGGCCGGGCGGCATCCCGATACCGGCTATATCGGCTGCGAAGTGTTTACCGGGGGCATCGGCAAGATGGTGCAGACCATCGCGACCGAGGGCCTCAGCAATATCCGCCTTTTCACCGACGATGCACTCAAGCTCCTCATGGAACTTCCGGACGCCTCGGTGGACGAGGTTTACCTGCTCTATCCCGACCCCTGGCCCAAGACGCGCCATCACAAGCGGCGCTTCGTCTCGCCCACCACATTGGGCGAATTGGCGCGGGTCATCCGTCCCGGCGGGCAGTTCCATTTCGCCAGCGATATCGAGGACTATGCCAACTGGACCCTGGCCCATATCGTGCGGGCGCCGGCATTCCGCTTTGCCCCGGAAAAGCCGGGTTCTTGGCACGAGCCCTATCCGGGCTGGGAGGCGACGCGCTATGAGCAGAAGGCGCGCCGCGAAGGCCGGCTTGTCAGCTTTTATTTCAGCTTCACGCGGGTTTAGCCGCGCATTTTGATGGCTGTCATGTCAAAGTTTAATGGCAGCGCGCACTGGAACCGCCGCAATCACGCCCCATATGCGAAACTCGATTCCTGCATTCTTCGAGATTCGGCCATGCCAACGCGATCGACAATCAGCCAGCACGATTTCGAGGTGCTGACGGTCAAGCCAGGCAAGTGGACACTGACAGTGGTCAGCCTGCTGCGCGACGAAGCCCGTCGCTTCAACGAGATAAAACGGGCCGGGGGCATTTCACAGAAGACCCTGACGCTGACCCTGCGCGAACTGGAGCGCGATGGTTTCGTAACCCGCACCATGTTCGCGACGATTCCCCCGCGGGTGGATTACGAGCTGACTGAGCTGGGCCGCGAATTGCTTGATCTGGCCGATAGCGTGCGGGAATTTGCCGATCGTAATGGGGCACGGGTCGAGGCGGCGCGACAGCGGTTTGATGCTTCGGGCGGCGAGCCGGCCATCCGGCTCATCCACGCCGAATAAGTCGCGGCTACGGGCACCGCCGGCAGGCCGGCGGCGCCGTGAGCGCGAATTAGAGCTGAACCTGCTCGAGGGTACCGGGCTCGAAGAACTGCATGGTCTGGGTGCCATCTTCCAGGGTGACATAGGCACGGATCAGGCCGCTCCAGTCTTCAACGGCCGTGGCGTTGATGCCCTTCTGCTGCAGCTGGGCGAGCACCGAGTCGGCAATGAATGCACGCATTTCGGGCGAGCCGCCGCCGAAGGCGGTGTTGACTTCGTTGGCGACGGGCACCGGAGCCGCGAAGGCGGGAACGGCAATGCCGGCCAGGGAAGCAGCAGCAACGAGGGCGATGACAGTGTTCTTGACCATTTGAGGTCTCCTTTCGTTTGAACACAGCGGAGATGATCCCCCGCCCGCTTGCTCTCAAGTGACGATTTTGCAGAATCTTGCCCTTGAAGTCCGGCCAATCGTGGCGAGGGTTTTGCGAAGGAAATCAAGGGGTTTCAGGGTGCCCCGGTTTCCCCGGCGACACTGCGTTTCCGGGAGGCGACCCTCCGCATATGCGGGCGTTTGCGACCAGGGAACCATTGCCCGAGGCCCGCGTCTAACAGGCACAAGGAGATCGTCATGCCCACGCGCGTAGAGATTCTGAAGACCGAAATGGTCACCCACAATGTGCGCCACTATCGCGTCGAAAAGCCGAAGAATTTTCACTTCGGCCCGGGCCAGGCCACCGAAGTCAGCATCGACAAGCCCGATTGGGCGGACAAGAAGCGGCCATTCACCTTTACCTCGCTGACCGATGAGCCAACGCTGGAATTCACCATCAAGAGCTATCGCGACCATCCCGGCGTCACCAATGCGCTCTGGGGCTGCGAGGCCGGCGATCATCTGCTGCTGCGCGATGTGTGGGGCACGATTCAGTACAAGGGCACCGGCACTTTCATTGCTGGCGGTGCGGGCGTCACGCCCTTCATTGCCATCCTGCGCAGCCTCAACGCCAGGGGCGGGCTCAAGGGTAATCGGCTGATTGTTTCCAACCAGACGGAGAAGGACATCATCCTGCGCGACGAATTCGAGGCCATGGACGGGCTCGAAACGCTGTGGACCGTAACCAATGATCCTAAATCCTCGCTGCTGCAGGAGCGGATCGATACGACCTTTCTCCGCAAGCACATCGCCGAGTTCAACCAGCACTTCTACCTCTGTGGTCCCGACGCCATGGTCGCGGACCTGCGGGCCTCGCTCGAAGAGCTGGGGGCCGATGTGGCCTCGGTCACCTGGGAGAAATAGCCCGCCCTTGCGGCGCGGGCTGTTTGGCGCTATATAGGCGTCAACATCTCAGCAAGTTTGCAGAGTGGGAGCCGCCCGGCCCCGCTCTTTTTTATTACCTTGGGGAACGATGGGCTTCGATCTCACCGAAAAGCGCTACATCAAGGAAACGGGCCTGGAAGCCCGGATTTCCCGTATCGTCGAGCCAGTGGCCAATGGCTTGGGCTTCTCCCTGGTGCGGGTTAAGATCACCCAGGAAAACGGCATGACGCTGCAGATCATGGCCGAGGACGAGAACGGGCGCTTCACCATCGTCAATTGCGAGACCCTGAGCAAGGACCTCTCGCCGGTGCTCGATGTGGAAGACCCCATCGACCGCGAATATCACCTGGAAGTCTCCTCGCCCGGTATCGACCGGCCGCTGGTGCGCAAGCGCGACTTCGAGGCCTATATCGGCCACGAGGCCAAGATCGAGCTGGCCGACATGATCAATGGCCGCAAGCGCTTCCGCGGTTTCATCAAGAGCGTGGACAACGAGGCGGTGACCATCACCCTGCCCGACGCGCCCGGCGGTGCCGATCCCGATCACCGGCTGCTGTTCTCCACTCTGGCGGAAGCCAAGCTGGTGATGACCGATGCCCTGATGGAAAAGGCACGGCTCGACCAGGAAGCCCATCCCATCGACGACGACGAGACCGAGA
>CBIGSA010000259.1:0-5112 GCA_966192215.1 uncultured Devosia sp. | reverse complement strand
CGAGCGACAGCGGGGTCACGTCGAGCAGCAGCACGTCCTTGACGTCGCCCTGCAGCACGCCGGCCTGGATGGCCGCGCCCAACGCCACGACTTCGTCCGGGTTCACGCCCTTGTGGGGTTCCTTGCCGAACAGTTGCTTCACCGCTTCCTGCACCTTGGGCATGCGGCTCATGCCGCCCACCAGCACGACTTCGTCGATCTGGCTGGCATTGACGCCGGCATCCTTCATCGCCTGCTTGCAGGGCTCGATGGTGCGGTTGATCAGGTCATCGACCAGCGATTCCAGCTTGGAGCGGCTGAGCTTGAGGGTCAGGTGTTTCGGGCCCGAAGCGTCGGCGGTGATGAAGGGCAGGTTGATTTCGGTCTGGGTCGAGCTCGACAGTTCGATCTTGGCCTTTTCCGCAGCTTCCTTGAGGCGCTGCAAAGCGAGCTTGTCCGAGCGCAGGTCGATGCCCTGCTCCTTCTTGAACTCGTCGGCGAGGTAATCGACCAGGCGCATGTCGAAGTCTTCACCACCCAGGAAGGTGTCGCCATTGGTCGACTTCACCTCGAACACGCCATCGCCGATTTCGAGGATGGAAATGTCGAACGTGCCGCCGCCCAGGTCATAGACCGCGATCGTGCCGGTATTCTTCTTGTCGAGGCCATAGGCGAGCGCGGCCGCGGTGGGTTCGTTGATGATGCGCAGCACTTCGAGGCCGGCAATCTTGCCCGCGTCCTTGGTCGCCTGGCGCTGGCTGTCGTTGAAATAGGCCGGAACGGTGATGACGGCCTGCGTCACGGTCTCGCCGAGATAGCTCTCGGCGGTTTCCTTCATCTTCTGCAGGATCATCGCCGAGACCTGGCTGGGCGAATATTTGTCGCCCGAAGCCTCGACCCAGGCGTCGCCATTGTCGGCCTTGACGATCTTGAAGGGAACGAGGTCCTTGTCCTTGGCCACGACCGCATCGTCGAAGCGGCGCCCGATCAGGCGCTTGACCGCAAACAGGGTATTTTCGGGATTGGTGACCGCCTGGCGCTTGGCCGGCTGGCCCACGAGACGTTCGCCATCCTTGGAGAAGGCGACCATCGAGGGGGTGGTGCGCGCCCCTTCCGCGTTTTCGATGACCTTGGGATTGGTGCCGTCCATGACGGCAACGCAGCTATTGGTGGTGCCCAGGTCGATACCGATGACTTTAGCCATTACTCTAGCCTCTCTTTCAGCAAACCCATGATGGAACCCCTCTTGCGAGGCAGTTCCGTGGCCCTCGGGCCGGGTTCCTTGCAACTGGAATGCGCCCATTGCTGGGCTTGCTGGCTATATAGGGGGGTGGGCCTATGGCTTCAAGCGCCTGCATGCCCCAAAAACAGCGGCGCCGTCCCGGCCGGAACGGCGCCGCCGATCGATAGGTCAGGCCAGCTTCAGTCGTAGATGGTATATTCGTTCAGCGAACAGATATCGACGCCGTTGATCACGGTTTCGCTTTCGTCTTCCATCACGAACTTGAAGTCATATTCGCACTGGTCCGAACCGTCGCCGATGGTGACCGTACCCTGATATCCCGATTGCAGGATGCCATCGTCCCCGAGCAGGTCATAACCCCAGTTCGAGTCGTTGCTTGGCGAGGTGTAGAAATAATGCAGGTCCCGGGCGCTGTTGTTGATCAGCGTGAATTCCACGGTCTGTGCGGCAGCAGGCATGGCGCTGGCCAGCAGCGCCAGGACGGCCAGGCCGCCCTTGAGATTGAAGCTCATGAAAAAGTCTCCCAAACCGGCGGCACCAGCCGCCAGCCGGGATTAGATACCACGCGCGAACTAATCCGAAAATATCCCGCGATAGCGCGTTCAGTCGTAAATCGTATAGCTGCCCAGGTCGCAGATATTGATTTCCTCGACCACCGTCTCGCTGCGGTCGGCCATGATGAACTTGAAGTCATAGTAGCATTCGGTCGAACCATCGGCGATGGTCACGGTGCCATTATAGCCGGCGCGCAATGTATGGCCGCCACGCAGCAGGTCAGGGCCCCAGCTCGTGGAGACCGACGGGCTGGCATAGAAATAATGCAGCGAGCGCGAGCTCTCATTGTAGAGCGTGAAATAGATGTCCTCGGCGGCTGCCGGCAAGGCGCTGCCCAGCAGCACCAGGGCGGCCGCGCCATATTTGACGAAAGTGTTCATGACTGCGTCCCCAGTTGACCCGCTCCTGCGGGTCGATGGGCGGAAATCTGACTCCGACCGGGGAGGCGTCCAACCCCTGTTCATGGGGGCGCCGCCGCCCCGGTGACGGATGTGGCGAAACGCTCTAGAAGAGCTGCCATGTTCGCCCCCGGCTCCGTTCTGCTGCATGATACGTTGGCTCCCCAAGGGGAGAACCTGCTGTTCACCGCTCCGCGCGACATCCTGGTGGCCCATGATGCCGCGGGGGTTCATTCCGCGCTGCGCCGGCTGGAGGAAGCCCGTGCCGCCGGCCTGCATGCCGCCGGTTTCCTGGCCTATGAACTGGGCTTTGTCTTCGAGGAGCGGCTGGCGCATTTATTGCCGCCGCCCGGCCCGACGCCCCTGCTCTGGCTCGGTCTCTACGACGCCCCCCAGCCCCTGACCGCTGCCGAAGTCGATGTCCGCCTGGCCAGCACTGCCAGTGGTGCAGCACGCGACATCGCCCCCCGCATGGACGAAGCTGCCTATGGCCGCGCCTTCGACCGGGTGAAGGCGCTGATCGCTGCCGGCGACACTTATCAGGTCAACCTCACCTTCAAGGCCGGCTTCCGCCTCAAGGGCGACCCCGTGGCGCTTTACCGCGACCTGGTGGCCAAGCAGCCCGTCGCCTATGGCGCCCTCATCAATACCGGAACGCAGTGGATTCTCTCGCGCTCCCCCGAACTCTTCGTCTCCAGCCGCGATGGCATGCTCACCGCCCGGCCCATGAAGGGCACGCTCAAGCGCGGCCGTACCCTGGCCGAGGACGAAGCCGGCCGCGCCGCTTTGGCCGGCGACGAAAAGAACCGCGCCGAAAACCTGATGATCGTCGACCTGCTGCGCAACGATCTCGGCCGCATCGCCGAAATCGGCTCGGTCAAGGTCACCGACCTCTTCACCGTGGAGACCTATTCGACCCTCCACACCATGACCTCGGGCATATCGGCCCGCCGTCGGCCGGGCATCACCACGTCAGATGTCCTCGCCAATCTCTTCCCCTGCGGCTCCATCACCGGCGCGCCCAAGCTGCGCGCCATGGAAATCATCCATTCTGTCGAGGCCGGTCCGCGCGGCGTCTATACCGGCTCCATCGGCCACTTCGCCCCCAGTGGCGACCTGACCCTCAATGTCGCCATCCGCACGGCCGTGATCGACAATGAAGGCAATGGGGAGATCGGCATCGGCGGCGGTATCGTGGCCGACAGCGTCGCCCAGGACGAATACCGCGAGGCCCTGCTCAAGATGGCATTCTTCACCCAACCGGCCCGCGAGGTCACCCTGATCGAGACAATGCTCTGGGACCGGGCGGATGGTTATTATCTGCTCGACCGCCACCTCGACCGCCTCGCTGCCTCGGCCGCTTACTTTGCCCTGCCCTATGACCGCGCCGCGATCACGGCACTGCTCGACCGCCAGCCCTTCCCCGAAGCCCGCATGCGCGTCCGCCTGACGCTCGATATTTCCGGTCCGGCCGTGACATCGGTCCCCCTGCCGCCCAATCCGGACGTCTTCCGCTTCGCCATCGCCCCGGAACGGCTCGATTCGCAAAGCCTCTGGCTGATGCACAAGACCACCAATCGCGCCTTCTATGACACGCCCCGCCAGCGCGCCCATGCCGAACAGGGCGTCGATGAGGTCCTCTTCCTCAACGAGCGCGGCGAACTCACCGAAGGCTCGATCACCAATCTTTTCGTGGAGCGCGGCGGTATCCTGCTCACCCCGCCTCTGTCCTCGGGCCTGCTGCCCGGCACGCTCCGCGCCGAGCTGCTCGCCACGGGCAAGGCTGAAGAGCGGGTCCTGACCCTTGCCGATCTCGAAACCGCCGAGGCAATCTGGCTCGGCAATTCCGTGCGCGGCCTGATCCGCGCTGAGTGGATGAAATTTGAAGGAGACGGCCGATGATCGAAATCACCCCGCGCGACGTGCTGGTCGTCGTCGACGTGCAATACGATTTCCTGCCCGGCGGGAGCCTGGCCGTATCGGGCGGCGACGAGATCGTGCCGCTGATCAACACGCTGGCCAAAAAGTTCACCAATGTCGTCTTCACCCAGGACTGGCACCCGGCCGATCACATTTCCTTTGCCAGCCAGCATGCGGGCAAGGCGCCCTTCGAGACGATCGAACTACCCTACGGCACGCAGGTCCTCTGGCCCGATCACTGCATGTGGAACACACGTGGCGCCGAACTCTCTGCCGATCTCGATATCCCCCATGGCCAGCTCATCATCCGCAAGGGCTATAACCGAACCATCGATTCCTATTCCGGCTTCCAGGAAGCCGACCGCGAAACCCTGACCGGCCTCGCCGGCTATCTCGGCGAACGCGATGTCGACCGGCTCTATGTCGTCGGCCTCGCCACCGACTTCTGCGTCGGCTGGACCGCCATCGACGGCGCCGCTGCCGGCTTTGACGTTACGGTCATCGAGGATGCGACACGCGCCATCGACAATGCCGGGAGCCTCGAACGGGCCTGGGCCGATATGGAAGAGGCGGGCGTGGAGCGGGTGATGAGCAAGGATATTTTAGGGTAGGTTCAAGGTCGGCAATGCCAGAACGTATTGAAGAGATCATCGCGGAACTCTCAGCGCCGCCGACTAAGGATCAGGCCGCATCAGGATGGACGGAGAAGAGCAAGGAGGGACTCTTACTGTTCTTTGAGGGTCTTCTCGATGACGTGAAGGCTGGTCGCTCCATCGGACATATCGGCACTCTGCGTAGTCTGGACACGTGGGGCATAAGTGGCGGTTCCCTCTACGACAAAATCATTGAGGTCAGTGCCGAACTAAACGCGCCACGGCGCGGGTGATTTCTCCAAACGAAAAATCCCCGCTTGCGCGGGGATTCACGTGAAACGCTCTGGGCAAAAGCCTTAGGCGCTCTTATCGACAGCCTCGTCCACCGGGGCATGGCTCGGGCCGCCCTTGGCGACGCCCACCA
>CBIGSA010000258.1:0-5113 GCA_966192215.1 uncultured Devosia sp. | reverse complement strand
AGCCCCCGTCACCCCACGCGGCGGCCTGCAGGCGATCAGTGGTGGGGGGAGCCGGGTGTGGGTATTGCCTCCCGCACAGGTCCGAGCTCGAACGGAAGCGTGTGCGCGACTGGCTCGATGCTGCTCCAAAAACCGGCGCTTCGGGACGGCTTGCGTCTCATTTTGTTTTACTTGCGGGGTGTAGGCCGTTCCGAAGTCCGTCATCTGGGGAAACCGCAGACAGGCGGCGCTTTGGCACGCCTTGATGGATCGCGCGGCACACCATGGTGAAACCACTTCTGCCGCCCTACATTGTCTCAACTGGATCGGGAGATACCGTATGCGGCGGATGGTTGCCGGAATCGGCGGATTGGGACTGGCGCTGGTGCTGAGCCAGTTTCCCGAATATGCCCAGCAATATACCCAGCGCCTGGGCGGGGCGGTGGATGAATTGCGGGTCATCACCGAGGATTTCGATCGCGCCGCAGCCGAAGGCGGGCTGGACCGCACCACGGCGCTGGGGCGCTACGAAGCCTCCAATGACGATTTTCTCGCCGGGCGCGGCAGCTCGATGACATCAACCTTCCAGCGCTATGACCAGCTCAGCGCCACCTTGGCGCGCATCGAGAATGCCGATGCCATCGAGCGCCTGCAATCGCTGCCGGCCTATCTCGATACCGATATCGGCCGGCGGACGCTGGAAAGCTACAAGCCGGCCGTGCCGGTCACGATGGAAGGCATCCTCTATGCCGGGGGCGGCTTCATCCTCGGCTACCTGGTGCTGTCGGGGATTTGGCGCTTCGTGACCTTGCCCTTCCGCAGGCGGCGCTACGCCGCCTATCGGTAGGCCGGGCACCAGGCTCAGGCCTGCTTTCGCGCCCTCCTGCCCAGCACCAGCCACAGAGCCGACACGAGAAAGTAGATGGCTCCAAACCCGGCATAGCCGGCAATCAGCGGGATCACCGCCGAAACCTCCTGCGCGGACTGGGCGATGAAGAAGCCGCCGGCTAGTGCCGATTGAGCGCCGCTCAGGACCATCGCCCATTGCGCGCCCGATGCCCAGCGCCGCACGGCGGTTGCCAGTTGCAGCAGGCCGGACAGAACCGCCCAGGCGCCAAAAACGGCCAACACAGCAGGCAGCCCCATTTGCAGGGCCCCAAGCACGGCCAGCGCCGTGGCGGAACTGATGACGGCATTGATGGCCTGTATGCGGTTGCGGCTCAGCCCGCCGCTTCTGGTGGCGTCGGCGTAATTGGCCGCCGCATCCCACAGGGGATAGGCCACAAGCAGGATGGCGCCGGCGACGAAGGATTGCTGCCCCAGGGTCAGCGCCAGCGCGACCCAGGCCAGCGAAAAGCCGGCGCGGGCGAAATAGTAGCGGTCGAGCCGGTAGTCGGAGGCGGCAAAATTCGAATCGGTGGATGACATGATTCTTTCTATCTACTAATTGGTAGGGACTAGGGTGAAACTTGGGACACAAGGTCGGTTGGACTAGCCGGAAAGGCGGTTGAGCAGTGACCCGGCAATGGCGCCGAACAGCCTGGGCTCGTTCTGAACCCGTGCCGACAGCATGGCGCCATGCACCGCGGCCATGAAGGCTTCAGCCTCGGCCCGGGGCGTATCCGAGAGCCGGAAAACACCCGCCTTGGCACCCCGCTCGAAGGCCGATGTCAGCCAGGCCGACAGGGTCTCGAAATGCTGCCGTACTTCCGTCGCTACGGCAGGGGGCAGGACAGGAAGCTCGCTGGCCAGCAGGGCGCAGATGCAGATGGGGTCACTCGCCGCCATGATGCATTTTTCCCAATAGGCGACATAGCTGGCGAGCTGGTCGCGCGGATCGGACGCAGTCCGCTCCAGCGCCGCGAAGCCGGCTTTGGCCTCCTCGCGGTAGCGCAGAACCAGAGTGCGAACCAGATCGACCTTGCTGGGGAAATGATGATGGATGCTGGCCTTGCGAATGCCCACCACCGTGGCGATGTCGGCATAGCTGAAGCCGTTGTAGCCGCCCTGGACCACGAGGGATCGGGCACAGGCAAGAATGTCGTCGGCCGTGGAGGAAGCATTGTTCATGAGCGTTTTCTACCTACCACTAGGTAGGTTGTCAACTGATAGAACGATTTGGTCGGATATAAGCATTCCTTTATATCCCGGTTGATCCTTTGCCCGCCCTTGCGTATAGCAAGGGCAACCTAATCAAATTGTCATTGCCGGAGCATTCTGATGAGCCAATCGACCGACTATGCGGTCAAGGATATTTCCCTCGCTGCCTTCGGGCGCAAGGAAATCGAGATCGCCGAGATCGAAATGCCCGGCCTGATGGCCATCCGCGAGGAATATGCCGCCGCCCAGCCGCTCAAAGGCGCCCGCATTGCCGGCTCGCTGCACATGACCATCCAGACCGCCGTGCTCATCGAGACGCTGGTGGCCCTGGGCGCCGAGGTCCGCTGGGTCAGCTGCAATATCTTTTCGACCCAGGACCATGCCGCCGCCGCCATCGCCGCCGCCGGCATTCCGGTCTTTGCTCACAAGGGCGAAAGCCTCGAGGAGTACTGGGCCTTTACTGATCGCATGATGGATTGGGGCAATGGCCAGACCCCCAACATGATCCTCGACGATGGCGGCGACGCCACCATGTATATCCTGACCGGCGCCAAGGCCGAGAAGGATATCTCCATCCTGGACAACCCGGGCAACGAGGAAGAGGAAATCTTCTTCGCCACCATCAGGAAGCGCCTGGCAACCTCGCCGAATTTCTTCTCGACCATCCGCGCCAATATTCGCGGCGTGTCTGAGGAGACGACGACGGGCGTGATGCGGCTCTACCAGCTCCATGCCAAGGGCGAGCTGCCCTTCCCGGCCATCAACGTCAATGACTCGGTCACTAAGTCCAAGTTCGACAACAAATACGGCACCCGTGAATCGCTGGTCGATGCCATCCGTCGCGGCACCGACGTGATGCTGGCCGGCAAGGTCGCCGTGGTCTGCGGCTATGGCGACGTGGGCAAGGGCTCGGCTGAATCGCTGCGTGGCGCCGGCGCCCGCGTGCTGGTGACCGAGGTCGACCCGATCTGTGCGCTCCAGGCCGCCATGGAAGGCTTTGAAGTGGTGACGCTGGCGGATGCCGCGCCCCGTGCCGACATCGTCGTTACCGCCACCGGCAACCGCGACGTGCTGACGCTCGACGACATGCGCAATCTCAAGGACATGGCCATCGTCTGCAATATCGGCCATTTCGACAATGAAATTCAGGTTGCCGCCCTGCGCAACTTCAAGTGGACCAATGTGAAGCCGCAGGTCGACCTGGTCGAAAAGCCCGATGGCAAGCGCCTGATCCTTTTGTCCGAGGGGCGCCTGGTGAATCTGGGCAATGCCACGGGGCACCCCAGCTTCGTTATGTCCGCCTCGTTCTCCAACCAGACGCTGGCCCAGATCGAGCTCTGGACCAATGGTGACAAGCTGGAAAAGAAGGTGCATGTCCTGCCCAAGCATCTCGACGAAAAGGTCGCCGAACTGCACCTGGCCAAGCTGGGCGCCAAGCTGACCAAGCTGACCAAGGACCAGGCCGACTATATCGGCGTGAGCCAGAACGGGCCGTTCAAATCGGGCGAATACCGGTACTGATCGTCCGGCCGGAGACATTGCAGCGCCCGCGGCCATGGCTGCGGGCGTTTCTGCTTCGTTCCTGGTCAATCCCCGATATCGTTCTTTTGCCCGCAGTGCACAGGCATTAAGACTCTTTTAGCCGATTCCCCGGACCGGTATGGTCATAGTGATTCGGCTGCTGGGGGACACGCAGCCGGTTCGGAGAGGACCGGATTCCCTGAGGACTCCGCGTTTAGGTCCCTTCGCTCGAGTTGAAGCGTACCGGTTTGCCTTGCAACCGGGCTGGCAACGATAGATTGACCTAGAGGGCAGCTTATGGCGCCGGATCACTTCCGGAAGCATTGGGGATTCGCAGGACTATCCGCGGCCCCCCTTACCCTGATGACGGCGGCCCCCGCCCTCGCCCAGGGCATCAATGCGGCAAGCTTTGTCGGCGCCGCGCCCCTCGCTATTACCGTTGGCGCCGGAGCCTTCGCGCTGCTGGCCATGACCGTTGTCCGCACCATGCTGGTCGATGGCAAGGCCGCCCGCCAGCGCGCCGCCGAACAGATTGCCGGGCTGCGGGCGCTGGTCGACGAATATGAAGCGCTGCTGTCGGGCACGCGCGAAGTCACCGTGCTCTGGACCGAGAACAGCGACGGCGCGCCGCGCCTTTTGGGTCAGGCCGCCTCGGTGCTGCCGCCGGGGCGCCAGCCTGAAAGCGTACTCAATTTCCCCTCCTGGCTGTCGCATGGCGATGCCGACAAGCTCGCGCGGCTGCTCGAAGACCTGCGCGTGCATGGCCATGCCTTTGCCGTGAGCCTCAACGCGCTCGACGGCAGGCTGATCCGGGCCAATGGCTGGGTGCTGGGCGGCGGGGCGGCCATGCGCCTGCGCCCGGCCTTCCTGCAGCCCGAAAGCGAGGCCGGCCCGGGCGCGCCCGCTACGACGGGCGACCTCGCCAGCGTGCGGGCCATTCTCTCGGCGCTCGGCAAGCCGGCCTTCGTGCGGAACCGCGACGACCGGCTGATCTATGCCAACCAGGCCTATCTGCAACTGGCCCAGAAGCTGGGGAAGACCGGCACCGAGTCCGCGCCGCCCGAACTGCTCGACACCGCCCAGCTTCGCCAGCATCTGCTCGACTGTGCTGATCCCGAGGGGCCGGAAACCCGCAATTTGGCCTGGCCGGGCCAGGGTGCGTTCGAACTGGTGGAATTTCCCATTGCCGGCGGCCGCGCCGGCTATCTGCGGCCATTGCAGGACGAAGCGGCCAAGCCCGCCGAAACCAGCCTGGCCCATATCGGCGGCATCATCGATGCGCTGGCCACGCCCATCGCCATTTTCAGCGCCCGCCGCGAGCTGGTCCAGTTCAACGAGGCCTATGCGCGGCTGTGGAACCTGAGCCGCAAATTCCTGACGCCCGGGCTCGACGAGCGCGCCATTCTCGACAAGCTCAGGACCGATGGCATGCTGCCCAACCAGGTCGATTACCAGACCTGGCGCAGCCAGCACCTGCAAAGCTATACGCGCAAAGCGCCGCATGAGGCCGAGC
>CBIGSA010000257.1:0-5116 GCA_966192215.1 uncultured Devosia sp. | reverse complement strand
CATCGCCGATATTCTTGCTTTGCTTTTCGGGAATTTCCGCAGTGCCGGTCCAGAGCCAGTAAAGCAGCACCGCCAGGAAGAAGAGGCCACTGCCCAGCGTCAGCCACCAGAGCTTCCACACCGGGAAAATGAAAGTGCCACCCAGGCCGATCGCCGCCAGCATGGGCAGCCAGGTCGGCGTGCCCACCCGCAACACCTGCACCGGTTCGGCATCCAGCACCGAGGTGACCAGCGTTTCGCGCCGGCCTTCTCGCGCATGGGCCAGGAAGCCCCGGCCCTGGTCGATGGTGTCGAGCAGGGCCTTGTCGTCCCAGAGGGGATAGCGGCTGCCGACCTGCGGAATGGAGCGCAAGCCATAATCGTCGGCGGGCACCTTGCCGGCCCATTCGAGCGTGCCGGCATTCCAGACATTGCGCTCTGCGTCGGGCTCGTTGCGCTTCGGCCTAACGCAATCCCACACGAAGAGCAGGAAGCCGGCCGCCAGCACAAAGGCGCCGATGGTCGAGATCATGTTGAGCAGGTCCCAGCCGCGCTCGGCACCATAGGTGAAAACGCGACGCGGCATCCCCAGCAGGCCCGTCAGGTGCATCGGCAGGAAGGCTACGTTGAAGCCGATGAAGGTCAGCCAGAACGACCAGATACCCAGCTTGCGCGACAGGGTCTTTCCCACCGCGAATGGGTAGTAATATTGCACGCCCGCCATAACCGGAAAGAGCATGCCGCCGATCAGCGTGTAATGCAGGTGGGCGACGATGAAATAGGTATCATGTACCTGGAAATCGAACGGCGCCACGGCGATCATGACGCCGGTCAGCCCGCCCACGATGAAGGTCGCCAGGGCGCCCAGGCAGAACAGCATAGGCACGGTGCGCACCACATTGCCCAGCATGACCGTGGCGATGAAGACGAAGAGCTGGATGCCGGTGGGAATGGCCACGGCCTCCGAGGCCGCCGAGAAGAAGCCCAGCGAGATCGAGGGCAGGCCGGTGGTGAACATGTGATGCACCCAGAGCCCGAAGCTCAGGAAGCCGGTGCCGATGGCCGAGAGCACGATCCATGAATAGCCGGCAATGGGGCGTTGCGCGAAGGTGGGGATGATCATGGCCAGCAGGGCAATGGCGGGCAGGAAGATGATGTAGACTTCCGGATGCCCGAAAATCCAGAATAGGTGCTGCCACAGCAGCGGATCGCCGCCGCGGGTGACGTCGAAGAACGGCCAGTCGAAGGCCCGCTCCATCTCGAATAGGAAGTCGCCGGCGATCAGCGGCGGGAAAGCGAAGAGGATCATCGCGCCCACCACCAGCACATACCAGCCATAGGGCGGGGTGAGGTTGATATGCATGCCGGGCGCCCGGCATTTGAGCACGCCCACGATCAGTTCGACAGCCGCGGCAATCGAGGCGACCTCGATGAAGCTCAGGCCCAGGAGCCAGATATCGGCGCCGATGCCCGACTGCTCGGTCGAGAGCGGCGGATACATAAACCAGCCGGCATCGGGCGCGGCATCGAAGAAGATCGAGCCGCAGACAAAGACTCCGCCAATGACGAAGCACCAGAAGCCGAAGGCGGAGAGGCGCGGAAAGGGCAGGTCGCGCGCCCCCAGCATGGCCGGCAGGATGAGAATGGCCACCGCTTCGAAGATGGGCACGGCGAACAGGAACATCATCACCGTGCCATGCAGGGTGAAGAGCTGGTTATAGGTCCCGGCCGAAACGAGACTATTGTCCGGCACCGCGAGCTGCAGCCGGATGATCAGCGCCAGGGCGCCGCCGAACAGCATGAAGGCAAAGGCGGCCGCGATGTACCAGAGGCCGACCACCGAATTGTTCACATCGGAAAGAAAGCCCCAACCCCTGGGGCGGGCCCATACCCGGGCCAGGCGTTTCTCCTCGGCATCCCTGTCGGTCATTTGAGCTCCAGCAGAAAATCGACGATGGCCTGCCGCTCGCCATCCGGCAGCGTGGCGAAGGAGGGCATGCGGACACCGGGTTTGATATGGCCGGGCGCCACCAGCCAGTCGGAGAGATTGGCTTCGGTGAGCGCCAGAGTGCCGGCGCCGATCGTGCGCCTGCTGGCGAAATGGGTGAGGTCGGGACCTACGGCGCCGGCTTCACTGACGCCGCGCACGATATGGCAGGCGCTGCAGCCGGCGGAGAGGAATGCTTCGGCACCGGCGGCATCGGCGGGCTGGCGCTGCGCATCGAGCCAGGTCGCAAAATCGTCCCGTTCATGCACTACGACTGGAAAGGCCATGAGCGCATGCGACGGCCCGCAGAACTCGGCGCAGACGCCGCGATAGACGCCGGCCTTTTCAGGCTGCAACCGCAGCACGTTGCTGCGCCCGGGAATGGCGTCCATTTTCCCGCCCAAAGCGGGGATCCAGAAGGAATGGATCACGTCGGTACTGGTGAGGACGAACTCGACGGTGGCGTTCACCGGCAGGTGGACCTCGTTGGCGCTGGTCATGGTCGTGCCGCCGGCGTCCTCATAGTCCAGCCGCCACCAGAACTGTTCGGCCACGACATGCACTCGCAGGTCGGGCGCATCGCCTTCCGCCCAGTCGGGCAGCAGCGCCAGGCCGAAGACCAGCAGCGCAGCAAGGCCCGTTGTGGGGAAGATCACGCCACCCACGAAGACGAAGCGATCGGCAAAGCGCTCACTGCGCGGCCGCCTCTTGCCGACGACGGCATAGATCGCCGCGCCCATCAGGATGCACCAGACTACCGCGCCCCCGGCGGTCATGAACCAGAAGAGACTGGCCAGGTCTGCCGCGTCCGACCCTGCAGGATGCAGGGCGCTTTGTTCGGCATTGCATGCGGCAAGGGAGACGCCGGCCAGCGTCGATAGCGCCACCCGTCCGGTTGATCTAGCAATACCCGGAGCTGTTTGCCCCATCCGCCCCCGCATAGTGAGCCACGGACGGGGAACGCGGCGCCCGCGGATGAGTTCCTGTTCCATCCGCCGCACAGGACAGCTCATGCCGCAGCCTAGGGGCTATTCCCTTACCCAGATCGTTCTGCACTGGACCATCGCCGCGCTGGTCATCTTCCAGCTCTTCGTCAACGAAGCGATGCAACATGCTTTCGCAGACCGGCTCGATGGCGGGCAGGCTGAAGACCAGGCCGGGGCGCTGCTGCATATGGCTGTCGGGTTGACCGTGCTGGTACTGGCTGCCATCCGGCTCACCATCCGTCTACTGCGCGGCGCACCCCCGCCTTACAAGGATACGCCAGTTATTCTCCGCTGGCTGGGCCATGCCACCCATGTGATGCTCTATGGCTTCGTCTTTCTCATGCCGCTGACCGGCGCGGCCGCCTGGTTCCTGGACCTGGAATTTGCCGCCGGACTGCACGAGATCGGGCGGTTGGTCCTCGTGCCGGCCATCGGCTTCCACGTCATCGGCGCGCTGGCCGAGCATTTCGTGTTCCGCAATGACACGCTGATGCGCATGCTGCGTGCCACGGCGGACTGAGCAGGAAATGCATCGCCAGTCCGGATGGAAATCCAGGACCATTGTGTCATGATGCAGTCCGGGGGCTGCATCTGGTCGGACGGACCGCGGCCGCAAATATCGGACAGCGGAACCCAGTATGCACATTCTCATCCTCGGCGCCGCGGGCATGATCGGCCGCAAGCTCGTCGCCCGGCTCGTTGCCGACGGCGCGCTCAACGGGCAAGCCATCGAGACCCTGACCCTGGCCGACATCGTCGCGCCGCAGGCACCGGCCGGCTTTTCCGGGAAGGTCACGACCAAGGTCAGCGACCTGTCGGCGCCGGGGGATGCGGCGGCATTGGTGACAAGTCGGCCCGACGTGATCTTTCACCTGGTCGCCGTGGTGTCGGGTGAAGCGGAAGCCGATTTCGACAAGGGCTATCGCATCAATCTCGATGGCAGCCGGCTGCTGTTCGAGGCCATCAGGCAGGAAGGGCTGAAACAGCCCTATGTCCCACGGCTTGTCTTTTGCTCGTCGCTGGCCGTGTTCGGCCCGCCTTTCGCCTCGCCGATCGGCGACGAATTCCTTACCGCGCCGCTCACCAGCTATGGCACGCAGAAGGCCATCACCGAACTGCTGCTGGCCGACTACAGCCGGCGCGGCATTTTCGATGGCATCGGCATCCGCCTGCCGACCATCTGCATCCGCCCCGGCAAGCCCAATGCGGCCGCGTCCGGCTTCTTCTCCAATATCCTGCGCGAGCCGCTGGTGGGGCAGGAGGCCATATTGCCCGTGGATGATGATGTCCGGCACTGGTTTGCCAGCCCGCGTGCCGCGGTGCAGTTCCTCGTCCATGGCGCGAGCATAGACCTCTCGGGCCTGGGCGCCCGGCGCAATCTGATCATGCCGGGCCTCTCGGCAACGGTGGCCGACGAAATCGCTGCCCTGGAGTCCGTCGCCGGCGCCCGTGCGGTCAAGCTCATCCGCCGCGAACGGGATGAACGTATCGCCCGGATCGTCGATGGCTGGGCCTTTGACTATGCACCCGCTCTTACCCTGTCGCTCGGCTTCCGCGCCGAGAGCACGTTCAGGGAAATCATCGCCGCCCATATTGAAGACGAACTCGGGGGTACCCTGCCGTGACTGCCAGGATCGCACTTGTTACCGGGGCCGGCACCGGGGTCGGCAAAGCCATCTCCCGCGCACTGATCGGCGCGGGCATCGCCGTGGCCATGACCGGCCGCCGGCGCGATGTGCTCGAGGCGGCCGCCTCGGAACTGGGCGGCGAGACCTTCATTCATGCCGCCGATATCGGCGTGCCCGAACAGGTTGATGCGCTCTTCGCCGCCGTCGTCGCCCGCTACGGTCGCCTCGACCTGCTGGTCAATAACGCCGGCATGTCAGCCCCGGCCGTGCCGATCGAGGACCTCGATATCGCCGTATGGAACCAGGTTGTTGCCGCCAACCTCACTGGGGCGTTTCTTTGCACCAGGGCAGCTTTCCGCCAGATGAAGGCGCAGACCCCGCAGGGCGGTCGCATCATCAACAATGGCTCTATCTCGGCCACCACGCCGCGTCCGCATTCGGCTCCCTACACCGCCACCAAGCACGCCATTACCGGCCTCACCAAGTCCTCGGCTCTCGATGGGCGGCCCTTCAATATCGCCTGCGGCCAGATCGAT
>CBIGSA010000256.1:0-5132 GCA_966192215.1 uncultured Devosia sp. | reverse complement strand
GCCTGGCCGATTTCGACGATACGCTCACCGGCGATTACCGTGTGCGCGTCGCCTTTGGCGGTGGTTCACAGCGGGCGGTGGAGCAGGCGGTGCAGGAGGTCAATGCCCTCTATTGCTGCGGGCCGGCCGGCGGTGGCGGCGTGCGCCAGAGCGTGCGACCGCGAGTACGGACTTTGTCCCACATGGTGCCGCGCGCGCTGGTGGTATCGCGTTTTCATTTCGCCGGAGAGAAGCCGTGAGCACCCCGCCTCGCACCCTCAGGCTGCATCAGATTGCCCATGGCCGCTCGGGAGACAAGGGCAACCGGCTCAACATCAACGTCATCGCCTATGAGCAACGTCACTGGCCGGTATTGCTGGCCGAAGTCACGGCGGAGCGGGTCGCGGCGCTCTTTGCCCACCGAGGCGTGACGCAGGTGACCCGCTATGAGTTGCCGCGCCTGGCCGCGCTCAATTTCGTCATCGAGGACGCGCTGGAAGGTGGCGTCAATTCGAGCCTGGGACTGGATACCCACGGCAAGTGCCTCAGCTATCTCGTACTCGGAATGGACATCCGGGTGCCCGTCGAATCCGGGGAAGGCCTGTCGGCTGAACCGGCGCTGCAAACCGCCCGCTAAGGGCATCAGGGAGGAAGAAATGAAGCTCGATACAGTCATGCGACGAGCATTGCTGGTTGGAACATCGTTGGCCACCGTCGCGGCCCAACCCGTGCTGGCCCAAGATTTTCCGCAGGGCGGCACCTTGCGGGTCGCCATTTCGCAGATGGCGCCGTCGCCCGATCCGGTCGTGACGACTTTCGGCGTCAACTGGGCCACCGCCGGCGTCGTTTGCGAAGGTCTGTTCGCGCTCGATGAAAGCTGGACACCGCAGCCCATGCTGGCCGACAGCTTCGCCTATAGCGAAGACGGCAAGACGCTGACCGTCACCTTGCGCGATGGGCTCAAATTCCATTCTGGCGCCGCGCTGACCTCGGCCGATGTCGTGGCCTCGCTGGAGCGCTTCCGAGAATCAGCCGGCATCGGCGCCGCCTTCAAGGGCGCGGTGTCCGCCATCACCGCACCTGACAACAAGACCGTGGTGTTCGAACTGCCCGCGCCCTCGCCGATCGTGCCCGGCCTGCTGGCCGGATCGCAGGCGGTGATCATGTCGACCGCGTCGCTGGAAGGTGCCTCGCCTACCGAAGCCACCCGTGGCCTCGACTGCACCGGGCCCTACACGCTCACCGAATACCAGCCCGACCAAGGCGTCACAATGACCCGCTGGGATGACTATGCCTCGCGCAGCGAGCCCAGCTCGAGCGCCTCGGGGATGAAGCATGCCTATGCCGACCAGATCGTGTTCCGCCTGATGCCAGAAGCCTCGGTGCGCCGCGACTCGCTGATTACGGGCGAGATCGACATTGCGGGCGAGCTGCCGAGCGACTTCTACGATGCGCTGCAGAACGATCCCAATACAGAAGCAGTGGTCGTGCCCAATAACCAGTCGCTGACCGTGGTGTTCAACACCAAGGAAGGCGTAGCTGCCGACATCAACCTGCGCCGTGCCATCTACTACGCGCTGGAGATGGAACCGATCATGCTCGCTTCGGTGGGCAATCCCGAATTCTATACGCTCGATCCCAGTTGGATCCCTGATCCGAATTCGTTCTGGTACACCACGGCTGGGGTCCCTGAAGGCTTCGGCACCCCCAATCCGGACAAGGTGAAGGAATATCTGGCCGCCTCGAACTACAATGGCGAGCCGATCCGCTGGCTGGTGGCGTCCGAGCAGTATCAGAAGCATTTCCTGACTGCGATCACCGCTTCCCAGCAGCTGGAGGAATACGGGATCAATGTCGAAATCGTGGAATCGCCGATGGCCAACTATATCCAGGCCCGCGCCGACGCCACCGCCATGGATGCCTTTTCGAGCTTCCTGCCCACCTATGTTGATCCGACTTCGATCGCCTATTTCAACGCCAGCTACCCTGGGTTCTGGGAAGACCCGGAAAAGATGGAACTGATGCAGCAGATCGCGACCACTATCGACCCCGACGAGCGCAAGGCGATCTTCGAAAAGCTCCACACTCTGGCCTATGACCAGTTCCCCTTCATCAAGTTCGGCACCGAGGCGAACATGTATGGCATCCGCAAGGGTGTGGGGAACCCGGCCCGCATTCCGTCGCGCGCCGGCGACTACTACAATGTCGCGCCGCCTCCGCAGAGCTGAGCGATGACCCTTACCCAGGCGACATCTCCCGACCGCCTGTCCGGTGGTGACGAAGAGGCCTTCGTCACCACCAACAAGACGGTCTGGCAAAGGCTGCTGGCCAATCCCACGGCCATGGCGTCCATCGTCATGCTGGCGATCCTGACCTTGAGCGCTGTGCTCGCACCGCTCCTGGCGCCGGGAAATCCGCTGCGCGTCAGCCCTGCCGACCGTTTCATACCTCCCGGCGCCGAGCACTTCTTCGGCACCGACAATCTGGGCCGCGATATGTTCAAGATGGTGCTCCATGGCGGCCGCACATCGCTCTTCGTCGGCCTTGTCGTGACCGCCATTTCCATGTCCATCGCCGTGGTGCTGGGCGCGATTTCCGGCTTCTATCGGCAGGTCGATGTGGTGCTGATGCGCCTGGTTGACGGGCTAATGGCCTTTCCCGGCATCGTGCTGGCCACCGCCGCCGCCGGCATCATGGGTCCATCCATGACCACGGTCATCACGTCGCTTTCCATCGTCCTCATCGCCCCCTCTTTGCGCATCGTCCGTGGCCAGGTTCTGGTGGTGCGAGAATTGCAGATGATCGAGGCGGCACGCTCGGTCGGCGTGCCCACGCTGCGCCTCTTCACCCGCTACATTCTGCCCGCCGTCAGCTCGCCGATTCTGGTGCAGGCTTCCTTCATCTTCTCCGCCGCCGTGCTGGGCGAGGCGGGCCTGAGCTTCATCGGCGTCGGTATCGGCCCCAAGGAGCTGAGCTGGGGCAATGCCCTGACCGAGGCGCGTAACTATATCGCTCAGGCGCCCTGGATCGTGCTGTTCCCCGGCCTGGCGCTGATGCTCACCATTCTTGCCCTGAACCTGCTGGGCGACAGTCTGCGCGACATTCTCGATCCGCGCCTGGCACGGAGGCGCTGACATGCTGCGCTATCTTGGAAAACGGTTTCTGCTGATCCTGCCCACGATCTTCGTGCCGCTGATCCTGGTCTTTCTGCTGCTGCGCCTGTCGCCCGGGGATCCGGCCGGCATGATGCTGGGTGACCAGGCCACGGCCGAACAGATCGCCGCCTTGCGGACGCAACTGGGGCTCGACCAGCCGATCTGGGTGCAGTTCCTGCTCTGGCTCAAGGGCATCGTGACGCTCGACCTGGGCAATTCCATTTTCTTCCGTGAACCGGTCATGCAGATCATCCCGCGCTATGCCGGGGTGACCATCCTGCTGACCGTTGTGGCGTTGGCTTTGGCCGTACTCATCGGCGTCAGCATGGGGCTGCTCTCAGCCATGAACCGCAACAAGCCGATCGACCGAGGCGTCGTGACCACGGCAGTGCTGGGCATATCGCTGCCCGAATTCTGGTTCGCGCTGCTGCTGATCTTCCTGTTTGCAGTCACCCTGCGCTGGTTCCCGGTGGCCGGCTACAACCCGCCTTCGGCCGGGCTGATCGCCTTCGGCGCCACTATCTTTCTGCCGGCTCTGGCGCTTGGCGTACGCCAATCGGCCCTGATGACGCGCATGATGCGTTCGTCCATGCTCGATGTGCTCAACGAGCCCTATATCACCACGGCCCGAGCTCAGGGCTTGCCCGAAAGCACCGTCATCGGCCGTTATGCCATGCGCACTGCTGCCATGCCGGTGATCACAGTCGCGGGGCTTTCGGCCGGCTACATGCTGGGCGGCGCCGTGACCATCGAGATCATCTTCGCCCTGCCTGGCCTTGGCCGAATGCTGGTCGAGGCGGTGGGCCGGCGGGACTATCCGCTGGTCGAAGGCGGGGTGCTCACGATTTCGCTGGTCCTGGCGGTGCTGAACCTTGCCATCGACCTCGTCTATGCCATCCTTGACCCCCGTATCCGCTACCAATGACCGCGCATATCGCTCCGCACGCGGTCGACCTTGTGTCGCCGCAACCCGAACGCCGCACCGTGCTTGCCGTGGAGAATCTTGGACTTTCCCTGCGCAATGCCGACGGCTTGCTGCCCATTGTCACCGATGTTTCCTTCTCTATTCGCGAGGGTGAGGCGGTGGCGTTGGTGGGGGAGAGCGGTTGCGGCAAGTCGATCACCGCTTCGGCCATCATGGGCATCGCTCCTGACAACGCCGTCATTGCCGGCACGATTACCCTCAATGGCAAAGTCATCTCGGGCCTTTCGCCCAAAGACCGTCGCAAGCTGTGCGGGCGGCACATGGGATTCATCTTCCAGGAGCCGATGACGGCGCTGCATCCGACGCTCAGTATCGGCCGGCAGATGACCGATACGCTCAAGCACAATCTGGGCTTGAGCCAGGCCGAAGCCACCAACCGCGCCGCCGAGCTGCTCGACCGGGTTGGCATTCCCCGCGCCCGCGACATTCTCAAGGGCTATGTCCACGAGCTTTCGGGCGGCATGCGCCAGCGCGTGATGATCGCGCTCGCGATTTCCTGCGGCCCGTCATTGATCATCGCCGACGAGCCGACCACTGCGCTCGACGTGACCATCCAGGCGCAAGTGCTCGACCTGCTCGATGACATGCGGCGCGAGTTGAACCTCGCCATGCTCTTCATCACCCACGATCTCGAAGTGGTGGGCGATTTCTGCGAGCGCGCCGTGGTCATGTATGCCGGCGATGTAGTCGAGCGCGGGCTGAGCGATGATGTGGTGCGTGCTCCGGCACATCCCTATGCGCGTGGGCTGATCGATGCCGTGCCGGCCCATGACGATGGCCGTACCCGCCTGACGCCGATTCTCGGCACCGTGCCGCCGGTAGGGCAATGGCCCGAGGGCTGCCGCTTTGCCCCGCGCTGCGCACGCGCCGATGCCCGATGCCAGACGCGCCCGGCGCTCGAACGGCATGGCCGCACCGATGCCCGCTGCTGGCACCCGCTGGAGGAGAATGCATGAATATCGATCCCGTCCTCTCCGTCAGTGGCCTCTCCAAGTCGTTCCGCGCCGTCAAGG
>CBIGSA010000255.1:0-5137 GCA_966192215.1 uncultured Devosia sp. | reverse complement strand
GTTCGGTGGCGGGTGGGCCCCCTCCCCCCTGCGGGGCGAGGGTGGGGTGCGGGGTTCAGTACTGGTGGGCAGCCGCGCGCCATCCGCAGCGCTGAACCCCTCACCCGACCCTTCGGGTCGACCTCTCCCCTCAGGGGAGAGGTGACGGGCAGGAGCCGATAATCCCGTATCCAATTAAGGCAAAACATGCCCTGAGGCGCGGAACAGGCGGTACCATTCCTCGCGGGTCAGGGTCACGTCGGAGCCGGCGGCCGAGTCCTTCACGCGTCCCGGATTGGTAGTGCCGAGCACGACCTGGATATTGGCCGGGTGCCTGGTGATCCACGCCACGGCAATGCCTGTCGGCGTCACGCCATATTGCTTGGCCAGGGCGTCGATGGCGTCGTTGAGTTCGGCGAAATTCTCGCGGTCGCCGAGGAAGACGCCATCGAAAAAGCCCTTCTGGAAGGGCGACCAGGCCTGCAGCATCATATTGTTGAGGCGCGAATAATCGAGCAGGCCGATGTCACGCGACACCGATTGCTCGAGCCCGGCCATATTGGCCGCCACGCCCTGCGCGAAGAGCGGCGCATGGGTGATGGAGAGCTGCACCTGATTGGCCACGAGCGGCTGTTTCACCGCGCTCTTGAGCAGTTCGATCTGGCCCGGCGTGTGGTTGGAGACGCCGAAATGGCGCACCTTGCCCGCCGCCACCAATTGTTCGAAGGCCTCGGCCACCTCTTCGGGCTCGACCAGCGTATCGGGCCGGTGGAGCAGCAGCAGGTCGAGATAATCGGTGCGCAAAGCGGCCAGCGATTCATCGACCGTCGTCAGGATGTGCTGTTTCGAGAAATCGAAATATCCCTTGCGGATGCCCACCTTGGACTGGATGACGATGGCGTCGCGCTCGGCCGGCGTCAGGCGCACGGCCTCGCCGAAGCGCTGCTCGCAGCGATGGCGCTCCCCGCCATAGATATCGGCATGGTCGAACACGGTGATGCCAGCATCGCGCGCCGTGCCGAACAGGGTGGCGATCTCCGCATCGCTCATTTTCGCAATGCGCATGAGGCCAAGGACGACGCTGGAGACGGTGTGGCTGGTATGGGGGAGGGTGTAGGTCTTCATGGGTTTGGCCTCGATTCTTTTGCCGAGAGGATACCCCCGAAATCCTGGCCAACCCACCCCCACCCTTGATCCCCTCCCCACAAGGGGGAGGGAGACGATGGAGGGTCGGTTAGTGTTCCAATCGATCCGCAAAGGCCGAGCAGGATTCCCTCCCCTTGTAGGGAGGGAATGAGGGTGGAGGTGTGCCTCCGCTAACGCGACGCCTTCATTCCCAGAAACCTCGTCAATTCCCGCGCCGCCACGGCCCCTGCCCTATTCGCCCCGATGGTCGATGCCGATGGCCCATAGCCCACCAGGTGCACGCGCGGATCGCGGGCCACCTGCGTCGCCAGCCTCCCGGTCATGGTGATGCCGCCGCTTTCCTCGCGCAGTTGCAGCGGCGCCAGGTGATCGAGCGCCGAGCGGAATCCAGTGCACCAGAGGATCACATCGACATCGAGCATGCGGCCATCGGCCCAGCGCACGCCCGTCGGGGTGATCTCGGAGAACATGTCCTGCCGCTGCAGCACGCCCCGCTCGCGCATGGCCTCTATCGCCGGGGTCATGGGCAGGCCGGTGACCGAGACGACCGAATTGGGCGGCAGGCCGGCGCGGACGCGTTCTTCCACCAGCTTGACCGCGGCGCGGCCGGCTTCCTCGTCGAAGGGCCCGGTGCGGAAGCGCGGCGGGGTGCGGGTAACCCAGGTGGTCCGCGTCACCAGCGAAATCTGGTCAAGGAGCTGGATGGCGGAGATGCCGCCGCCCACGACCAGCACATGCTGGCCCGCGAAATCCTCGGCCTTGTGGAATTGCTGGGTGTGGATCTGGCGGCCGGTGAAGCTCTCACGGCCGGGATAGTCCGGAATATAGGGCTTCTCCCACGTTCCCGTGGCATTGATGAGGCCGCGCACCGAAAAGACGCCGCGATCGCTTTCGACCCGCAGCCGCTCGCCCCGGTCGCAGACCACGCTCACTGTGGCCGGACGCAGCACGTTGAGGCCGAAGCGCTCCTCATAGGCGGCGAAATAATGCGGCACGGCCACTGAGGCCATGACGCTGGCATCGCCCCCGGCGCTGTCGGCGAAGCTCATGCCCGGCAGGTCATGCACGCGATTGACGGTGGAGAGGGTGAGCGACGGCCAGCGATACTGCCTGGCGCCGCCGGGTGGTGGCGCCGGGTCGAGCACCTGTAAATCGCGGCGGGGCGCGAGGCCGAGTTGCTTGAGGTGGTAGGCGGAGCTGAGCCCTGCCTGGCCGGCGCCGATGACGACGATATCGAGCTTGAGAGCGGTGCGGGCAGCGGGGAATGGGTCGGTCAAGCGCCTGGCTCCGGAATGTGCTAAGCATGTAGGACGAGGCAAGCACAAAGCAAGCGCAACTTCAGGCGCGCTGACCGGTTAACACTGGCAAGGAGACTTCCCATGGCCCACGTAACCTATGACATCGTCGAACATGATGGCGGCTTCGCCTACAAGGTGGGTGACGTGTTTTCCGAGACCTTCCCGACCCATCGGGCGGCGCACGAAGCCGCCGAGGCGGCGGCCCGGCGCCAGCAGGTCGGCGGCAGGGACGAGGCAATTCAGTACCAGGACAGCAAGGGCAACTGGCATGAGGAGCAGGCCGATGGCGGCGACCGGCCAGACACCGACGTCGAAGACGACCTGAAGAACTAAGCGCTAGAAACGCGCCGCCAGGTGTTGCCCCGTCAGTGAATGCGTCGCCTTGGCGAGGTCCGCCGGCACGCCCTCGAACTGGATCGTGCCGCCATCCTGACCGGCACCTGGGCCGAGATCGATGACCCAGTCCGCCCGCGAGATCACATCGAGATTATGCTCGATGACGATCACGCTGGAGCCGGCATCGACCAGTCGGTCGAACAACCCGATCAGCGTATCGACGTCGTTCATATGCAGGCCCGTCGTGGGTTCGTCGAGCACATAGATATTGCCCTTCTTGCCCAGTTCGGCGGCCAGTTTCAGGCGCTGGCGTTCGCCGCCCGACAGGGTCGAGAGCGGCTGGCCCAGGGTGAGATAGCCCAGGCCCACATCATCGAGGCCCTTGAGGATCTTGGCGATGGCGGGTTCGGTGAAGAAACCCACCGCGTCGGAAATGCTCATCTCGTAAACATCGGCGATCGACTTGCCGCGCAGGTGATGGGCCAGCACTTCGGGGAGGAAGCGTTTGCCCTCGCAGGTCTCGCAGGTGGTGATCATGGGGTCGAGATGGGCGAGATCGGTATAGATGACGCCCAGCCCGTTGCAGTCGGGGCAGGCGCCCTTGGAATTGGCGGAGAAGAGCGAGGCTTCCACGTCGTTTGCCTTGGCGAAGGCCTTGCGGACGGCGTCGAGAATGCCGGTATAGGTGGCGGTGTTGGACCGCCGCGAGCCGCGGGCCAGGTTCTGGTCGATGATGATGGTATCCGGATAGGCCTGGGGCAGGCAGCCCTGGATGAGGCTGGACTTGCCCGAACCGGCGACGCCGGAAACCGCCGTCAGCACGCCCATGGGGATGGAGACCGAGACATCCCTGAGGTTGTTGAGCTTCGCCCCCGCGATCTTGAGTTCGCCCGTGGCGTCGCGCACCTTTTCCTTGATGGGCTGGTGCTTTTTCATGTGGTTGCCGGTCAGCGTGCCCGAGGTCAAAAGGCCCGCATAGTCGCCCTCATAGACCACCTCGCCGCCCTTGCTGCCGGCGCGCGGCCCCATATCCACCACATGGTCGGCAATGGCGATCATGTCGGGCTTGTGCTCGACGATGAGCACGGTATTGCCCTTGTCGCGAAGCTGCTGCATCAGCCCGGCGAGGCGGCCGACATCATGCGGGTGGAGGCCCACCGAGGGTTCGTCGAAGACATAGGTGAGGTCGGTCAGCGAGCTGCCCAGATGGCGGACCATCTTGACCCGCTGGCTTTCGCCGCCCGACAGGGTCGAGCTTTCGCGGTCCAAGCTCAGATAGCCAAGGCCAATGGTGACGAGATTTTCCAGCCGCAAGGCCAGGGCCTCGAGCATGGGGCCGACCTGCGGCGCTTCGATCTGGCGCACGAAAACCGCCAGCTCGCTCACCTGCATGGCGGAAAGTTCGGCGATATTCTTGCCATTGACCTTGCTGGCCAGCGCATTCTGGTTGAGACGGGTGCCGTGGCAGGCCGGGCAGGTGGCGCGGGTGAAAATCTTCTCATATTCGCGCAGCACATGGGGCTGCAGGCTTTCGGGGTCCTTGGAGCCCAGGCCCTTCTTGAGCTTGGCGACGACACCCTCATAGGTCAGGCCGATCTTGCCGACCTTGATCTTGCGGCCATCGTCGAGGTGCAGCAGATTTTCCCGCTCCTCGGCGGTGTATTTGCTGATCGGCTTGTCCATGTCGAACAGGCCGGAATTCTTGTAGATTTCCCAATACCAGGTATCGACGGCGAAATCCTTGGGCAGCAGGGCACCCTCGTTGAGGGATTTGCTCTCGTCGATCACTGCCGCCATGTCCATGGCCGCCACCTGGCCGATGCCCTCGCAATCGGGGCACATGCCGCGCGGATCGTTGTAGGAATAAAGGCTGGGCGGGCCCAGTTTCGGCTCGGCCAGGCGCGAGAACAGCACGCGCAGCATCTGCGCCGCGTCGGTCACCGTGGCGACGGTCGAGCGGGAATTGCCGCCCAGCCTCTGCTGGTCGACGATGATGGCGGCCGAGATGTTTTCGAGCTGGTCGGCATCGGGCTGTCCGTAGCGCGGCATGAATTGCTGCACGAAGCTGGGATAGGTCTCGTTGATCAGCCGCTGGCTTTCCGCCGCGATCGTGCCGAAGACCAGCGAGGACTTGCCCGAGCCCGACACCCCGGTGAAGACGCTGATCTTGCGCTTGGGAATATCGAGCGAGACGTTCTTCAGATTGTTCTCGCGGGCGCCGCGAATGATGATCGAGCCGTAATCGGGAGTGGTCAAGGACAGTCCTCACTCAATTGCCACGCCCTCGTGGTTCGAGGGTGGTGGAGAACGCGCCCCTCACCAAGAGGGGTGCCGGAAACTCAAAACCCACACCAGCCCACCGGGGGGGGCGGGGGCGC
>CBIGSA010000254.1:0-5160 GCA_966192215.1 uncultured Devosia sp. | reverse complement strand
GGCCCACGGTGCGCTGGGCGGCTTCGGCCTTTGGCGCCATGGCCGAAGCGGCACGGGACGATTTCCCCGGCCGCATCAAGGTGCCGCTGCTGATGCTGGCGGCGGCGCGGGACGAGGTGGTGTCGACCCCGGCCACCGAGCAACTGGGCCTGCGCCTGCGCACCGGGCGGCATATGGTGGTCGCCGGCGCGCGGCATGAGCTGTTTATGGAAACGGACACGATCCGCGGGCAGGTGTTTGCGGCCTTTGATGCGTTTATTACCGAGCAGAGTGTCTAGCGCCACGCCCTCCAGGTTCAAGTGGGTGGTGTGAGGGGTGCACCTTGAGGCCAAATGGTGCCTCATCAACTCTCGACGTCATCCCCGCGAAAGCGGGGATCCATCAAGATCGTTCCGCCTCGCGCAGTGGTCGTTCGATCCGCCCTGCGCCGTGGCGCGATCCCGGGATGGGCGCCGGCTCAAGGCCGGGGTTACATCGCGGGTGGGGTGGGCGTGGGTGCCCGCCTTACGAGGCATTGACCAGCGCCAGGGCCTTTTCCAGCAGTTGGGGTGTTGCTGCCGCGACGACATTGCCGCCGCCGGTGGGTTCGCTGCCATCCCAGCAGGCGATGGCGCCACCGGCCTGGCGGATGATGGGGATCAGGGCGGCGATGTCGTAGGTATTGAGATGGGGCTCGATGACCAGGTCGGCATGGCCGGCAGCGAGCAGGGCATAGCCGTAGCAATCCATGCCGAAGCGCTGGAGGCGCGTAGCCCCCTCCACGGCGCGCCATTTGGCGGCCAGTTCGGGCGTGTTGAACAGGGACGGCGTGGTGGTGAAGACACGAGAAGCCGCCAGGTCGGTTTGGCCGCTGGTGCGGATGGACGTGGTGACATCGCCGCGGCGGTAGCTGGCTTGACCGGGAACGGCGAGGAAGGTTTCCCCGATAAAGGGCTGGCTCATCAGGCCCGCTATGGCCACGCCATCATGGGCGAAACCAATCAACGTGCCCCAGACGGGAGCACCCGAAATGAAGGCGCGGGTGCCGTCGACCGGATCGATGATCCAGGTGTATTCGCCGGTGCCCGAATTGCCCCATTCCTCGCCGATGACGGCGTGATCGGGGAAATTCTCGGCAATGACGGCGCGAATGAGGGTTTCGGCACCGCGATCGGCCTCGGTGACCGGATCGAAGCCCACGGCGAATTTGTTGTCGATGGCCAGCTGGGTGCGGAAGAGCGGGAGTGTATGCGCCGCGGCGACCTCGGCGGCCGCGAGGAGCGTGGCTTCGACTTTGGCGAGATCGATTGTCATGGGCGGGTCCGTGCCACGACCTCGTGGTTCGAGGCGCTGAAGAAGCGCACCTCACCATGAGGTCTATTGAGAGTGGCGTGGTCCTATCACGAGGTGGAAGGAACGAAAATATCGGTCAGAGGTAAACGAAAATATCGGCCGGCGGCGGCGAATATTTTCGTCTATTCCGCGGCCTCCTTGTCGAGTGCCGGGGCGCTGCCGACGAGGGAGACGAGGTCGAGGCCGATCAGGGCGAAGATCAGGCGTTCGACCAAAGCGCGGATAGCGTCGAAATCGGCATTCTTGGCCAGGGTCACCTCGTTCATATAGAGGTGGCGGCTGATCTCGATCTGCAAAGCGTGCACGCCATGCTGGGGGCGGCCATAGGTGCGGGTGGCGAAGCCGCCGGCATAGGGGCGGTTGCGGGCCACCCGGAGTCCGGCGCTGGAAAAGATGGTTTCGGCCAGATCGACCAGGCCCGGGGCGCAGGTAGTCCCATAGCGGTCGCCCAGCACGATGTCGGGCGCGGCCTTGTCGTTGGCGCGGGTGATGCGCGGCATGGAATGGCAATCGATCAGGAGGGCCACGCCGAAGGCGGAGATGGCTTCGCTGAGCAGCTTCTGCAAAGCCGCATGGTAGGGGTGATAGATGCCCTCGATGCGCATGCGGGCATCGTCCAGCGTCAAGCGGTCGCGATAGATGGGCTTGTTCTCGGCCACGACACGGGCCAGCGTGCCCAGCCCGGCGGCGACGCGGGGCGAGGTGGTGTTGAAGCGATCCGACAGGGGTTCGACGAACATTGTGGGGTCGAGTTCCCAGGGTTCGCGGTTCACATCGAGATAGGCGCGCGGGAAATGGGCCCGCAGCAATGGGGCGCCCAGATGGGGCGCACGGGCGAAGAGCTCGTCGACCCAGGCATCCTCGGACTGGCGGATCGAGAGGTGATCGAGCCGGGTCATGGCCAGGAACCGCTCGGGATAGACCCGGCCGGAATGAGGCGAATTGAACACCAAAGGCGTCACCAGCCGGCGCGGCCGGATGGTTTCAAATGCAGGCTGATCCCAGTAGTCGGACCGCACGATGCCTCCCCCAACAGGCGCCCGGCCAGGGGCGCCACCAGTGATTTGCCCAATCAGTGTCGCCCTTTGCACCGGACTTGTCCAGATTGTCGCAAAAATGCGCGGGAAGCCGGGTTGCGGTTGCATGGAGGCAAACTTCGCTTAAACATCGCGCTATATAGTCCGACTCACCAAGCACACCGGCCGGAGCCCCCGATGAAGCGAATCCTGCTCGCGGAAGACGACAACGACATGCGCCAGTTCCTGACGCGCGCGCTCAAGAACGCGGGCTATGAGGTCGTGTCGTTCGATAACGGGCTTTCGGCCTATGAACGGTTGCGCGAGGAGCCCTTCTCGCTGCTGCTGAGCGATATCGTGATGCCGGAAATGGACGGTATCGAGCTGGCACGGCGCGCCACCGAGCTGGACCCGGACCTCAAGGTGATGTTCATCACCGGCTTCGCCGCCGTGGCGCTGAACCCGGACAGCGACGCGCCCAAGGATGCCTCGGTGCTGTCAAAGCCGTTCCATCTCAAGGATCTTGTGAACGAAGTCGAGCGGCTGCTGGCGGCGTGAAGCCAACGCATTTGCAACAAGCACGGTGTCATCCCGGGCTTGACCCGGGATCCATCCCCAGATGTGCATGACTGAACTCGATGGCTTGGCGAGCCACCTTGCGGCCGCGGACCGATCTCGAGATGGATCCCGGCCTGCGCCGGGATGACATCGTGGTTGGTCCACCGAGTTTCCACAACGTCGTGAGCTTCGATTACCCTCTTGACCCCCGCCAGCGTTTTATGGTCTATCCGCGCCACTGGAACGGCTTCGGCCCTCCAGCCCGGAGAGATGGGCGTATAGCTCAGCGGGAGAGCACTACGTTGACATCGTAGGGGTCACAAGTTCGATCCTTGTTACGCCCACCATCTCTTTCCGGCCGCCTCTAGGCGGAGTGGGAGTATAGCTCAGCGGGAGAGCATTCGCTTCACACGCGAAGGGTCACAAGTTCAATCCTTGTTACTCCCACCATTTCCCTTATCTTGATCCGAGAGGCTGGTGGGGAGCTTCAACGGATTGGAATTGTAGAGGCTGATAGCCTCACTCCATCGTATCCATGATGTTCCAAAAAAGCGCGCAGCGCGTGCATTGCCATATCAGGGTCTGGAGAAGGCCCGGCCATGGCGCTGGTAACGGGCAATTTTTCTCCAGCCACTTTGGGGTGAAACTCGAAATAAGGTGTCAGTCCCATTCCGCCAGCCCGAAATTGTAGCGGAATCCCGATTTGAAAGATTGTCGCGCACTCTAGGCATAGGCGCCACTCTTCCTCAGCTTCAAAGGCTGGGTTCTTGAGCATGTGCACACACAGGGAAGCTTCATGTGCTGCCGCCTCTACAAGGAAATCAACATGCTTCGCATCGTTGCGGATATTTGAATCAAGTGCACCGGCAACTTGGTAGAGACCGGACACAATGTTTCTTGCAACAGCCAATTGATCGTCGGGGTCATAGATGACTTTCATTAGTATTGGCGAAAAGTTGTAGTCGGGAGTCATGTGCAGACGCTTGGCGTCCAGCCCTATGGAATAGGCAACCACATCTTTTCCATAGTCACGCCACTGATTTAGCAGATTGCCTCGGGCAGACAGACTAAAAATGGCAGACCGATTGAGCATGGTAATTTGCTCGATCCGACCAACTACCCGTTCAATTAGCTTTTGGTCCGACTCCGGCACGCGGCCAGCGAGTTCGCCTGCTGCGCGCCCCAATACCCCCGCGCCCCAGCGTACCTCGGAACCGTCATTGAGGTATGCGCAATCACTAAACCACAAGGTGTCGTTTTCGATGATGCCTTTAAAGCCAATCGTGCTTGTATAGTGAAACAACTCATCTGGTACTTCCGTCGGTACAAAGGGACGTATTGCATCCCTACAGATGTTCGAAAATGGATTCTGGAATTCTTGATCAGTTTGCATAGGGGTCTCTACAGTGCCTACCTAGGCTACGCTTGAGTCCCATGCTCTTTTCAAGAACTTCTCGATCAGTTCCCCCACACAATCTCTTTGTTGCCGTCGATATAGTCGTCGAAGAGCACGGTGGTGCTGTCGGCGTCGGCGATGACGAAGGCCATCTGGCCGGGGCCAGTGAGGCGGCGCATGGGCACGTGAGGCTGGTCGACGCTGCAGGAATAGTGGTTGCCCGAGAGGGTGGTGAAAGGCAGGCCGCGCCAGGTGGCGGTCGAGGTCAGGTGGACATGGCCGGCAATGACCTGGCGGATATCGGGATGGGTCTTGAGTGCGGCGATGAAGGCGTCCGGCTCGAGAATGCGGATATTGTCCGATTCGATATGCAGGGCATTGGCATTGTGATGCAGGATCACGATGACCGGCCGATCGGTGGCTTCAGCCAGGCGCGCGTGAAGCCAGGCGATCTGGGCCTGGCTCAGCACGCCATCGACGCGGCCGGGCTCGGAGGAATCGAGCAGGACAATGCGATGGCCCTTGATATCGATGACCTTGTCGACCTTGCCGGTTTCGCCAATGAAGCCGTTGCCGAAGACAGAGAGGAAGGCGGGGCGGTCGTCGTGATTGCCCAAGGTGATATGCACCGGGATGGGCAGGCGGGCGATGATCGACTGCAGGCGCCGGTAGGCGGCCGGATCGCCCGTATCGGCCAGGTCGCCGGCCAGGATGCAGAAATCGGCCTTGCCATAGCGGTCGATAACGGCCTCGACGGCCTGTTCCAGCCTTGCCCCTGTATCGAGCGTGACCGAGAGTTCGCCCTCGGGCATCACATGCAGGTCGCTCATCACCAAGAATTTAGCGTCATGCCCTGCC
>CBIGSA010000253.1:0-5188 GCA_966192215.1 uncultured Devosia sp. | reverse complement strand
GGGCTCATGCCTTCACGAAGCAGGACGGCGAATTCGTCGCCGCCGATGCGGGCCACGAGATCCGCGCCGCCGCAGCATTCCACCAGCCTGATCGCGGTTTCCTTGAGGCATTCGTCGCCCATGGCGTGGCCATGCGTGTCGTTGACCTGCTTGAAGCCATCGAGATCGACCAACAGCATGGCCCCGATCTGCTTGCGACCTTCATCGAGTGCGGCCAGATGCGCCTGGAATCGGCTGCGATTGGCGAGGCCCGTCATCACGTCGAATTCGGCGAGATAGCGCGTGCGGTCGGCCAGCAGCTTTTCTTCGGTAATGTCCTGCTTCATGCCGAAAATGCGGTGCGCCACGCCGTCGCGGCTCTCGACCGCCCCGGTCAGCCGCATCCAGCGACGCTTGCCCGTGGTCGTGACGATCTCGCAGTCGAGCGAGAAATCCGAGCAGGTGGCAATAGCCCTGGCGCGGGCCGCCTCCATTTCGAGCCGCGAGGCTTCGGTATAGAGCGTCAGCGCCAGCGCGCGGGTGACCGGCGTGTTGCGCGGGATCTCGAACAGGTCATAGACACCATTGGTCCATAGCAGGCTGTTGTCGCTGAGATTACACTGCCAGACACCGATACGGGCCGTGGCGGAGGCGCGGTCGAAGAGGCTCCGGCGCTGCTCCTCGAGCGCGGCATAGTCCGCAATGGTCAGTGCCTGCGCGGCGATCTGGCGGCGCTGCCGCTCGATCATGGCCTGGGCCAGCACATCCCCGGCCAGCGCGGCGATGGTCGTGGCCATCATGGGGCTACGCGGGCGCGGATCGAACAGGCTTAGCAGGCGTGCCGGCCGGTCGAGCTCGGGCGGCAATACGATGCCGGCATAGAACCCCGGGCCGGCATCGGCAAGAACCAGTGGCTGGGTGGCGACAGAGGCGCGAGCTTCGAGCGCATCAAGGTCGGGACCATCAGGGCCGGCAGTGGCAAGAACCCGGTTGCCGTTATCGGCAAGGACCAGCATCCGCGCGCCGGCAATGCCGAGCAATCCGCAGAGCCGCTGCAGGCGCGCACCGACGGCGTCGCTTGCGGGAGGCGCGAAATCGGAATGGTTCACGGCAAGGCTGCGCAATTGGGCGCTCCGGGATAGCCTCCGGACCCTAGCGCAGCGCTGGTTAAGACTTCCTCAGCCGCAAGGGACTGACATTGAAAACAAATCGGGCGATCAGCCGGCCTACCGCGCGAACGGCACCTCGGCGCGCAGGCTGTCGCCGCTTTCGACATAGACGACCTCGAACACCACATCGATGGCGTCGCCATTGAGGGTGATCTGGGCCGAAATGTTGAGATCCTTGCCCTCTTCGTCCTTGTCACGCTCGCGCAGATTGAAGATGAGGCCATTGCCGCGCTTCTGGCCCACGGCAATGCCGGTAAAGGTGGCATTGGAGCTCATGGCCGCCTCGAAGCGCCGGCTGGCTTCGACATAGGCCATGGTGCCGGCCACCGAAAGCTGCGTGCCGGCCAGGGTGCAGCGGCCGCTATAGTTGACCTTCTGCTGGTTGCCCTGAGTCAGCGACATGCGGCAGACCACGGTCTCGGTATTGGCGCCGATCAGCACGCCGCGCCCGCGCCATTCCCCGATATAGGATTGCAGCAGGGCGACATCGGCCGGTGCGGCAAGGGCCGGAGCGGCGCCGGACACGGCCAGCAGGCCCGCCAGCGCGGCGGCGCGCGACAGGGATGCGAAATTGATCATTGCACTAAGCCTCCAGTGAAACCATGCCCCCCGGCAGATTCCATCCCAACCTTGCCGATAAATGCCAGCCTGCAAACCCCGATTCGGGGGAAGGCGGCAGAATCAGGCCGAACCATGTAATCGGGCGCCGCATGGCCTCGCAAGCGGGGCTCGCTACACGGTGTGCGGCTGCCCGCCTTCGGTGCCGCCTTCGCCTGTCGCGGTGTCCCCGGTCGGATCATCGGGGGTCGCGTCATGATCGGCAGTGCGCACCTTGATCTTGCCCAGCGGCTGGAAGAACTTGCCGCCCGCCGCCAGCAGGGCCGGCAGGATGAACAGGTCGCCGATGACGGCGAAGGCGAGCGTCGAGACGAAGAGCGTGCCGAACAAGGCCACCTGCGGCAGTTCGGAGAAGGTGACGATCACCACGCCCGAGCACAGGATGATGGTGGTGGCGACGATGGCCCCGCCAATGCGATCCAGCGTGTGCTTGACCGCCTCCAGATGCGGCCGTTTTTCCTCGCGGCGCGAATGCAGATAGTGCGACAGGAAATGCACCGTATCGTCCACCGCTATGCCGAAGGCGATGGTGAGGGCGATGACCGTGGTGAGCTGCAGGCCCTGGCCGCTGAGATAGAGCCAGGCAATGGTGCCCAGGACCGGAAAGAGATTGGGAATGGCCGAGGCCATGGCCACCCGGAAAGACTGGAAGGCAAAACCGATCAGCCCGATATTGACCAGCACCGACAGGGTCAGGTCGAGCTGCAGGCCGGTGACAATCTGGTCGGTGGCATAGGTGGTCAGGATGCGGAAGCCACCGATCTCCGCACCATCTATGCCGGCCGCCTGCATCTCGGCAGTCACATCCTCGACCAAGAGCTTGAGATCCTCGGAATCGATGATGGTTGGCATGAAGCCGGTGACCAGCGCCTGCGAGCCGTCATCGGTGACGAACCGCTTGCGCATGAAGGGACCGACCGCGTCGAACACCTCTTCGCGGGTAAAGCCGCTATCGGTGTAGTTGGTCAGTGCCGCGGCCGAAATGACCTTGTTCTGCCCGAGGTGGCTTTCGAGGATTTCGTGAACCTTGCGAATGGTCTCGAAATCACGCGGGGTGACATTGGGATCCTTGTCCTGCAACGGCACGCGGATATAGAGCGGCGCCACCCCGCCCACGCCATCGTCGATCTCTTCGGCCGCGGTCAGCGCGGTCGAATCCTTGGCGACGAAATCCTCGAAGGAAAAATGCGGCTTGATGAGCCCATAGGGAATGAAGAGCAGGATGGTGACGACAATGGCCAGCGCCGACAGCAGCCGCCCGAACCGGCTGGCGATGAACCAGGCCAGCGGCAGCGGCGCGGTCAGTACGAGGCTGGAGCGTTTGGGGGCCTTGAAACCCATGCGGATGGCCGCTTTCAGCATGAGCGGCAGGAAGGTCATGAGGCAGACGAACAACAGGAAGGTGCCTATGGCGCCAGCAATGGAGAATTCCCGCACGCCCTGGCCGGGCGTGAGCCACAGGGAGGCGAAGCTCACGAGCGTGGTCAGCATGGTCAGTGCCGCGGCAGGCCCCACCAGCTTGACTGTGGCGTCCACGGCCTTGTTGGGTTCCATGCCGTCGCGCCAATAAGCCAGCCAGTTGAAGATGAAGAACATCGACTCGGCAAAGCTGATGACCAGCACCAGCGTGGTCACGATGATGGTGAGGAAGGAGAAGGAGCCGAAAAAGAGCAGGATGATCCCCATCGACCACATCACCGCCAGGAATGGCGTGGCGGCGACGAGCAGCGCGCCGGGCAGCGAGCGCAGGGCGAGCAGGGCGATCACGGCGCCCAGGCCAAAGCCCCAGACGGTGAACTTGACTTGGTCGTCCACGGCGGCATTGAGCATTTCCGAGGTCCAGATCGGCGGGCCGGTCAGCTCGATCGAGATGTTCTCGTCCTGATAGGGCGCGATGGTATCGCGCAGCGAGGCGATCATCCTTTTGGTGCCGTCGCCGCGCGTCATCTCCTGGTTGGGGAACATGATGAGCACCACGCCGCTGAGGTCGGGCGTGATGAGATTGCGCATCATCGGGTCGTTCTGCTGCAGGTCGCTCAGGGCAATGGCAACCTCGCCGAAGTCGTCCATACCCTCGGGCACTGCCGGCACCGAGCCGCCCCGCCCGTCGGGCTTGCGCAGGGTGAAGGGCGACATCGTGCCCACGGCGAATTCGTTGAGTTCGAGGTCAAAGGCCAACTCGCGCACCCGCTCGAGCGTTTCGGGCTCGGTCAGGCGCGGGGAGGAGACCAGGACATAGATGTCGTTCTCGAACGTGCCGAAGGTTTCCGACAGGTGTTCATAGGCGTCATAATGCTCGCCGGAATGGGCATAGACCCGTAGCAGGTCGCCATCGACATTGGCCTTGGGAATCTGCGTGAAGCAGAGGATGGAAAAGGCCAGCACGGCCAGTGCCACGGCGCGCGGATAGCGCAATGTGGTGAGGCCGATATATTCGAGGCCGAAGCCAATGGATCGATCGTGGGTAAAGCGCGCCCACAGGCGTGAGAAGAACGAACCAACTGACACGGCGACCCCGACTCCGCGAATGCAGCGACAAATTGGCGCGATTTCTAAGGGTTTGTCACCATTGCGTCCAGTAACCGCGGGCGTTCGGGGCCGATTGTTGCAAGAATGTCCTGAGGGCTGCAGCCCCGCGCCGGAGCGCGGGGCCGAGCGCGTTCAGGCGCTCAGCGCGGCCCTGTTTTCCGCGAGGAAATCAGCCAGCATCTGCGGTTTGCGACCGGAATAGCGTTCCACGGCATCGGTCGTGATGGCGTGGTAGCCGGCAGCCGCATCAAGGTCGAAGGCGACGAGCAGCGCGGCATAGAAGGGCGGCAGGCCGGCGGCTTCGAGGCCCGCCTGCAACTCTGCGCCGCTGAGGCCGATACGGGCGACGGGCTTGCCGGTGAGCTTTGTATAGAGCGCGGCCACCTCGGCCTGCGTGACCGGGGCAGGGCCCGTGACATCGACAATGTCCTTGCCTTTGGCCGAGAGCAGAGCACCGGCGGCGGTGCGGGCGGTGTCAGCGCGGGTGACATAGTTGCGGCCGCCGCCATTGGTGGCGTCGAACAGCTGGCCGCTGGCGAGAGCCGAGGTGGCGCCCACGATCGTCATGTCGGCATAGATGTGATTGCGCAGCAGGGTGAAATCGAGCCCGGAGGCAGCAATGGCCTGCTCGGTCCAGTAATGGTCGGCAATGCCGCCAGCGTCGGCATTGGGTCGGGCATGGGGCGCCGACGTATAGGCGAGATAGCGCACACCTGCCGACTTGGCTGCGGCAACCGCCGCCACCTGCTGTTCGCGGCGGTTATGAGCGACAGTGCTGATGATGAGCGCACGATCAACGCCGGCAAAGCCAGTGGCGAGAGACCCGGCATCATCGAAATCGAGCCGCCGGACCTCCACGCCCTGTGCCGCAAAATCGGCAAGCTGGGCCGGGT
>CBIGSA010000252.1:0-5190 GCA_966192215.1 uncultured Devosia sp. | reverse complement strand
GGCCAGATCGATATCGGCAATGCCGGCACAGACATGACGCGCAAGATGAGTTCCGGTGTGCTGCAGGCCGATGGTTCAGTCGCTGTCGAGCCCACTATTGACAGCGCCCTGATCGGCAAGGCGGTTGCCGACATGGCCGCGCTGCCACTGGAAGCAAACGTGCTGACCATGACGCTCATGGCCACGCAAATGCCGTTCGTCGGTCGCGGCTAGCCTTCGTCACAAGGCCACTAGAACCTTTCACACCCGCCTTGACTCCGGCTCGACGATATTGCTAATACGCATTATCAAGCTAATACGTATTAGCAGGCGGAGGGGCGCATGGCGGCAGCCAGGCGGTTACGGCAGAAGGATATCGCGCAGCTGGCTGGGGTCAGTCAGGCGACCGTGTCGCTGGTGCTCAATGGCGCGCCGGCCAGCCAGGCTCGCATTCCTGCCGAAACCCGCGAGCGGGTCGAAAAGGTCATCCGCGAAACCGGCTATGTCGCCGATCCGGTGGCTCGCCGCATGGTCAAGGGCCTCAACCGCATCCTGGGTGTCTTCACCTACGAGCCGGCCTTTCCGTCCGAGCAGGCCGATTTCTTCGCGCCCTTCCTCTTCGGCATCGAGGAGGCGGCACAGCTGCTGGGCTATGACTTGCTGCTGCTGACCGGTGCCGGCAGCCAGCGCCGGATTTTCGGCGAGAATGTGCGGCTGCGCCTCGCCGATGGCTGCATCATCCTCGGCCGCAAGTTCGACAATACCGAGCTGGCGCGCCTCGTTGCTGGCGACTTCCCCTTTGTGGCGGTGGGGCGCCGCGACGATGCCGGCGGCCCCGTCCCCTATGTCGGCGGCGACTATGCCCCCGCGACCTCGGCGCTTGTCGAGCGGGCGCGGGCCCTGGGCCATCGCCGCATTGCCTATGTCGGCCTCAACGAAGGTGCCGAATCCACAGTCGACCGCTGGTATGGCTTCAGCCGTGCCATTGGCGATGCCGAACTCGTCACCGGCATTTTCGCCGTCGATCGCCCGCCGGCCGAAACGCTCGATGTGCTGATCGGTGCCGGCGCGACCTGCGTCTTCTTCACCGAACTGGCCGATGCCATGCGGGTGGAAGCTGTCGCCCGCCAGCGTGGCCTGTCGGTGCCTGGCGATCTCTCCATCGTCGTGCTCGGCAATCATATCCGGGCCGATGAGCCTGGTCGGCGCTTTACCTCTTTCGCCATTCCGCGCGAGGCCATGGCCCGCGCCGCCACCGAAATGCTGGTGCGGCGCGTCGAAGACGACACGCCGGTCGAACAGCTTCTGCTGCCCTGCGAACCGGTCGAGGGCGACACCCTCGGCCCGCCCTCTCCCAAGACCAAGAAGACCAGATGACCAAAGAACTTTCCGCCGATCTCCTCGTTGTTGGTGGCGGCCTGGGCGGCGTCGCCGCGGCCCTGGGCGCGCTGCGCTCCGGCCGCACCGTCATCCTCACCGAGGAATATGACTGGCTGGGCGGGCAGCTCACCAGCCAGGCCGTACCGCCCGACGAGCATTCCTGGGTCGAACAATTCGGCGTCACCCGCTCCTACCGCAAGCTGCGCAACGACATCCGCCAATATTACCGCGACCACTACCCGCTGACGGCAGAAAGCCGTGCTTGGGGCGATCTCAATCCCGGCGCGGGCTGGGTGAGCCGCCTCTGCGCCGAGCCGCGCGTCGGTGTCGCCGTTATCGAAGCCATGCTGGCCCCCTGGCGCGGCGGCGGACAACTCCGAGTGCTTCAACCCTTCCGCCCGGTCGCGGCCGATGTGGATGGCGATGTGGTTCGCGCCATCACGCTGCAGCACCGCGACAGCGGCGATCGCATCGTCGTCTCGGCACCCTATATGGTGGACGCCACCGAACTGGGCGACCTGCTGCCGCTGACCGGTACCGAATATGCCAAGGGCTTCGAGGCCCAGTCCGATACCGGCGAACCCAGCGCGCCCGCCGTGGCGCAGCCCGGCAATGTGCAGGCCGTCTCCTTCTGCTTCGCCATCGATCACGTTGATGGCAACCAGGTGATCGACAAGCCGGCCAACTATGATTTCTGGCGCAAATATCAGCCGGAGTTCTGGGGTGGCCCGCTGCTCGGCTTCAAGGCGCCCCATCCGCGCACGCTTGAGATCACCGAGCGCAGCTTCACCCCCAACCCGGATGACGATCCGCTATTGGTCGATGCCGACCAGCGCCGCAATCCGGGCGACGGCAATCTCTGGACCTTCCGCCGTATCGCCGCCCGTCGCAACTTCGTGCCCGGCGCCTATGGCTCGGACATCTGCCTCGTGAACTGGCCGATGATCGACTATATGGAAAGCACCATCATTGATATTCCCGAGGCGGAAAAGGCGGCCCATCTCAAGGGTGCGATGGAGCTTTCCTACTCGGTCTTCTACTGGCTGCAGACCGAAGCACCGCGCCTTGATGGTGGAGTAGGCTTCCCCGGCCTGCGCCTGCGTGGCGACATCACCGGCACCGACCATGGCCTGGCCATGGCGCCCTATATCCGCGAAAGCCGCCGCATCCTGCCGGTCACTCGCATTGTCGAGCAGGACGTGTCCATGGCCGTGCATGGCAATGCCCTGTCCCGGCAATACCGCGACAGCGTCGGCATCGGCATGTACCGCATCGACCTGCACCCCTCGACGGGCGGCGACAACTACGTTGACGTCGAATCGGCGCCCTTCGAAATTCCGCTCGGCGCCCTGCTGCCGCGTCGGGTGAAGAACCTGCTGCCCGGCGGCAAGAACCTGGGCACCACCCACATCACCAATGGCTGCTACCGCCTGCATCCGGTGGAGTGGAATGTGGGTGAGGTCGCCGGCCTTCTGGCCGCGCACTGCCTCAACAATGGGCTCACGCCGCACCAGGTGCAGGCCGATGACGGCCTGCTCACTGAATTCCAGGCTCGTCTCTATGCCGAGGGGATCGAAATCCGCTGGCCGGACGTGCGTGGCTACTGACGAAAACAAGGAGGAACCAATGAAAACCAATCATCTGAAGGCATCGGCGGCCATCGCCGGCATCGTCCTCGGGCTCGCCGCCACGGGCACGGCCTGGGCGCAGGACGCAGTTAATCTGCGCATGACCATCTGGAGCGCCAACGAGGCGCATCTGGCCATGTTCAACGAGATCGCCGAAGGCTTCAAGGCGACCCATCCCAACGTCTCGGTCACGTTCGAGCCGCTGCCCTTCGACAGCTATACCACGACCCTGACCACCCAGATCGCCGGCGGCAACCCGCCTGACCTGGCCTGGATTCTGGAAACCACCGCCGCCGACTTCGTCAATTCCGGCGCCCTGGCGCCGCTGACCGACGCTTTCGCCGCCACCGAAGGCTATGACATTGCCGATGTATCGGAAAAGGCGACCGCGCTCTGGACCAAGGATGGCCAGCTTTATGCCTATCCCTTCTCCACCTCGCCCTTCGCCCTCTTCGTCAACAATGACGTCATCAAGGCCGCCGGCGCCAAGACTCCGGCCGAACTGATCGCGTCGGGCGAATGGACCTGGGACAATGCTTTTGCCACTGCTGCGGCGGTTGGCCAGTCCGGCAAGACGGGCCTGGTGGTCCGCGACTTCAAGTATCAGGTCTGGCAGAACCTGGCTTCGATCTGGAATGGCTGGGGCGCCTCGCCCTGGTCGGCCGACGGCAAGACCTGCACCTTTGCCGACCAGCCCATGGTCGACGCCATGACCGCCATCCACAAGGCCATCTTCACCGACAAGGCCATGCCCGGTCCTGGCGAGGATATCGACTTCTTTGCCGGAGAGACCGGCATGACCATCACCCAGATCAGCCGCGCTTCGCTGCTGCCCAAGGAAAATCCCTTCGATTGGGACCTGGTGCCGCTCCCGGCTGGCCCGGTCGGTAATTATGCCGTAGTCGGCCAGGCCGGTGTCGGTGCTTTCGCCGCCGGCGCCAATGTCGATACTGCCGTGGAATTCCTCGGCTACATGACCAACCCGGAAAACAGCCAGAAGCTGGCCCAGTTCTTCCCGCCGGCTCGCGCCAGCCTGCTCAATGCAGAAACGCTGGCCGCCACCAATCCGCTGCTTTCGGCTGAACAGATCGACACTGTCGTCATCGATGGCATTTCCAACGGCGTCGTGCTGCCGGGTCACACCAATTTCGCCCAGATCCAGCAGACCATCCGCGCCTCGCTGGACAGCCTCTGGGTCGCCGATGCCGATGTTGCCGCCGTGCTCGGCAATGTGTGCTCCAGCGTCAGCCCGCTGCTGGCCCGCTGATCCCTCTGCCCGCTTCGTCACCCCGCCGCCGGGCGGGGTGACTCCGGGGCGCGAAAGACTTTACCGATGACGATGCAAGCCTCTCCGCAAAAACGCCCCTTCTGGACCATTGCCCGGCGCGATGCCGCCGCGGGCTATGTCTTCATCGCCCCCCAGCTCATCGGCATCGTCACCTTCGTGCTGATCCCGCTCGGCCTGGTCTTCTGGTATTCGCTGCATGAATGGAACGTGCTGGCCTCGACCTTCAATTATGTCGGCGCCGCCAACTACCAGATGCTGCTGGCCGATCCCAACCTGCCTGCGGTCCTGCTGGCCTCGGCCATCTTCTCGGGCGGGCTGGTGATCTTCAATATGTCACTGGCTTTGCTGCTGGCCGTGCTGCTCGACCAGAAGCTCAAGGGCATGGTGGTGTTTCGCACCCTGTTCTTCTCGCCGGTGGTCGTGTCCCTGGTCGCCTGGACCATCGTCTGGAGCTTCCTGCTGCAGAACAATGGCGGCATCAATGGCCTCCTCGCCATGCTGGGGATCGAAGGCCCCAACTGGCTGCGCACGCCCACCACGGCGATGATCTCGGTCATCGTGGTGCAGGTTTTCAAGAATGTCGGCCTCAACATGGTCCTGTTCCTCGCCGCCCTCCAGGGCGTGCCCAAGGAGCTCTACGAAGCCGCGCGGGTCGATGGGGCAGGGCGCTTCAAGCAGTTCCGCCGGATCACCCTGCCGCTGATCTCGCCGACCATCCTGCTGACCTCGATCATCACGATCGTCGGCTCGCTCCAGGTCTTCGCCCAGATTGCCGTGCTCACCCAGGGTGGCCCCGGCATGTCCACTACGGTGCTGGTCTATTACCTCTATCAGCAGGCCTTCCAGTTCCATTTCTTCGGCTATGGCTCGACCCTGTCGATCCTGCTCTTCGTCATCGTCGCGGCCCTGACCTTC
>CBIGSA010000251.1:0-5192 GCA_966192215.1 uncultured Devosia sp. | reverse complement strand
ACCGACTATCCCAACCGCCAGGCCAAGGTGCCCGACTGCATCAAGCTGACGCCGCAGAATGTCACGGAAATCCCCTGGATTCCCACCACCTGCGCCTATCGCCGCCTGGCCGAAGGCAAGGGCCTAGCCTGGTGGCATCCCCTGGTTTCGGGCGACCCGCAGACCGTGGTCGATGTCGGCGTCTCGGCCAAGGGCCGGACCTTTGCCGAACAGGACGTCGCGCCCGGCGAATGGGAAGACCATGCCGTGGACTGGCCCGAATGGGAGCCACCGGAGCGGCTTTAACGCGTTAGCTGCGCGCGAAGTCGAGCAGCGGTGCGAAATCGTGATTGTCGGCGGCGCGCAGGGCGGTCAGGTAGGCCTGGCGGGTGGCACCGGCGGAATCGAGGCTGTCGCGGCCCCAGGTGAAAGGGGCAACACCGAGCTGGCGGCACATCAGGTCAGCGGTGAGGCGCGTATGGCGGCCATTGCCGTTAGTGAAGGGGTGAATCAGGACCAGGCCATGATGAAGCCGCAAGGCGAGCTCGTCGGGCGGCCAGGTCTGGTTGGCGCCCCAGTAGTCCACGTCACCGAGAAACTGGTGCAGCCGCAGGGGAATTTCGTGGGGCAGGGCACCGATATTGGTTTCAACCTGCCGCAACTTGCCGGCCCAGGACCACACATCGCCAAACATGCGCCGGTGTAGCTGGCGCAGATACGCCTCCGAAGTCAGTGCGACCCGGCTGCGAAAGGCCCAGGCGCGGCCGGCAAGGATATTGGCTTGCTCGGCCGCGTTGAGGTCGTCGCGCGTGGTGATCCACGATTGGCGCAGGCCGCGCTGATCCTGTGGCGACAGGGGCGTCGAGCCTTCCGGACCGGCAAAGATGTCAGCCATTATTGCGCCAGAGATCGCGCTCGGAAATGTGGTCGTCGATATAGTCCCTGACCTGCTGGTCCATAGGGGCGGAAACCTGCTGGTCTTCCAGGGCCATGGTATGAGCGACACCGGATATTGCCACTCTCGCCAAGGCCTCTGCTTGCCTTTGCACGGTGGCTTCCAAGGAAGTGTTGGGAACCAGCGCATAGACCAAGGTGCAATCCATGGCTTGCCCGACCCGCGCAAGAGCGTCGAGGCTGATTGTACCCGCCGCTTCGCTTTTCTCCAGGTCATCGATGGATTGCGATCGTATACCCAGCCTGTTGCCAAGCTGTGCAGCGGACAGGCCCAGCGAATCCCTGAGCGCCCGTATCCAGCCCTTCGACGGTGCATGATGCTGGCCGGCCGGCTGAAACACCTGCAGCTTTTGATCGAGGCTCCGGCGCGCGCGCTGCAATTTACGATTCCATGCCATTCTAGAGGCCTTTCACCAGGCCGTGGCCTGGTTTTTCATTACAAAAAAACAGGCTATAGCCTGGCAACATATGCATTCTAACCAGGTTATAGCCTGGAATTTAATGAAAGGAAACCAGGCTATGACCTGGTATTTGCCATGAGGGGCAATGGACTCCTCGGTTGCTCCCATACGTATTTACACCTCGTTAACCATGTTGTGGCCTGATCCCGGCTGACGCGAGCCTAGGATGGGCGTGACCATGACCGATACCGCGATTGCCAAGGAGCAGAATGACCCGTTCTGGACGCGGGTCCGGGCGGCCCTGGGTATGTTGCGGCCAGTGCGGCAGGAGCGGGCGCCCGCTTACGGGCAGGCAGCGATTGCGCGTTCCATCGGCATGAAGCCCAAATTGGGCACGCGGATCGAGGAAGAACTGGTGCAGGGCTGGAACCATGCGGCAGCGCGGCATGTGTCGCTGAGCCTGCTGGTCATCGAGGTCGACCGCTTTGCCGACTATTTCACCGCCTATGGCAAGGGCGATGCCGATTACTGCCTGCTCGCCGTGATGCAAGCGGTGACGGCGGCGCTGCCGCGCGAGGGCGATAGCTGCCTGCGGATGGGCAGTGCCGGCTTCGTCGTCGTATTGGCCGACATGCCGGCGCTGATGGCGCGGGCCACGGCGAACAAGATTGCCGAAGCGGTGCGGCACCTGTCCATGCCGCACAAGGAAAGCCATGCCGGCATCGTGACGCTGAGCATGGGCCTGGCGGTGACCAATCCGCGCGGCGGTTATGACCGCAAATTCTTCGAAGCCGGCGCCGAGGCGCTGAAGAAGGCCCAGCGCCGCGGCATGGGGCGGATCGAGGGCGTGGACTTGCGGCCGGCGCAGGAGCGGAAGCGCAAACCTGCACGCGCGGCCTGATCGCGATTCCACCACCTCGGACCTTGTGTGCGTGGCCCCACCCCACCCTCAATCCCTCCCCATCGAGGGGAGGGAGGCGCATGGGCAACGTCAGTGGTCCAATGATGGTTTAGCCATAGAGAGGGCTTCCCTCCCCCTGGGGGGAGGGAGAGGGTGGGGGTGAGTCACAGGCACGGGTTGGCGAAAGGGACGAGGGAGGCGCCACCCTTGTCGTGCCAGCCCGGCTTGCCAGCACTGGCGTGAGCCACTAAGAAGCCCGTCCCTATTCTTGCCCGTTGCGTTTCCTGAGCCGGAAAGTGGTGTCCGCTTTTCGTGGGGGCGGGCGCTTTCCCATCTGGATGGATGCCATGACCCTTGTCTGCGGCCTCGACTTCGGCACGTCCAATTCGACCATCGCACGGCGCGATTCCGGCGGCGTACCGCAACTGCTCAAGCTCGAGGACGGGCGCGAGACCATTCCCAGCGTGATCTTCTTCGGTTTCGAGGATGACAGCATTCACTTCGGACGCCAGGCGGTGGCCGAATATGTCACCGGCGCCGATGGGCGGCTGATGCGCTCGCTCAAGAGTGTGCTAGGCACCAGCCTGATCGGCGACACGACGCGGGTCAAGACGCGCCGCTATGGGTTTCTCGAAATCCTGGGCATCTTCATCGCCGAATTGAAGCGGCGGGCCGAAGCGGAGCTGGGCGGGCCGGTCGATACGGTAGTCTGCGGGCGGCCGGTGCATTTCGTCGACGACGATCCCGTTGCCGACGCTGCTGCGCAGGATCAGCTCGAAGGCGCGGTGCGGGCGCAGGGCTTCCGCCACGTGGATTTTCAGTTCGAGCCGATCGCGGCGGCTCTGGACTATGAGCGGCAAGTGACCACGGAGCGGCTGGCGCTGATCGTCGACCTGGGCGGCGGCACCTCGGACTTTTCGGTGGTGCGGGTGTCGCCGGAGCGGGCGAAGGCCGCCGACCGCGGCAGTGATATCCTGTCGACGGCGGGCGTGCATGTGGGCGGCACCGATTTCGACCGGCTGCTCTCCATGGCCAAGGTGATGCCGGAGCTGGGGCTCGGGACGCGCACGCTTGATGGCAAGCGGCACCTGCCAGTGGCGCCGTACCATGACCTTTCCACCTGGCACCGGATCAACCGGCTCTATACGGCCCAGACCCTGCGTGATCTGCGCGGCACCCAGCGCGAAGCGCGCGTGCCCGAGCGGGTAGGCATGATGATCGAACTGATCGAGGACCGGCTGGGACACCGGCTGGTCGGCGCGGTGGAAGCGGCCAAGATTGTGCTCTCGGATGCGGCGGAAACCGATTTCGCCTTCCCGGTGCGCGAACGCGCCATTCAAACCGTGATCGATATCAACGACTTGACTACGGCGCTGCACAGCTCGGTGGAGCGCATTGAATCAACGATTGAAGAAGCGCTGAAGCGGGCCGGGGTAGCGGCTGGCGCCATCGACAGCCTGATTCTGACCGGAGGCTCGACGCAGGTGCCCGCCATTGCCGGGCGATTGCGGGCGCTGTTTCCGGAGGCGGAACTGGTGCGCACGGATGTGCTGGGCAGCGTGGGACTGGGCCTGGCGCTGGATGCGGCGCGCAAGTTCGGGTGAGAATGAACCCAATCTGAACGGGCAGTTCGCGGCGGGTTCAGTGCGGGGCTGGCATTTGCCGGCTCAACCAAATCAAACCATGCCGCGTTGCGCCGCCCTCGGGACTGGCCTGCGGCCTGCAATCGAGGACTGACCATGACCATCGCCAAGACCATCGCCGCCGCCGTTCTTGCCCTTTGTACTGCTGCTCCCGCTTTCGCCCAGGACCTGACCCCCGTCGGCACCTGGCAGACCACGACCGGCGAGTCGCGCTATGCCGTGAGCTATTGCGGCGACGGCACTGAACTCTGCGCGAAGCTGACCTGGCTGCGCGAGGACGCCAAGACCCCTGAAAACCTGGCCCTGCTCAACAAATATGTGGTGCAGGGCGCCGAGCCCACCGCCCAGAACAAGTGGCGCGGCACCGTGAAATATGACGGGCATACCGTATCCGGCTCGGTGACGCAGATCAGCCAGGACAAGCTCAGCCTGTCGGGCTGCAAGCTGATCGCCTGCCAGAAGGTGGATTTCGTGCGGATCTGATCCGGCGGGATTTTTGCCGAAGCAAGGCCCCGCTGCGTTGCAGCGGGGCTTTTGTTTTGGGCCACGCCCTCGTGGTTCGAGGCGCTGAAGAAGCGCACCTCACCATGAGGGCTACTTGAAACTCAGCGCTATCAGTAGCCTCATGGTGAGGCGGGAGCGTAGCGACCCTCGAACCACTGACGCGTGGCACAAACTTATCCATCTTTTCCCCGCGTCACGGTGATCGGCTATAGTTCAGGCATAGTCACGAAATTGGGTCACGAGAGATGGCCTGGTGACAGCAATCAGCGAGAAACAGATGAGTGTCGAAGCCGTATCGGAGCGGAGTGCTCCGGTCCGCTGGGATATTGTTCGCGCCGAATATGAGGAGCGCCATTTCCTGCCGGCGGTGATCTGCCAGCGACATGGCATCACGCCCGCGCAACTGCGCTACCGCCGCGAGGTCGAAGGCTGGCTTAGCAGCCGCGCCCGCGTCGTGCGGCAGGATGATCTTGTGGCCCGGATGCTCAAGGTGCTCGACAAGCAGATCAGACGACTGGAGGGAGCGGTGGACTTACCGATCGACAAGCAGGCCAATGTGCTGGGAGCACAGGTCAAGGTACTCGACAAGCTGATCGAAATGGGGGCGGCCAAACCGAATGTGGACCCACCGACCCAGAAGGACGAGGCCGACCTGCGCGACAAGCTGGTGAAGCGCATTGTGCAATTCGAAAGTCGCTAGGGCGAAAGCGGCGGTTGCGGCCAAATCCTACGCCGAAGTTCAGCAGGAATATTTCGACTGGAACAAGTGGGCGCTGGCCAAGCAGCGCCCGCCGGGGGGCGACTGGACCA
>CBIGSA010000250.1:0-5207 GCA_966192215.1 uncultured Devosia sp. | reverse complement strand
GACGGCGCGCGGCTCACGCGGCCGGAAATGGCGCCGGAAAATTCGGTCTGCTCGCCGGCCGCGCCCTTGAGGAAGCACCAGTTCGACTGCGCATTGAAAGTAAAGGCGCGGCAGATATTGTCTTCGACGCAGGCTGCCCGGCAGGCATCGAGGTCGGTGTTCCGGATGATCGAATAATCGGAACCCGGAAGGTCGGTATCCTGCAGGATCGTAACCTTGTAGTCCGCCGACAGCGCGGGAGTAACGCCCAGTGCCAGCGTGATCGCCAGCCCCAGCGCACGCATCTTCGAGACGATCTGCAGCATCGTTGCCCTCCCAAGCTCAACGCCACCATATGGACGCGAAGCTGAGGCGGAAACAAGGCCCCACAAATATTGCCAGGCACAAGGTTTATATTGTCTGCCGGCGCCACCTGGCGTGCTTTGCTTCGGCCCACCCCGCTTTGCGCGCGACGCCCTTTGCCGCTAGCCTTGCGGCATGACACGGCAACGGACTTTTGGCGGCTTTACGCTCGATATGCACGGGGCGGGCCTTCGCGACGCGGATGGGCCGGTTCGGCTCGGCCATCGCGCGTTGACGCTGCTTGCCGCTTTGCTCGAGGCAGAGGGAGAAATCGTCTCCAAGCCCCGCCTGATGGACCGAGCCTGGCCGGGCCTTTTTGTGGAAGAGGCCAATCTCAGCGTCCAGATATCGCAACTGCGCAAGCGGCTCGGCACCCGGCCCGATGGCGGCGACTGGATCGTTACCGTGCCCGGGTTGGGCTATCGCTTCGTGCCGGACCGCGCGGCAACAACGTCCATGGCAGAACGACCGGGCCTGGTCGTGCTGCCCTTCGATCATGCCGCCAGCGACCCCGACGCGGGCTATTTCGCGGACGGCGTAGTGACCGACCTCATCACCGCGCTGACCCGGTTTCGCTCGCTCAGCGTCGTCTCGCGCAATATCGCATTCACCTATCGCGGCCGCCTCGTCGACAGCCGCCAGGTCGCGCGGGAATTGGGCATACGCTACGTGCTGGAAGGCAGCCTGCAACGCAATGGCCAGAGCCTACGGCTGACGACACAACTGGTGGACGGCATCAGCGGCGCACAACTCTGGGCCAAACGTCATGACGGCAGGCTGGATGACGTGTTTGTCGTGCAGGACCGGATCGTGACCAGCGTGGCAGCGTTGACAGCGCCCTCGGTGCAGGCCAGCGAGGTTGAGCGTTCGCGCCGGGAGCGCCCTGCCAGCCTGGCCGCCTACGACCTCTATCTGCGCGCCATGGCCGACCTCAACGACGAGACCGAACCGGCCAATCGCCGCGCCTTTGCCCTGCTGCAACAAGCGCTGGAGACCGAGCCGAACAATGCCGCCATCCTGTGCCATGCTTCATGGGCGCTTGAGCATCGCCACACCATGGGTTGGCCGCCGCTAGGCGCCGACGACGTGGAGCTTTGCCTCAGGCTGACACGGCGGGCCCTGCAGCATGCCGGAGGCGACGCCCGGATCATGGCGCAATGCGCCATGGCGCTGATGCAGACGGGGCGCGACTATAGCTCGGCGCTGGCGATCATGCGCGCGGCGGTAGCGGCGAATGGCAACGAACCCTTCGTCTGCGCCGTTGCCGGCGTGGTTTGCATTCATTGCGGCGATCTCGCCGAGGCCGAAAGTTGGCTGCTGCATGTGCTCGACATTGCCCCGCTCGACCCCGACACCCGTTTCGCCCTATGCGGACTGGCCATGATCGACGTCATTCGCGGCGACTTCCAGCGCGCCCTGGCGCGGGCCGGCCACGCCTTGGCGGTCAATTCACACTTCGACGCCACCTACTGGATGCTGGTCTCCGCCAATGCCCATCTGGGCCGCATGGACGAGGCCAGGCACCATCTGGCCGGCCTGCTCCGCCTCGCCCCGGGCGTAACGGTGACAAGCATTCGCAACGGGCAGCCCGCAATGATCCCGGGGCGGATCGAGCCCATTCTCGACGGATTGCGCCTGGCCGGCCTCCCTGAATAGCGCTTTGGAACATTTTGGCGACGCTTTGGGACGCCGCCGCCTGCTCCCACCATGATGAGGGCGCCAAAGCAGGGAGTGTCGCCATGACCTATCTCGACGCCAGCCAGGGCCAGCACAGCCCGGAAAACTGGGACCCGGACTCGGACGCGGTGAAGGCCGCACCATCCAACCACGATGTCCTCTACGAGGACGACACCATCCGTATACTATCGGTGACATTGCGGCCGGGGGAGCCCGAGCCGCTCCATCACCATCGTTTCCCCTCGATCTTCGTGATCGACCGGCTGGTGCCGTTGCGCGATTTCGACGCCGAGGGCCGCGAACAGCAATTGCCGATTCCGCCGCAGTTTGACTTGCCGCTGGTGCTGCAAATGCCGCCCCAGCCGCTCCATTCGGTGCTCAACGAAGGCACGAGCCTGTTTCATGGCACGCGCATCGAATTCAAGCGGGGCTTCCCGCGATGAAACTGATCGTAGGCCATTTTTACGCCCGGCCGGGCCAAAGGCAGAACTACCTCGACGCGGCACGCCACCATATGGAGGAAAGCCGCAAGGAGCCGGGCTGCCTGTTCTTCGAGTTCGTTCCGCTACCCGACCATCCCGACGGGATGTTGCTGGCCGAAGGTTTCGTCAGCGAGGAAGTCCACCGATTGCACGAAAGCACCGAGCACATGCGCGCGCTGTGGGCGGTGGGACCGGATCTGCTCGATCGGGTGGACATTCACAACCTGGTTGCCTCCACCGAGCGCAAGCAGGAGCGCTTCGACTGAAACGAAGAGGCCCGCATCTGATGCGGGCCTTTTCAATTCGTCGGGGATTATTCGTCCCGATACACTTTCTCGCGGCGCTCGTGCATTTCCTGCGCCTCGAGGCTCAGCGTGGCGATGGGCCGGGCGTCGAGCCGGGCAATGCCGATCGGGTCGCCCGTTTCCTCGCAATAGCCATAGGTGCCATCGTCGATGCGCTTGAGTGCCGCGTCGATCTTGGAGATCAGCTTGCGCTGCCGGTCACGCGTGCGCAGCTCGAGAGACCGATCGCTTTCCGAACTGGCCCGGTCGGCCATGTCAGGATGGTTCTGGCTCTCTTCCTGCAAATTCTCGAGGGTCTCGCGGCTCTCGCGGAGGATGTCGTCCTTCCACGCGTTGAGCTTGGCCCGGAAATATTCCCGCTGCCGCGGGTTCATGAACGGCTCGTCGTCACTGGGCCGGTATTCAATCACTTCTGCAACCGAAGACATCAGCAGACTCAACTCCCATGCGCCCCATGGCGGCCTATATATGCGCCTAGACCCCACCGGGCAAGCGCGCAAAGCGCGCGGTGCTTAACATGGGAAAGCTCCGCTGCGTCAGACGCATAGCGCGATATTGACAACATTTTGATGATGGGCGCTCAGGCTGCCGGAAAACGCCCGAACTTGGCCAGTTCCACACGCACCCGCAGCTCGATGTCATCGAGCACGGCATCCAGCCCCGGCAGGGAGCGCTCGCGGATCTCCGACAGCATGGCCGACATAAGGTCCAGCCGCTCGGCGCTGATGCGGCCGATCAACAGGTCGGCCTTGATATCGTCGAGCATGTCGAGCAGGGAGGCGCCGCGCCGCAGCGCCTTCTTCTTGCCGGTCAACGGCTCGTCCACCGCCTGCAGCGCCAGGATGGCATCGATCCCCGTCGCGGCATGAACAGGCACGTTGCCCGCCACCCGCGCGGGCGTATTGCCGCCCGCGGGCACGAATTCCGCACCCGTGCCGGACCGGCCGGCGCCATTGCCGCGGCCTACTCCTGTCGTTCGGTTGGACGTGTCGATGCGCAAGGCTGGACTCAAATCGGTTTGTGCCGTCACCGGCAAAATCTGCCGCCAGCTGTTAACAAGACCTTAACAAGCCCGGCAAGAATTGCTCACCGGTCCGTTACAGCCATTCCACTCCCCCGAAAATCTCCCTGAATTCCGGGCCTCTGCCGCTGCCGCGCCAAACTGGCACGGTTTTCGCAATGTGACCGGCGAGCGCCGCACCATGGGGATGGAGCGGCCAGACGACGGGGATGCCGGATGACCAAATCACTGCTGCACAGGCTGATCGCGGGACTGCTCACCATAACCATGGTGGCCATGCCCGTCCTCGAAGCGCAGGCCGCATCCGCGCGCATCAAGGATATCGTGGATTTTGAAGGCGTGCGCGAGAACCAGCTGGTCGGTTACGGCCTGGTGGTCGGCCTCAACGGCACTGGCGACAGCCTCAACAATTCGCCCTTCACCAAGCAATCCCTGCAATCCATGCTGGAGCGGCTGGGCGTCAACACCGCCGGCGAGAACGTCCGCACCGCCAATGTGGCGGCCGTCATGGTCACCGCCAACCTGCCGCCCTTCGCCACCCAGGGCTCGCGCATGGATGTTTCGGTCGCCGCCCTGGGCGATGCCGACAGCCTGCAGGGCGGCACGCTGCTGGTGACGCCCCTGCTCGGCGCCGATGGCGAAGTCTATGCCATCGCCCAGGGCCCGGTTTCCATCAACGGCTTCAAGGCCGAGGGCGATGCTGCCACCATCATTTCGGGCGTCCCCACCACCGGCCGCATTTCCTCTGGCGCATTGATAGAGCGCGAGATCGACTTCCATCTGGGCAGCCAGACCTCCTTGCGCCTGGCCCTGCGCAATCCGGACCTCACCACCGCCCGCCGCATCGCCCTGGCGGTCAATGACTTCATCGGCGCGCCCACCGCGACGCCGGAAGACCCTGCAACCGTGCGCCTCACCCTGCCCTATGGCTTCAACGGCAATATCGTCGACCTCTTGACCGATATCGAGCAGTTGATGGTCCAGACCGACCAGACGGCCAAGATCGTCATCGACGAGAATTCCGGCATCATCGTCATGGGCAAGGATGTGCGCGTCTCGAGCGTCGCCGTGGCGCAGTCGAACCTCACCGTCACCATCGCCGAAAACCCCAACGTGGTGCAGCCCGAGCCGCTGAGCCTGGGCGTCACGGCCGTTGAGCCCAATACCAATCTCAATGCCAACCTGTCCGAAAGCGCCTTGTCGGTCGTCAACGAGTCCGTGTCGCTGCAGGAGCTGGTCGATGGTCTCAATGCCCTGGGCATTTCCCCGCGCGACCTGATCGCCATCCTCCAGGCGATCAAGGCGACCGGTGCCCTGCAGGCTGAGATCGAGGTGCTGTGATGTTCGTCAATTCCAACGCGCAGCCCGGCTCGACCCTCA
>CBIGSA010000249.1:0-5215 GCA_966192215.1 uncultured Devosia sp. | reverse complement strand
AACCATTTCGTGGCGGTTTCGACCAATATTCCGGCCTGCGCCAAGTTCGGCATCCGCGAAGACCGTATCTTCGGCTTCTGGGACTGGGTCGGCGGGCGTTATTCGGTGTGGTCGGCCATCGGCCTGCCCATCGCACTGGCCGTGGGCTACGACAATTTTGCCAAGTTCCTGGCCGGTGCTGATGCCATGGACCGGCATTTCCTCTCGGCCCCGCTGGAAGACAACCTGCCGGTCATCATGGGCCTGCTGGGCGTGTGGTATCGCAATGTCTGGGGCTTCTCGACCCATGCCGTGATCCCCTATGACCAGCGGCTGAGCCGCTTCCCCGCCTATCTGCAGCAGCAGGACATGGAGAGTAACGGCAAGTCGGTCACGCTGGCCGGCAAGCCGGTCGGCTGGTCCACCGGCCCCATCGTCTGGGGCGAGCCGGGCACCAATGGCCAGCATGCCTTCTTCCAGCTCATCCATCAGGGCACAGACGTCATCCCGGTGGATTTCCTGATCGCGGCGCGTCCGCATGAAAGCCTGCCGCCGCATCACGACAAGCTGGTGGCCAATGTGCTGGCCCAGTCCGAAGCGCTGATGCTGGGCAAGACCGAAGAAGAGGTCGTGGCCGAACTCAAGGCGCAGGGCCTGAGTAAGGCGGCGATCAAGGGCCTGACGCCGCACAAGGTGTTCCCCGGCAACCGCCCCTCCAACACGCTGTTCTATGAGCAGCTGACGCCCGAGACGCTCGGGGCGCTGGTGGCGCTCTATGAGCACAAGGTGTTCACCCAGGGCGTGATCTGGAACGTCAATTCCTACGACCAGTGGGGAGTGGAACTGGGCAAGCAGCTCGCCAAGGCATTGCTGCCCAAGGTCGAAGGCAAGCAGAGCGGGGAGGGCCATGATAGCTCCACCCAGGGCCTGCTGGCCTACTACCTGGAACACAAGGCCTGAGCGCGTGTCCATCACAACCGGCCGCAAGGCCGCCTAGCCGAGGGCAGTAGTGACTATTACAACCGAAGAACAGCTCGAAAAGCTCAAGGCCATCGGCCGCATCTGCGCCATTACCCGCGACGCCATGGCCTCGGCCATGCGGGTGGGCATGACCACGGGTGAACTCGACGAGATCGGGGCGAGGCTGCTGGCCGAAAATGGCGCGCGCTCGGCACCCATCGTCACTTATGATTTTCCGGGCGCCACCTGCATTTCGGTGAACGAGGAAATCGCCCACGGCATTCCCGGTGAGCGCGTGCTGCGCGAAGGCGATTTGGTTAATATCGACGTGTCGGCGGAAAAGGACGGCGTTTTTGCCGATTGTGGCGCCTCGTTCGTACTGGGCCAGGGCGATAAACGCCTTGATACCCTGTGCCGCGACGGCAAGCGGGCCATGTGGGCCGGTATCAATGTAGTCAAGGCCGGCGCGCCTTTGGCCGATATTGGCGAGGCCATCGGCAAGTTCGCCAGGAAGGGCGGCTATACGCTGATCCGGAACCTGGCCAGCCACGGCGTGGGCGATAGCCTGCATGACGAGCCGGGCGAAATCGCCACCTGGCCGGACAGGTCCGAACGCCGCCGCATTACCAATGGGCTGGTCTTCACCATCGAACCGTTTCTGTCGCTGGGCGGCAAGATGGCGGACCAGAAGTCGGACGACGACGAATGGACGCTGGTGGCACGGCCGAGCGCACCCTGCGTGCAGTATGAGCACACGGTCGTGGCGACGCCCCGTGGGGCCGTCGTGGTGACGCTGGCGGCCTGAGGCAGTTTTTACCAGGGTCGTGCCCATGACCCACCCCCACCCTCATTCCCTCCCCACAAGGGGGAGGGATCGAGGGTGGGGTGGGGCCACGCGCGCCTATGTGAAAGGCAGAGTCCCTACAGCCACACCAGCAACAGCGGTCCCATCACCACCAGGCCCACCGCCACCGCGAAGCGCAGGTTGCCCAGCCGGCGCAGGTTGTAGACGCTGAGGATGGTTGACAGCACAAGGAAGGCGACCAGCGCCACGAAGACCGGGGTCAGCGGCCCGAGCGAAAAGGCGGTGCCTTCGGTCAGTTGCAGATAAACCATGTGTCCGCCGACAAAGCCGAGCAGGGCGGTGATGACCACCGCCACGGCCTTGGACGTGATCAGCAGCGCCATGTCGATCGTATTGCTGGCAATGAGCAAAGCCAGTCCGGTCGCCGTCACATGGGCCGCGGCCAATGTCGTGAACAGCCTGTTATCCGCCAGGAGCGGCACCATTTCTGGCGGCGCATTGAGGGGCAGCGAACCCACCATGGGCAGGTTGGCGCCATATTGGGCCAGCAGCAGGATCACATAGAGCATGACCAGCGTGCCGGCCGCGAAGACCAGCGCGGTCGCCGCCAGCACCTTGAGAAGATCCGTGAAATCCTGGGACAAGGCAGCAGATCCGATCAGAAATTGGGAATGGTATGCCGGGAGGGGGTCGAACCCTCGACCATTCGATTAAAAGTCGAATGCTCTACCACTGAGCTACCGGCACGCACCAAGTCTGACGCTGCTGGCGTCGCGGCGGAACATAGCCACGATGCCCGCGCTGTCAACCGGAAACGCTGCATGGCTCAATAGGCCAGCGGTGTGCCGGTGAACGGCATGGGCAGACACGAGACGGAAAGGCGCTCGAGCCGGGCACATAGCGCCGTCGCCTCAGAAAGCTGGCTTATGGGACCGACGACGATGCGCTGATCATCGCTATTGGCCTCGTCGACCAGGAGCGGCGCCAGGCCGAAAAGGAGCGGGCCGAGCTTCATGGATAGGTCGCGCCAGGCTTCGGGCGCCGCTTCGAACGAAATGGCCGGGCCCAGCGCGATACCGAATTCGCGTTCATTAGGTACCGGAATCGCGGCCACCTGCTGCTCCACAGGCGCGGGCAGGGGCTGGGTGCCATCAGGCGCAGGCTGGGCCTCGGCCATCGGCTGCTGGCGCACCACGACCGAACCGCCCTCAGCCTGATAGACCAGAGCCGGGTCCTGGCCGATTGCCGCCGTGACATTGCTGCGGTCGATATTGCCGCCATCGGGCATGGTTTCGAGCAGCTTGGGCAGGCTGACTTCGAGTGCGCCGACGCGGCGGGTAATGTCATTGCCCTGCTGCTCTTCCAGGGCAAAGCGGGCCGTGAGCACACTGGTTTCGCGCTTAAGGCGGATCTGCTCCTCGCGCAATTCGGCGAACTGGATGCGCAACTGATCGACCGACGCGCCATCGAGCCGGGTCTTGTGCAGCCCGGCCAGCACATCGCGTGGCATGAGGGCCGAGACATTGGCCCCCATAACGGCAATACCCGACAGCACCAGTGCAACAATGCCCCAGGTGGTCACGTCCGATTGCCGGAATTGTTCCGATGCTTTAGCCAATGCCGCTATCCTGGTGGCGCAGTCGAATCAGGCGCTGCACCGGCATCAACCATGAGGCCGTCATTATGTATTCGCCAACGGTCGCGTGCCATAATCTTGTGAAAATGCGCGTCGAAAAGACCGCACGCCGGAGAAATATTCATGACTGAACTGCTGTCGATCATACTTGCCGCGGGCGAGGGCACGCGCATGCGGTCGGCGACACCGAAAGTCCTGCATCCGGTGGGCGGCATGCCGATCATCGGCCATGTGGCGCGCGCCGCGCGCGAAGCCGGGTCGACGCAGATCGCCCTGGTGACCGGGCCGAAGCATGACGCCATCCGCAAGGCGGTGACGGCTTTGCATCCCGATGTGGTGCATTTCGAGCAGACCGTCGCCAAGGGTACGGCCCATGCGGCCGCGATGGCGCGGGACCTGTTCACCAAGGCCAAGGGCTATGTGGCGGTCGTCTATGGCGACCATCCACTGTTGCGCGGCATCAATTTCCGCGCCGTGCTGGACCGGCTCGATGCCGGGCTCGACGTGGCCATCCTGGGCTTCGAACCCAAGGATCCCAGCGGCTACGGCCGCTTCATTACCGATGGCGATACGCTGCTGGCCATCCGCGAGCACAAGGATGCGACCGAGGACGAGCGCCGCATCCGGCTTTGCAACGCCTGCATTCTGGCCTTCCGCGCCGAAGTTTTCCGCGACCTGATCGACAAGGTCGAGACCAATAACGCGCAGAGCGAATACTATCTCACCGACCTGGTGGGACTCGCCAATGCCGCCGGCAAGAAAGTCGGCTATGGCCTCGCGCCGGAAAACGACGTGATGGGCGTCAATGATCGCAGCCAGTTGGCGCGGGCCGAGGGCTTGTTCCAGGATGTGAGGCGCGAGGACTTCATGAAGGCTGGGGTAACGCTCAAGGACCCCAAAAGCGTGTGGTTCTCCTATGATACCGAGATCGCGAGCGACGTGACGATCGAGCCCAATGTCGTCTTCGGGCCGGGCGTGAAGATCGAGCAGGGCGCGGTGATCCATGCCTTCAGCCATATCGAGGGCGCCCATGTGGGTGCCAATGCTTCTGTGGGGCCCTTCGCGCGGTTGCGGCCGGCGGCCAAGCTGGGCGAAGGCGCCAAGGTGGGCAATTTCGTCGAGATCAAGAAGGCCGAGATCGGCAAGGGCGCCAAGGTGAGCCACCTGACCTATATCGGCGACGCCAGCATCGGCGCCGACGTTAATATTGGTGCCGGCGTCATCACGGTGAACTATGATGGCTACAACAAGCACCGCACCGTGGTGGGCGACGGCGCCTTTATCGGCTCCAATGCTTCGCTCGTGGCGCCGGTGACCGTTGGTGCCGGGGCATTGGTGGCCAGCGGCAGCGTGATTACCGAGGATGTGGAAGCCGACGCACTGGCGCTAGGCCGCGCGCGGCAGGTGAACAAGCCCGGTCGGGCCAAGGATATATTCGCGGCGGCGGCAGCGAAAAAACAGGCGAAGAAGGACAAATAGCATGTGCGGAATTGTCGGCATTGTCGGCAGCGAACCGGTGGCGGTTCGCCTCGTGGATGCGCTCAAGCGCCTCGAATATCGCGGCTATGACAGCGCGGGCGTGGCGACGCTGGAGGAGGGCGGCATTTCCCGCCGCCGCGCCGAAGGCAAGCTGGGAAACCTCGCGCAGAAGCTGAGCTTCGAGCCGCTGTCGGGCCGTATCGGCATTGGCCATACTCGCTGGGCCACCCATGGCGCGCCGACCGAGCAGAATGCCCACCCCCACGCCACCGACCGCGTGGCCGTGGTGCATAACGGCATTATCGAGAACTATCGCGACATGCTGGCCGACCTCGCCCGGGACGGCTACCTGCCCA
>CBIGSA010000248.1:0-5279 GCA_966192215.1 uncultured Devosia sp. | reverse complement strand
TGGCGGCGACGATTGGCGGGCACCATCAATATCCCGATGGGCTGGTGCTGTATCTGGGCACCATGTTCGCGCCGGTGAAGGATCGCGACGGCGCCGGCAAGGGCTTCACCCACAAGCTGGGCGACGTGGTCGCGATATCGACACCTGAATTGGGCACTCTCACCAACAGGGTGAACCTCTCCACCAAATGTCCGCCCTGGACCTATGGCGCCAGCCACCTGCTGCGCGACCTGGCGAAGGCCGACCTCCTCTAGTCCCTATCCGAAAGGCAATCCAAATGGCTGAACTGCACAAGAACCTCATCAACGGGGAATGGGTTGGCTCGGACGGGGTCGAGAATATCAACCCGTCCAACACATCAGAAGTGGTGGGCGTCTATGCCCGCGCCACGGCCGAGGAAACCAAGCAGGCGATCGCCGCAGCCAAGGCGGCGTTCCCGGCCTGGTCGCGTTCGGGCATTCTCGAACGCCATGCCATTCTCAGCAAGACAAGCCAGGAAATCCTGGCGCGCAAGCAGGAACTGGGCGAATTGCTGAGCCGCGAAGAAGGCAAGACGCTGCCCGAAGGCATTGGCGAAGTGACGCGCGCAGCGCAAATCTTCGACTTCTTCGCCGGCGAAGTGCTGCGCCTGTCGGGCGAAGTGCTGCCCTCGGTCCGCCCCGGCGTGGGTGTGGAAATCACCCGCGAGCCGATCGGGGTGATCGGCATCATCACGCCGTGGAATTTCCCCATCGCCATTCCGACCTGGAAGATTGCGCCAGCCCTGGCCTATGGCAACACGGTCGTCATCAAGCCGGCCGACCTGGTGCCGGGCTCGACCTGGGCCATTGTCGATATTCTGGTTCGTGCCGGCCTGCCCAAGGGCGTGCTGAACCTGGTGATGGGCAAGGGCTCCGTGGTGGGCCAGACCATGCTCGACAGCAAGGACGTCAATGCCATCACCTTCACCGGCTCGGTGGGCACGGGCAAGCGCGTTGCCGCCGCTTCGATTGAGGTGGGCCGCAAGTTCCAGCTCGAAATGGGCGGCAAGAACCCGACCATCGTGCTCGACGATGCTGACATGAAAGTGGCGGTGGAAACCGTGGCGCAATCGGCCTTCTTCTCGACCGGGCAGCGCTGCACGGCCTCTTCGCGCGTCATCGTGACCGAGGGCATCCACGACAAGTTCGTCGAGGCATTGGCCGAGCGGACGCGCAACCTGCGGGTGGGCGACGCCCTGGCCAAGGACACCGAAATCGGGCCGGTGGTGGACCCCAGCCAGCTCAAGCAGGACACCGATTACATCGCCATCGGCAAGGCCGAAGGCGCCAAGCTGGCGGCCGGCGGCGAGCTGGTGAAGGCTTCGACCGAAGGGTATTTCCTGCAGCCGACGCTGTTTACCGAGGCGACCAATTCCATGCGCATCAGCCGCGAGGAAATCTTCGGGCCGGTGGCATCGGTCATCCGCGTCAAGGACTATGACGAGGCGCTGGCCACGGCGAACGACACCGAGTTCGGTCTCTCAGCCGGCATCGTCACGACCTCGCTCAAGTATGCGACGCATTTCAAGCGCAATGCCGAAGCCGGCATGGTGATGGTCAATGTGCCGACCGCGGGCGTGGACTTCCACGTGCCGTTCGGCGGCCGCAAGGGTTCGAGCTATGGCCCGCGCGAGCAGGGCAAGTATGCGGCCGAGTTCTTCACCGTGGTGAAGACGGCTTACACGGCGGCGGGGTAAGAACGGGCACGCCCTCGTGGTTCGAGGCGCTGAAGAAGCGCGCCTCACCATGAGGGCTACTTCTAGCCCGGTGTATCAGTAGCCCTCATGGTGAGGTGGGAGCATAGCAACCCTCGAACCACTGACGCGTGGCGCCGCAGTCAGCTCACATTCACCGCCTTTGCCATGGCCTGCTGGCCGATCAGGTCGCAGAGCTTGAAGATGCCGATTTCAATCTGGGCTTCGTCACAGAGCGAGAAGCTGAGGCGCATTGTACTTTGGCCGGCGCCACCGGGGTGGAAGGCGCCGCCGGGGACGAAGGCGATGTCCTGCCGCAGGGCCTGGCGCAGCAGAGCGCCCGCATCGAGATGGGTGGGCAATTCCAGCCAGACGAACATGCCGCCCTCGGGCCTCTTCCAGCGCAGGCCAGGGGGCGCGTGGCGCTCCAGGGCGGCCAGCATGGCGTCGCGCCGGATGCGATAGAGCGCGCGGGCGCGGGTCACCTGCTCATTGTAGGCCGTGGATGCGACGTGGTGGATGACCATCTGGTTGGTGGTGGCCGTGTGCAGGTCGGCGCCCTGCTTGAGCAAGGTGAGCTTGCGGATGAGGGCGGCGGGACCGCAGACCCAGCCGACGCGGAGACCGGGTGACAGCGTCTTGGAGAAAGTGCCGCAATAGAGCGTGCGGCTCGATTCGATCCCGCCGCTTGCGGCGTCCAGTGCAGCAATTGGCGGCAGGTCTTCGCCGTCGTAGCGCAGGGCGGAATAGGCGCCATCCTCGACGATGACGGCATTGAGGGCGCGGGCCTGTTCGAGCGCCTGGTGGCGCGCTGCCTTGCTCATGGTGGCGCCATCGGGATTGGCGAAATCGGGCACGAGATAGAGCAGGCGCGGCGCATTGGGCCCGGTCGGCTGGGGCGTGTCGAGGCCGGCAAACTGCGGCTCATAGGCCGAGAAGGATTGCAGTGCGCCCAGATAGGTCGGGGTGGCCGTGACAACGGCGCTGCCCGGATCGAGCAGCAATTTACCAATGAGATCAAGCGCCTGCTGGGAGCCCGACGTGACAAGGATATTGTCCGGGCCCGCGGGAACGCCGAGCTGCTGCATGTGCTGGGCGATCCACTGGCGGAGCGGTAGATAGCCCTCGGTGGTGGAATATTGCAGCGCCTCCCGGGCGATGGAGGGGCCGGCAAAGACCTGGCGCCATGCTTCCTGGAACAGGCCGACGCTGAGCAGGGTCGGATCGGGAATGCCGCCGGCAAAGGAAATCATGGACGGCTTGCCGACGAGCTTGAGCAGTTCACGGATCTCGGAGGCCTTGATGGACCGAGCGCGGGACGAGAGGCGAAAATCCAGTGGCGTCATTTGTCTCACCATGCAATGATACGAATGATACAATCACTGGGATATTGTTATGTCAATAGTATTGACCCTTATGGTGTATTGTGAGACATGACGGTGTTGCCATGCGGGCCGATGGCACGCGACAGGACGATTTTTCGCTCCCCGGGGGGGCGCAGACAGGAGATCGGCGGCATAGCGGGTGGAAATCTACACCCCACAGAGCGGCCGGGGACAAGTGAACGGAGAGAGACAATGAGCTTTGTGAGCGAATATGAAGCGGCGGCCCCCGAAGTGGCGGTGGCGCATTTCTCGCGGCTGCTGTCGCTGGAAACCGACTGTGCCGATGTGGCGGCCTGCCTGCGCGAGGGCGATGTCGATTTCGTCCTGTTGCATGTTGTAGGCTCGCCGGAAGCCTTTGCGCGCCGGCATGTACCGGGGGCGGTCCACCTGCCGCACCGGCAGATCACGGCCGAGCGCATGGCCGAATGGCCTGAGGATACGCTGTTCGTGGTCTATTGCGCCGGGCCGCATTGCAATGGAGCCGACCAGGCGGCGCTGAAGCTGGCAAAGCTGGGGCGCAAGGTGAAGCTGATGATCGGCGGCATTGCCGGTTGGGCCGACGAGGGCCTGGACTTCGAAACCGGTCCGCAACTGGCCCGAATTGGTTAGCAGACTGTTAGCATTGGGTGTAGCGCGTGGGCCGAAAACCGTGACATTGTGTCAACGTGGACAAGGCATTGGTGAGGGTGGATAGTATCGACTCAATGAGTGATACAATGTCCAATACAATGCCGGCACTGAGCGAAGGCGACCAGCCGCTGCATGAGCGGCTTGCCAATGCCGTGGAGGCCGCCATTGCCGAAGGGCGCTATCGCCCCGGCGAGAGGCTGCCGACGCATCGGCAACTGGCGCAGCAGTTTTCCGTCTCCATCGGCAGCGTGACGCGGGCTATCGATGCGCTGAGCGCCCGCGGTGTGGTGCGCGGCGAAATCGGGCGCGGGACATTCGTGCTGGAGCAGGCGGAGCCTGGCGACGATGGCGGGGTGATCGACCTCACCATCAATGCGCCGCCGCCGGTGATCAGCCCACAGCGCATGGCCGAGGCCAGTGCGCTGGCCAACCGGCACGCGCTGGCGCTGGCCCATGGCGGCTATGTGGACCTGAGCGGGACGGAGCGGCAGCGGGGCGTGGTGGCGCGCTGGCTGAGCGCGACACGGACGCCGGTCAGGCCCGACGACATCATGCTGTGCAACGGGGCGCAACAGGGCCTGCACCTGGCCTTTGCGACATTGCGGGAGCGGTCGACGACCATCGTCACGGAGAGCGCGACCTTTCCTGGAGCGCTGGCAGCGGCGGCAAACCTCGACATGATCATGACGCCGGTGGCGCATGACGGGGAGGGCATGCTGCCCGCGGCGCTGGACGAAGCGCTGACGGCAACGGGGGCCAGGATCATCTATACAACGCCGGTCTGCCAGAATCCGCTCGGCTTCGAGACCGGGCCGGGCCGGCGGCGGGAAATCGCGCATGTGGCGCGGGCGCATGGCGCCTTTATCGTCGAGGATGACATCTATGGGCTCTATGCGGCCAAGGGGAGCCTGACCTATCGGGAGCTGCTGCCCGACCGGGTGATCTATGTCACGAGCCTCTCCAAGAGCCTGACGCCGCTGGTGCGGCTGGGCGTGGTGGCGCCGCCGCCGGCGCTGATGGCCGCCATGCGCAAAAGGCTGCGGGCGGAAAGCTGGGGCCTGCCGCCCTATGTGGCGGAACTGGCGACCGCCATGCTCGAGATCGGCATGGGCGATGAGGCGGCGGTCGCGCTGCGGGAAGAGGGCTTTGCCCGGGTGGAAATGGCGCGGCGCGTGCTTGGCATCGGCGCGGTGCCGATGCCAAGCGGGGCGCCGCATCTGTGGCTGCCGATGGAGCCGCTGAAGGCCGAGCAATTCGCGCGGCGGGCCAGCGAAGCGGGCGTGCGCATCACGCCGCCCTCGGCCGCGCAGGTGGGGCCGACGCCGGTGGCCGGGGTGCGGCTCTGCATCATGGCGCCGCCGGTGCGGGCGGTGCTGGAGCGCGGGCTCGGGGTGCTGGCGGGGATACTCGATCGTGACGAGGACGTGGTAATCTAGCCTGGCGGGCAGGCGGAGGGGGGGGGGGGCGCCCCGCGGCGGGCAGCCGCGGGGGGGGCGCGGCAAACCCGGGGGGCCGAGCCGCGGCGAGCCCGGGCGCGCCAGGGGGGGGGG
>CBIGSA010000247.1:0-5284 GCA_966192215.1 uncultured Devosia sp. | reverse complement strand
ATGTGTTAAGCCTGCCGCCAGCGTTCGTTCTGAGCCAGGATCAAACTCTCAAGTTTGAAATCTGACTATTGTCGCTAGATGCACGTTTGCATGATTGACGAGAACTCACACTATTCTCAGCACTGGCGAACCAGGCGAGAACAATATGTTTTCTCTTAGAAAACGTGCACCCATCGAAGTCTGTTCAACTTCACCGGAATTGCTTCCGGATCAGTTCGCAAGAACCTCGCCGTCCACGTTTCTCTTTCTTCCATCTTCACAATTTCAAAGAGCTGACCTCGCTGCCCTCGCGGGCTAGGACGTCATTGGAAGCGTTGGCTTCCGCATTCTTTCAGGGAAACAGGAGTTTCTGTCCGGTTGCCCGGCAGATCGTCTGCCCTTTCAGAAATCGTTGAACAGTGGGAGCGGCTGGCGCTCGGCGTCGTCAACGTGGCGGGTTGTAGTCGAGACGTTTTCGTCTGTCAACACCCCATTTTCGTTTTTCGTTTTGAACCGAAACTCGAAAACCTGAAACCGAAAATTTCTTTTTAGTTTCAGAGGCTTGCTTCGTGCCCGCCGCCGTTTGGCGCCGCGCTCTTCAGCGATGAGCCGGGTTATAGGGGCGACCCTTTTGGCTGTAAACCCCCCAAAACGACAAAAACGTCATTTTCTGAATTTGGCGTTTTTGACCGTGTGGAAAACTCGACTGAATCACCAGTGATTTCGGGGCTTTCCGGCTCGTGCAGCTGATATGGGATTTTTCTCAATCTTTTCAATGGGCGTTGCCTGGGCTTTCCCGGCCGCCACCCCCAGGAAGGAAAGTGCTGAATCAGCGGTTGGGACGCAGCCGCAAGGTGGAGCGTTCCGGCCCCGCCCTCAATCTCACCTCACGCCCGGTTCGCCCTCGGCTTGATCCGAGGACCACTCTCAGTCTGGCACAAGCGGTCAATGGTCCTCGGGTCGAGCCCGAGGACGGTACGGTAAGTGTGGAGAATATGAGGTGGATCGGCTTGCGTCCCTGGGCGCCGCCGCCAGCCTCACGCCCTCGCCCCCCATCGCGCGTCGCCCTCGGGGAAGACCCGAGGGCTCTGCACTTACCCATCGCTCCGCAAGTATAGTCTCCTCGGATCAGGCCGAGGGTGACGGCCGGTGGTTGCGCCACGACCCCATGTCGCAGCAACCGTCCCGAACCGGCACGCTTTTCCCTGCCCGCAGTTTTGCCGTATTTTTTTTGGATCAGCGGTGTTGATTGATATAGACTCCGCGCGCACACGCGACGACCTGCATGCGCAGCCGGCTGCAAGGCCGGACGGGGGGACTATCGTGACACACCAAAGGATGGGGCGTTGAACGCAGCGCAGAGAAACCGTCATGCCGCGCTGCTCAAGGCCACCGGCTTCGAGGATAGTCCTGCACTGACAGTGCAGTCGACCGATGGCGAAATTCCCCATGGGCGCGAGCTGAGCTTTGCCTGGCTGACCGGCACCGTGATGACGGGCCTGACCAGCGTGCTGCTGATGGGCGCCGCGCTCTATGTCTCCTTCCAGGGACAGGACACGTTCTCTACCGCCTATGAAGCGCTGCAGATCGCCCGGCCCGAGCGGGAGGCACTGACGCCCACCGATCTTTCAGCCAAGTCATCGCGCGTTCGCCCGGTCACCGCCACCCGCTCCGATCTCGAAATCATCGAAGCCTCGATCCGCGAAACGGTCGATGGTCGCGACATGATCCGCAACCAGCCCTTCATGCGCATCCGCGCCACGCTGGCCACCGCGCCCACCTCGCTGTCCGAAGGCGTGCCCGACTACGATCCGGTCGCCATTCTCAATGCCACTCAGCCGATCGCCGTGGCTGATAATGTCGACATCAATACCGATGTCTATGGTGCCGAGGTCGAGGGCGAAGTCGCCGTCCGGCTGGCGGCCATGCCGATGACCTTCGTGCCACCCCGCGCCATTTCCGACCAGTCGGCCGCCGAATATGTGCGCAGCGTGGTCGAAGCCACTTTCTTCAGCGACGACGAAGTCCCCCCGACCCTGGCCTATGCCGCGCTGGGTCCGTCGGTGCGCGACCTGGGCCTCGTGCCGGGCAGCAATACATTGGGCGGCGTGGCCGAAAACGTCACCGTCGTGCCCCAATCCACCCAGCCTTCCGATGCCGCGCTCGGGCGCTCGGAGCGTTTCCTCACGCTGCGCGAGGCGGCGAGCCTGGACGAAGTGCTCGGCAAGAACGGCTTCACGCCCAACCAGATTGCCCTGGTGGCCGATGCCCTGCGCAATGTGCTGCGCAGCACCGACCTGCCGGACCGCACGCGGCTGCGCATTCTCTATGGTCCGCTCAGCCATGACGCGACCAGTCTGGTGCCCTATCGCATGAGCCTTTATGCGCCGCGCAGCGACGGCAGCTACGAATATAAGGCCACCGTGGCGCTCACCGATACCGGCCAATATGTGCTCGGCATCGAGCCCGACTTCGTGGAATTCCCCGAGGAAGACACCGAAGAGGTCAATGTCGCCAACCTGCCCAGCGTCTATCGCTCCATCTGGGAGACCGGCCGCAAGCATGACCTGGACGATGCCACGATCGAGCGCATCATCGGCATGTTCGCCTATGACGTGGATATGACCAAGAAGATCACGGCCGGCGATTCCATCGAAATCCTGGAAACGGCGCCCGATGCCGAAGGCCGTACCGAGCTGCTTTATGTCGGCCTCACCTTGGGCAACACGACGCGCCAGCTCTATCGCTTCGGCACCGATGATGGCGTGGTGGATTTCTACGATCCGGACGGCGAAACCGGCAAGCGCTTCCTGACGCGCCGGCCGCTCGAGGGCGGCGGCACGCTGCGCTCGCGCTTCGGCTACCGCATCCACCCCATCTTCAAGACGCGCAAACTCCATACCGGCGTCGATCTGGCGGCGCCTTCGGGCACGCCGATCTATGCCGCCGGCGATGGCGTCATCCAGTATTACAAGTGGCAGTCCGGCTACGGCAACAAGGTCGAGATCCAGCACGTCAACGGCTACGAGACGGCCTATGGCCACATGTCGCGCTATGTCGACGGCCTGGGCGTGGGTAGCCATGTGCGCCAGGGCCAGATCATCGGCTATGTCGGCTCGACCGGCCAGTCGACCGGGCCGCACCTGCATTTCGAAATCCTGATCAACGGCAACCTGGTCGATCCGCTGAGCGTCAAGCTGCCCAAGGACAATGTCCTGCCCCAGCAATATGAAGCCCAGTTCGCCCAGACCATGGCGCAGATCAACGACCTGATGACCCGCGAGGCGGCACCGGTCACCGTGGCCCAGGCGACGCCCTAGAGCGTTTCCAGCAAAAGTGGGCCCGGTTTTGCGTTTCGGAAACGCGACCAACAAAGTCTAGAGCTTGCGCTCCAGCGTCAGCCAGGCCACGGCCGCCGAGACGAGGCTGAGCCCGGCCGTGATATAGGCGACGGCGGCGAAGGCCGCATCCGTCGCCGCCAGCCGCAAGCCTTCTTCTTCCGCACTCAGCCCCTCGGTCGCCACGCCGAAGAAGACCGGCAATTCCGCCGCCGCGCCCAGGCTGCGCTCGAAGGCCGTGGCCACCACGGCCCCCAGCAAAGCCACCGCGACGAGCCCGGCCACGCGGGCCACCGCATTGTTGACGCCCGAGGCGACGCCGGTATCGCCATCGCCCACCGACGTCATCACTGCCGTCGAAAGCGGCGAAACGACCAGCCCCATGCCCAGGCCCAGCAGTACGATCGACGGCAGCACGGCGCGCCACACATCATGGAGCGGCGCCGTCACACCCAATGCCGCGAAAGCGGCAGCCACCAGCAGCGAGCCGGCGGCAATCAACGGTCCCGGCCCTGATCGGTCCGCCCATTTGCCGCTCAGCGACGACAGCAAGGTCAGGCTTATCCCCAGGGGCAACAGGACCAGCGATACTGTCGCCGGGGATTCTCCCCAGCCGCCGATCATGGTCATGGGCAGGTAGAACATGGTGCCGCCAAGAGCGAAATAGAGCGCGAAGGTCAGCGCATTGGCACCGGAAAAGCCGATATTGGCGAAGAGCCCGAGCGGCAGCATGGGATGCGGGCTGCGCCTCTCCCAGACAAGGAAGACCGCGGTCAGCACCAGCCCGGCGCCGCACCAGACAATCGTGTGCGAGAGCGGCGGCACGCTTTCGCTGCCATCGCCGGTCAGCCCATAGGCGATCAGCATCAGCGCCAGCGTCGCGAGGACCGCCCCGACCACGTCGAGCTTCCGCCCGGCTTCCGGCCGGTCCGGCGCGACGCGGAACCACAGCAAAGCCAGCGCCACCAGGCCCAGCGGCAGGTTGATGGCAAAGACCAGCCGCCAGCTCCAGTCGCCCAATGCCGTCAGCACGAAACCACCGATAACGGGTCCGGCAATCGTGGTCAGCGACGAGGCCGCCGCCCATATGCCGATGGCCCGGCCGCGTTCGTCGCGCGGATAGGCCTTGGCGATGATGGCCAGGCTCCCCGGCACCATGAAGGCCGCCCCGATCCCCTGTACCGCCCGCGCCACCACCAGCACGAACGGCGTCGGCGCCAGGGCGCAGTCGATGGAGGCGGCAACGAAAACGGCAATCCCCAGCCCGAACACATTGCGCAGACCGAACCGGTCGCCCGCAGCCCCGCCCAGCAGGATCAGGGCCGAGAGGAAGAGCAAGTAGCCATTGCTGACCCATTGCGCATCGGCCAGCGTCGCCCCGAGATCGGCGCGAATGGACGGGACGGCGATCGATATGACCGACCCGTCGATGAAACCCATGCTCGACGCCAGAATGGCGGCCACCAGCACGAAACGGCGGCTTTGCGGCGAGGCGATATTCTCGGTCATGATGGGCGTCCGGCCTAGACGCTGCGAGCTTATTCGCTCGCTACATAGACCGCCATCTCATTTCCGCCCGGCTCGCGGAAATGAAAGCGCCGGCCACCGGGAAAATCGAATTGCGGCCGCGTGATCGTGCCGCCCGCGGCTTTCACACGCCGCTCGGCATCGTCGAGATCCACAGTGCGGATGACGGCCATAGTGGCGGCGACCTTCTGCGCCGCCTGGTCGATGCCGCCATCGATCCCGGCATTGTTGATGCCGTCATAGTCGGGGCCATAGCTGGTAATGCCCCAGCCGAATGCGGCCTGGAAGAAGGCGCTGGTCACAGCGCGGTTGGTCGAGGGGAATTCGACATAGTCGATCTGGTCGGTCATCGGATCGCTCCTTGTTCTCTTTTTGTTCTAGTCGACCTCTATGGACAAGGCAATCGGATTCAGCGCGTGCCGATCCGACTGGCTGCAGGG
>CBIGSA010000246.1:0-5327 GCA_966192215.1 uncultured Devosia sp. | reverse complement strand
ACGCACGAGGAAAAGAAGGGCCCCAAGGTCGGTGCGCCGCAGCCGGCCATTGACGGCTTCCTGCGCGCCGCCGGGCTCAATTCCATCGACCAGGCCAAGGTGGAGAGCGACCCCAAGAAGGGCGATTTCTATGTCGCCCATATCCACAAGCCGGGTGCGGACGCGGTGGAGCTGCTGTCGGGCATGCTGCCGAAAATCCTGACCGACTTCCCCTGGGCCAAGTCCATGCGCTGGGGCAATGGCAGCTTCAACTGGGTGCGCCCGCTACGCGCCATTACCGCCACGTTCGGCGCGGAAAACGAAGAGCCGGTGGTCATCCCCTTTTCGTCCAATACGCTGGAATCCGGCCAGACCACATTCGGCCACCGCTTCCTCGCACCCGAGGCCATCCGCGTGCGCCGGTTCGACGATTACGTGGAGGCGTTGGAGCGCGCCAAGGTTGTCCTCGATATCGACCGCCGCAAGGACATCATTCGTGCCGATGCCGAGCATTTGGCCTTCGCGCAGGGCCTGACTGTCATTGCCGATGAGGGCCTCTTGGAAGAAGTCGCCGGGCTGGTGGAATGGCCGGTCGTGATGATGGGCTCGTTCGATCCCGCCTTCCTCGAACTGCCCGAGGAAGTCATCATCGCCACCATCCGCGCCAATCAGAAATGCTTCTGCCTGCGTGCTGCCGATGGCAAGCTGGCGCCCAATTTCATCATCACCGCCAATACGATTGCCACCGATGGCGGCGCGGTGATTGTCGCCGGCAATGAGCGCGTCATCCGCGCCCGCCTCAGCGACGCTGCCTTCTTTTATCGCGGCGACCTGGCTCTGCCGCTGGAGCATGGCCTGCCCAAGCTCGAGGAAACCGTGTTCCACGCCAAGCTGGGCACGCAGTTCGCCCGCGTCGAACGGCTGGTGAAACTCGCCGCCGAGATCGCCCCGCAGGTCGGCGCCAACCCGGAACGCGCCAAGCGCGCCGCCATGCTGGCCAAGGCGGACCTGACGACCGGCATGGTCGGTGAATTCCCCGAACTGCAGGGCCTGATGGGCCGCTACTATGCCGCCGCGCAGGGCGAGCCGGCGGACATCGCGACGGCCGTCGAGATGCACTACAAACCGCTCGGCCCCACCGACAAGGTGCCGACCGAGCCGGTTTCCATCGCCGTGGCCCTGGCCGACAAGCTCGACCTGCTCACCGGCTTCTGGGCCATCGACGAAAAGCCCACCGGCTCGCGCGATCCGTTTGCACTGCGCCGTGCGGCGCTGGGCGTCATCCGCATCATCACCGAGAACGGCCTGCGCTTCCCGCTCAAGGTGGAACCCGACCTGCTCGCCTTCTTCCACGACCGTCTCAAAGTGTCGCTGCGCGATGCCGGCGCGCGCCATGACCTGGTCGATGCCGTCATCTCGGCCGACAGCAACGACATCCTGCAGATCACCCAGCGCGCCGATGCGCTCTCCGCGCTGCTGTCGTCGTCCGACGGACAAAATCTGCTGGCCGGCTACAAGCGCGGTGCCAATATTCTGGCTGCCGAGGAAAAGAAGGACGGCAAGGCCTATGCCGGCACCGTCGATCAGGATGCGCTGAAGCTGCCCGAGGAAACGGCGCTGGCTTTTGCCGTTGACGCCGTGCACGCGGCCGTGACCAATCACGTAGAGAAGGACGACTACAAGGGCGCCATGGCCGAACTGGCCACGCTCCGCGCCCCGGTTGACGCCTTCTTCACAGCCGTCCTGGTTAACGATGCCGATCCGGCCGTGCGGGCCAATCGCCTGAACCTTCTGGCCCGCCTGCGCGACACCATGCATCTGGTGGCCGATTTCTCCAAAGTGGCCGGCTAGGGAGGCGGGGCGATGAGTGTTGGACTTCTCGCCCTGCTCGACGATGTCGCGGGCCTTGTGAAAGTCGCGGCGGCCTCGCTGGACGACGTGGCGGGCCAGGCGGCCAAGGCAGGCGTCAAGGCTGCCGGCGCCGTCATCGACGATGCCGCGGTCACGCCCAACTATGTGCAGGGCTTCACTGCCGACCGCGAACTGCCCATCGTCGGCAAGATCGCCTGGGGCTCGATCCGCAACAAGCTGCTCTTCCTACTGCCGGCCGCCCTGCTGCTGAGCCTCTTCGCGCCGTGGCTGATCACTCCGCTGCTGATGATCGGTGGCGCCTATCTCTGTTACGAGGGCGCCGAGAAGGTGTTCCACGCGCTGGCACCGCACGACGCCGAAGTGCATGAGGCCGGGCTCGAAACCGTCGCCATTGCCCCGCAATCACTGGAAGACCAGAAGGTGGCGGGCGCCATCCAGACCGATTTCATCCTGTCCGCCGAGATCATGACCATCATCCTGGCGGCCATCGAAGTCCCAGACTTCTGGACGCGTGCGGCGATCCTGGCCGTGGCCGGCGTCGGCATCACCATCGCCGTCTATGGCGCCGTGGCGCTGATCGTGAAGGCCGACGATTTCGGGGTCTGGACCGCCCGAAATGCACGTACCGGTGCCGGTCGCGCGTTCGGTCGCGGCCTTGTCAGCTTAATGCCCACCTTCATGCAGGTGCTCAGCGTGGTCGGTACCGCGGCCATGACCTGGGTTGGCGGCAGCATAATCGTCCACGGCCTGCATGAATTCGGCTTCGGCTGGCCCGAACAGATCGTCGAAACTGCCGCCCACTGGGCCGAACATGCCCTGCCGGCCATTGCCAGCTTCGCCGGCTGGTTCGCCACGGCCGCCGTCGACTTCGTCTTCGGCCTCGCCCTTGGGGCCCTGATGATCCCGGTCGCAGGTTACGTCATCGCCCCGGCGCTAAAAGCGGTGAAGGGGCTGCTGCCGAAGCGGGCCTAGACCGGCGGCATCAGCTTTTCTTCGCGGCGTCTGGGCTTGAACGGCGCCATGCCCTCATTGGCCAATTGGTCGGCGCGCTCGTTGAGGTCGTGCCCGGCATGGCCCTTGACCCATTTCCAGGTAATGGTGTGGCGCTTGGTCGCTTCGTCCAGCGCCTGCCATAGCTCGGCATTCTTCACCGGCTTCTTGTCGGCGGTCTTCCAGCCATTGCGCTTCCAGCCGTGAATCCAGCTCTGCACGCCATTCTTCACATATTGGCTGTCGGTATGAATCTCGACATTGCATGGGCGCTTGAGCGCATTGAGCGCTTCGATGGCCGCGGTCAGCTCCATCTTGTTATTGGTGGTCAGCGCCTCGCCGCCCTTGAGCTCTTTGGTGTGCCCGCCATATTCGAGTATTGCGCCCCAACCGCCGGGGCCGGGATTGCCCGAACAGGCCCCGTCAGTATGGATGATGACTGTGTCAGTCATGAGTTTTTGGACGCCTGTAGATGTGGAACTGGCAGAGCATGCCGTTGGGCTCGATCTCTACCCGTGTCGGTACCATGCCAATTTTGCGGAGGACGGCGAGCGAAGGGGCGTTGCGGGTGTCGGCAAAGCCGAGGAACTGGGCGGCGTCGGTTTCCCGGAAGATCCAATCACGCAGTGCTGTCGCCGCTTCGCTGGCATAACCTTGCCCCTGATGCTCCTCGAACAGGGCGAAGCCTAGCTCGGGTTCATTGGTGGGGGGATAAATGCCGTAACCGGCTCTGCCGATGAAGCTATTGTCAGATTTGCGGGTGAGCCGCATCTTGCCCAGACGGCGGGTCGCGAAGAGTTCGATCCAGTGTTCTACAGCTTGTCGGGCCTGATCTTCTGTCCAGGGCGCGCCGCTCAACGTCAGGTACCGCGAAATGTTTGGATTGCCGTGCAGTCGCAGCAGATCATCGACCTGGGCCATGGACCATCCCGATAGCACCAGGCGGTCGGTTTCGAGCAAGGTCAGGTCGCTCATCTGGCGGCGGCGGCTTCGATGGTCCGCAGCTCGCGCGGGATGTTGAAGGCGATGTTCTCCTTGGCCGTGACCCGCGCTTCGACTTTGATGTCGTAGCGCTGGGCAAAGGCCTCGATCACCTCGTCCACCAGCTTTTCGGGCGCCGAGGCACCGGCCGACACGCCCAGGCTCCGGATGCCTTCGAGCCGGCTCCAGTCGATTTCGGCGGCGCGGTCCACCAGCATGGCATTCTTGCAGCCCGCGCGCTCGGCCACTTCGACCAGGCGCAGCGAGTTGGACGAATTGGGCGAACCCACCACGATCATCGCATCCACCTCCGGCGCCACGGCCTTGATGGCCTCCTGCCGGTTGGTGGTGGCGTAGCAGATGTCTTCCTTGTGCGGGCCGTTGATGGCCGGGAAGCGCTGCTTGAGCGCGGCCACGATCTCGCGCGTGTCGTCCACCGACAGCGTCGTCTGTGTGACGAAGGCCAGCGTGTCCGGGTCCTTCGGCTCGAACACCATGGCATCGGCCACGGTCTCGACCAGCGTGATGGCACCCGGCGGCAATTGCCCCATCGTACCCACGACCTCAGGATGCCCCTTGTGGCCGATCAGCACGATTTCATGCCCCTCGGCAAAATGCCGCTGCGCCTCGACATGCACTTTGCTCACCAGTGGGCAGGTGGCATCGAGGAAGAACATATTGCGGCTCTTGGCATCCGCCGGCACCGATTTCGGCACCCCGTGCGCCGAGAACACCACCGGCGCATCTGTTTCGGGGATCTCGCTCAATTCTTCGACAAACACAGCGCCTTTGTCGCGCAGGCCATCGACTACGTATTTATTATGCACGATGGCATGGCGCACATAGACCGGCGCGCCGTATTTCTCGAGGGCGAGTTCGACGATCTGGATGGCGCGATCGACGCCGGCGCAAAAGCCGCGCGGGGCGCAGAGCAGGATGTCTAGTTGTGGCCGCTTTTCCATATCAGATCAGATGCTTTCGTGGCCCCGGCAAGTCAAGTCTTGTTGCAGCGGCCAAGCCGCGCAGGCATTATGCGCTGGCAATTAAGGCAAGGACTTAGCGGTGAGTTTGGCCCAGGAAATGTTCGCAATCGCCCCGGCAATGGGGAAGGCGAACCTGTCCGCCAGCCAGCTCAAGCTTCTCAGCGGCAAGGCCCGGTGGATTTTCCGCGTCGGCGAGGCCGGCTTTCCCACCGTTCCCACCATCGCGCTGAGCCGCGCCGCCTGGGAGGCCTTGCAGGCCGAGCGCACGCGCCGTGAAACCAAGCTGCGCACCCATTGGGTCGCTTGCCTGTTCAAGCTGGTGGACAAGGATGGCCGGCCGCCGGCCCTGGTCGTGCGCACCTCCGCGGCCGTGCATAATGGCGGGTTGATGCCGGCCAAGATGGGCATTGCCGCCCCCGCCAATCCCGAAGATTCGGTCGATCCGACCCGGCCCCTGGCCAAGGCCATCAAGGCCGCATTCGACAGCTATGGCTTCGGCCAGGGCTGGACCGCTCGCGCCGA
>CBIGSA010000245.1:0-5357 GCA_966192215.1 uncultured Devosia sp. | reverse complement strand
CTCAATGCCAAGGCGCCGGTGACCCTGCTCATGGTGGGTCTGCAGGGCTCGGGCAAGACCACGACCACTGCCAAGATCGCCAAGCGCCTCAGCGACAAGCAGAAGAAAAAGGTCCTGCTTGCCTCGCTTGATACGCGCCGACCGGCTGCGATGGAGCAGTTGCGGGTGCTGGGCGAGCAGGTTGGCGTCGATACGCTCCCCATCGTCACGTCAGAGACTCCGGTGCAGATTGCCCGCCGCGCCGAGCGCGAGGGTCGCCTGGGCGGCTATGACGTGCTCATTCTCGATACAGCCGGCCGCACCCATATCGACGAAGAGCTGATGGCCGAGACGGCCGAGATCAAGGCCATCGCCAATCCGCACGAAATCCTCTTGGTGGTGGATGCGCTGACCGGCCAGGACGCGATCAATGTCGCGCGCAGCTTCGATAGCCGGCTCGACGTGACCGGCATCGTCATGACCCGCGTCGATGGCGACGGGCGTGGTGGCGCGGCGCTTTCCATGCGCGCGGCCACCGGCAAGCCGATCAAGCTGATCGGCGTCGGCGAAAAGATGGAGGCGCTGGAGGATTTCCATCCTTCCCGCATCGCCGACCGTATCCTGGGCATGGGCGACATCGTCTCGCTCGTCGAAAAGGCCGCCGAGCATGTCACGGCCGAAGACGCCCAGAAGATGGCGAAGAAGCTCAAGAAGGGCTCCTTCGACCTCGAGGATCTGCGGGCCCAGCTCATCCAGATGAAGAAAATGGGCGGCATGGGCGGGCTCATGTCCATGATGCCCGGCGTCGGCCAGCTCAAGAAGGCCATGGCCGGTGCCAATGTCGACGAGAAAATCTTCGATCGGCAGATCGCCATCATCAATTCGATGACGAAGAAGGAGCGAGCCAATCCGGACCTGCTCAATGCCAGCCGCCGCAAGCGTATTGCCGTCGGCGCCGGCGTCGAAGTCAGCGAGATCAACAAGCTGGCCAAGCAGCATCGCCAGATGGCCGATATGATGAAAAAGGTCGGCAAGGGCGGCATGGGTGCGCTGGGCGGCATGTTCGGCGGCAAGATGGGCAATATGCTGGGCGGCATGCCGGACCTTTCCAAGATGGATCCGGCGCAGCTCGAACAGATGGCCCGCCAGGCCGGCATCGATCCCAGCGCTCTCAAGGGCCTGCCTTCGGCAGACCTGCCCGCGCCCAAGGCGCTGCCATCAGATGTTGGCGCCCTGCTCAAGAATTCCGGTGGTCCGCTGCTGCCCGGTCTTGGCGGTGGTGGCGCTCCCCGTTTCCCTGGCCTTCCCGGCCTGGGCAAGAAGAAATAATCGTTTCAACTCAACCTAGGATACCAAGAAAATGGCCCTCAAGCTCCGTCTCGCCCGTGGTGGCACCAAGAAGCGCCCCTTCTATCACATCGTCGTTGCTGATGCCCGTTCGCCCCGCGATGGCCGCTTCATCGAAAAGCTCGGCACGTTCAACCCGCTGCTGGCCAAGGATGCCGAGAACCGCGTCGTGCTGAACACCGAGCGCGCCCAGCACTGGCTCTCCGTCGGCGCGCAGCCGACCGATCGCGTGCTGCGTTTCCTTGATGCCGCCGGCGTTGCCAAGCGTGAAGCCCGCAACAATCCTGAAAAGGCCAAGCCGGGCGAAAAGGCCACGGCCCGCGCCGAAGAGCGCGCCGCCAAGACCGCTGCCGCCAATGCTCCGGCCGAAGAAGCTCCGGCTCCGGCTGCCGAAGAAGCGGCCAGCGAATAATCCTTGCGGGCACCTGCCCATGAAAAGGCCCCGGTGCGCGAGCGCCGGGGCCTTTGCTTGGGTGGCAGGCGGTTCAGGCCGCCTTGCGCTCCACCATCATCTTCTTGATTTCGGCAATGGCCTTGGCTGGGTTCAGGCCCTTGGGGCAGACCTTGGCGCAGTTCATGATCGTGTGGCAGCGATAGAGCTTGAACGGGTCCTCCAGGTCGTCGAGCCGTTCGCTCGTGGTCTCGTCGCGCGAGTCGATTAGCCAGCGATAGGCCTGGAGCAGCGCTGCGGGCCCGAGATACTTCTCGCCATTCCACCAATAGCTCGGGCAGGAGGTGGAGCAGGCGCACAGGATGCACTCATAGAGCCCGTCCAGCTTGGCGCGCTGCGGTACGGACTGTGTCCATTCCTTTTCCGGCGTGGGCGAGGTGGTCTTGAGCCAGGGCTCGATGGCGCGATGCTGGGCATAGAAAGTGGTGAGGTCGGGCACCAGGTCCTTGACCACGGGCATATGCGGCAGCGGGTAGATCTTGATCGGCCCCGTCGAGTCATCCATGCCCTTGGTGCAGGCCAGGGTATTGAGCCCGTTGATATTCATCGAGCAGGAACCGCAAATGCCTTCGCGGCAGGAGCGGCGCAGGGTCAGGGTCGGATCGACCTTGTTCTTGATCCACAGCAGCCCGTCGAGGATCATCGGGCCGCAATCGTCCAGATCGACGAAATAGGTGTCGATGCGTGGATTGGCGCCCTGGTCGGGATCGTAGCGATAGATGTGATACTCGCGCAGCCTGGTAGCATTGGCGGGCTTGGGCCAGGTCTTGCCCTTGATGGGGCGATCGGCCTTGGGGAGCATCAGTTCGACCATGGGTCGGTCTTCCTTCTCAACACACGCCGCTCAACCGGCGCGAAATCCTAGTAGTTCGGCTTGCAGATCTGGTTCGATCTGGCGACGTAGGTATTGTAGGCGTTGTAATCGCCTGAGGCCGGCGAGGCGGTGCCCTTCATCGAGGCGATGACCACGCCCATGAACCGCTCGTCGATCAGCGTCATGGCCGCATCGGCCTTGCAGCCGCATAGGGTGGCATCCTGCGCGATGCTCATGCAGACGCGGTAGAATTCGTCCTTCTGCGCCGCGGTGGGCGCGGCCAGGGCCGGCATGGTCAGCAGGCCCAGGGCGGCCAGAGTAGCGACAAATCTCATCTCAGCTCCTTGCGGATAACCAGCTTCAGGCCCGACCAAACCTCGTCCACGGCGCAGACCTTCACATCGACCAGGCCCAGCGGCAGTACCACGGTGCGGATGACATCCTCGGTGATGTCGGTCGCCACCTTGGCGGCCTTCTTGGGCCAACTCACCCAGATCATGCCGTCATGGGCAATGAGGTTCATCAGCTTCTGCGCGAGGGCCTCGAGCACTGATCGGGCGGTGGTGAAGAGATGGACATAGTCATAGCCCGGTAGGGCAGTATCGATCTGGCCGACGGTGATCCGGTTTGCCTCCAGGAAGGCGCGCGACGTGGCGAGGCCGGCCAGACCGACGGGCAGGTCGATGAAGAGCGCGCGGCTCCCATCTTTCAGCCCCAGCTTCTGCGCCAGGGGCGTGCCCGAATATCCGGCCGGATTCGTCATGCCTGCTGCGTCCCTTCGCTCTTTGCCGCCCCCGCCACCGAGCGGTGATCGCGGCCTTGCGGGGTGGCTGCAGCCGTTACGGAAGCCCGCTTCTCCTGCTGTTGCCGGATCAGGGCAGCGCCCAGCGCCGCCTTGTCTTCTGTGTGATCATAGCCTTCGCAATGCTGGCACATGCCGGCCTCCCGCCGCTCAGTAGACGCGCGCCTTGGGCGCGATCTTCTTGAGATCGATGCCGCCCTGGTCGTAGGGCGTCAGCGGATCGACATGGACCGGGCGATAGCCCAGGCGCACGGCGCCGGTATCGGTGTCGATCCAGCTCAGCGTATGCTTGCGCCAGTTCTCGTCGTCGCGGCTCGGATAATCCTCATGGGCATGGGCGCCGCGGCTTTCGTGGCGGGCTTCGGCCGAAACCACGGTCACCATGGCATTGGCCATGAGGTTTTCCAGCTCCAGCGTTTCGACCAGGTCGGTGTTCCAGATCAGGCTCCGGTCGGTGACCTGCACATCCCTAAGGCGCGAATAGATTTCGCTCATGCCGGCCACGCCGTTCTTGAGCGACTCCGACGTGCGGAACACGGCGGCGTCGGCCTGCATTGTGCGCTGCATCTCGTCGCGCAGCTTGGCTGTGGGCTGGTTGCCCGAGGCGTTGCGCAGCCGGTCGAAGCGGGCAAGTATCTTGTCGTCCTGCGCCTTGTTGATGCCGGGGACGGGCGCCGATTTGTCGAGTACCTTGCCGGCACGCAGGGCGGCGGCGCGGCCGAAGACCACGAGGTCGGTCAGCGAGTTGGAGCCCAGCCGGTTGGCGCCATGTACCGAGGCGCAGGCCGCCTCGCCCACGGCCATCAGGCCGGGCACGACGCGATCGGGATTGTCGGGCGTGGGGCTCAGCACCTCGCCATGATAGTTCGCGGGAATGCCACCCATGTTGTAATGCACCGTCGGCAGCACCGGGATGGGCTCGCGGGTGAGGTCGACGCCGGCGAAAATCTTGGCGCTTTCGGTAATGCCCGGCAGGCGCTCATGCAGCACTTTGGGGTCGAGATGGTCGAGGTGCAGGTAGATATGGTCCTTCTTGGGACCGACGCCGCGCCCCTCGCGGATTTCGAGCGTCATGCAGCGGCTCACCACGTCGCGCGACGCCAGGTCCTTGGCATTGGGGGCATAGCGCTCCATGAAGCGCTCGCCCTCCGAATTGGTCAGGTACCCGCCCTCGCCGCGTGCGCCCTCGGTGATCAGCACGCCGGCGCCATAGATGCCGGTGGGGTGGAACTGCACGAATTCCATATCCTGCAGCGGCAGGCCGGCGCGCGCCACCATGCCATTGCCGTCGCCGGTGCAGGTGTGCGCCGAGGTGGCCGAGAAATAGGAGCGGCCATAGCCGCCGGTGGCCAGCACGACGAGCTTGGCGCGGAAGCGGTGCAAGGTGCCGTCGTCGAGCTTCCAGGCAATCACGCCCTGGCAGGACCCGTCGTCGCCCATGATCAGGTCGAGGGCGAAATATTCGATATAGAATTGCGCATTGTTGCGCAGGCTCTGGCCATAGAGCGTGTGGAGAATGGCGTGGCCCGTACGGTCGGCGGCGGCGCAGGTGCGCTGCACCGGGGGGCCTTCACCGAATTCGGTCATGTGGCCGCCGAAGGGGCGCTGGTAGATCTTGCCCTCGGTCGTGCGCGAAAAGGGCACGCCATAATGCTCGAGCTCGTAGATGGCGGCCGGCGCCTCGCGGGCCAGGTATTCCATGGCGTCGTTGTCGCCCAGCCAGTCCGACCCCTTCACGGTGTCATACATGTGCCACTGCCAGCTATCTGGGCCCATATTCTGCAGCGATGCGGCAATGCCGCCCTGGGCGGCCACGGTGTGGCTACGGGTGGGGAAAACCTTGGTGATGCAGGCGGTGCTCAGGCCCTGTTCGGCCATGCCGAGCGTGGCGCGCAGGCCCGCGCCGCCAGCGCCAACCACCACCACGTCGAATTCGTGGTCGATGAGTTCGTAAGTGGCCATCG
>CBIGSA010000244.1:0-5374 GCA_966192215.1 uncultured Devosia sp. | reverse complement strand
GTCGGTGGCGGCGAAGAGGGGCGGCAGGCGGGACTGTTTGGCGGAGGAATAGTGGAATTCGTGGCCGTTGAGATGGCCGGGCCAGGGCAAGGCGCCGGACTGGGTGAGGCGGCGATAGCCGAGGATGCGCTTGGGACGATCGATGCGGGTGGTGACGGGGAGGAGGCCGGCCATGGCATGGCCCTGCCCGGCTTTGTCGACCAGCGTTTCGCCCAGGACCATGAAGCCACCGCATTCGCCATAGAGCAGCGAACCCCGATCGCGGGCGGCGGCGAGGCCGGACTTGAAATTTGTCGCGTGCGCCAGCCTGGCGGCGTGGAGTTCAGGATAGCCGCCGGGGAGATAGATGGCGTCGGCAACGGATGCCGGGGCTTCGTCGGCGAGGGGCGAGAAGAAGCTGAGTTCGGCGCCCCGGGCGCGCCAGCCGTCGAGGATATGCGGATAGAGAAAGGCGAAGGCGTCGTCGCGGGCGATGGCAATGTGCTGCCCGAGGGGCGGCAGCGGCGCGGGGGCAGTATTGGCGGATGCGAGGGGCGTGGCCAGAGAGAGCAGGCGCGGCAGATCAATATAGCTGGCAACCGCTTCGGCCGCGGCATCAAGGAAAGTGTCGAAGGCGGCGACTTCTCCGGGCAGAACGAGGCCGAGATGGCGCTCGGGAATGGCGAGAGCCGCGTCGCGGGGAATGGCGCCGAGGCAGGCAATGCCTGTCGCCGTGAGGGCATCGAGCAGCATGCGCTCATGCTTCATGGAGGCGGTGCGATTGAGGATGGTGCCGGCAATGCGCACGCCGGGGCGCCAATTGGCGAAGCCGGCCACGAGGGGGGCGACGGACTGGCTCTGGCTGGTGGCGTCGACGACGAGAATGACGGGCAGTTCCAGCAGTTCGGCCAGATCGGCGGTGGAGCCGGTATGGTCGGCGGCACCATCGAACAGGCCCATGACGCCTTCGACCAGCAGGAGGTCGGCCCCGGTGGCCTGGGTGGCGGCGAGGGACTTGAGGCGTGCTGCCGACATCGACCAGGGGTCGAGGTTCACCGCTTCGCGCATAGCAGCGCGGGCGAGGAAGGCCGGGTCGATATAATCGGGGCCGGTCTTGGCGGGGGCGACGACGCGACCGGACCGGCGCAGGGCGGCGAGCAGGCCGAGCGTGACGGTGGTCTTGCCGGAGCCGGAGCGCGGGGCGGCGATGACGAGGCCATTAGCCAAAGACATGCCCCCGGGCTTCCTCGACATACCAATCAAGCGATTGGCGATAGGCGCTGACCGGGCCGAGCACCACGATGGCGGGGGTGGGCACGTCGGTGAGCGTGTGCGCCTGGGACAGCGTGGTTTCGATGATGGATTGGGCCGGGGTGGCGGCATGGGAAACGACGGCGAGACGGTCGGCGGCAGGGCGGCCGGCGGCGAGCAGCTTGCCGGCGATGGAGCCGAGGTGCTTGACCGCCATGAACATGACGATGACCGGGGCGGCATTGGCAATGGCGGCCCAGTCGACCGAACGGGGGACGGCGCCGGTTTCATCGTGGCCGGTGAGGAAGATCACGGCGTGATTGGTGTCGCGGTGGGTCACGGGTATGCCGGCATAAGCGAGCCCCCCGAGCCCGGCGGAAATGCCGGGAACGATGCGGAAGGGGATGCCCGCACGCGCCAAGGCGCCAGCCTCCTCGCCACCACGACCGAACATGAAGGGATCGCCGCCCTTGAGGCGCAGGACGCGCATGCCCGCGCGGGCGAGGTCGATCAGTTGCAGAGTGATGTCGGCCTGTTTGGGTGAGGGCTTGCCGCCGCGCTTGCCGGCAAACACACGTTGCGTGTGCTCTGGCGCCATGGCCAGGAGGTCAGGCGAGACGAGAGCGTCGTGCACGATGACGTCGGCCTGGCCAAGGGCGTGGTAGGCGAGCAACGAGACCAGACCCGGCCCGCCCGGGCCGGCGCCGACGAGCCAGACGGAGCCCGGCTCGAGCGGAGGGAAGTCGGCGTGATCGAGGGCGGCAAAATGGGCGGAGTGACGCGTGGGATCGGGCATTATGGCACCATCTCGTTCCAACTGCAGGGCTGCTCCCTCTCCCCTGAGGGGAGAGGGTGGGGTGAGCGGTTCAGTGCCGGTGAAAAGAACTGCATCTGCCTCAGCGCTGAACCCCTCACCCCGCCCTGCGCGCCGACCACTCCCCAGAGGGGAGCGGTGACATACGCTCCACTCCAAACGCCAGGACCCAGCCCATCAACGCATGCTTGAGACTTGGTGCCTAAATGGGCACATTGGCCGAAAGGAGCACCATCAGAACCATGAAAATCCTGATCCTGGGCGGCACGGGCGAGGCGCGGGAACTGGCCAATCGGCTGGTGGCGATGGGGCACGAAGTGACGACCTCGCTGGCGGGCCGCACGCAGGACCCCAAGCTCCCCGAGGGCGGCCTGCGCATGGGCAAGTTCGGCGGGATTCCAGGTCTGGCGGCCTATCTCAAGGTGGCCGGCATTGAGCGGCTGGTGGATGCGACCCACCCCTATGCGGGGCTGATTTCCATCAATGCAGTGGCCGCGGCGCAGCAGACCGGGGTGAAGCTGGTGCGGTATATGCGGCCGGCCTGGGAGCAGAAGATCGGCGAGGACTGGACGGTGGTCGAGACCGTGGCCGAGGCCGCGGCGGCGCTGCCGCCAAATGCCGATGTGCTGCTGACCACCGGGCATAGCGGGCTGGAGCATTTTCTCGAGCGGGACGACTGCCAGTTCGTGGTGCGGACGATCGAGGCGCCGGCCATGGAACTGCCGCGCCATGCCAGCCTGCTGCAGACGCGACCACCCTATTCGGTGAGCGACGAGGTGGCGCTGATGAAGCGCGAGGGCATCACTCATCTGGTCACCAAGAATTCGGGTGGCGGGCAAACCGCTGCCAAGCTGGAAGCGGCCAAGCAATTGGGGGTGAAGGTCATCATGATCGCGCGGCCGGTCTATGGCCCTGCCCATGAAGTGGCAAGCCTGGATGAGGCGATAGAGGCGCTGGATATCGGCGGCTGACCCAGGGCTTCCACGGCAAGACCGGGGCGGCAATCGGCCAAAGCGCAGGTGGCGTAGCGCGACTTGCGCTTGCCGAGGCGCAGTGGGCCGGCGGCAGCAGCAGTGCCTTCGGCCAGGCCCGGCAGGGGCAGGTCGCGATCTTCGAGCAGGCGCAGGGGCACGCCGAAATGGGCGGCGACGCGAAGCGGCAGGGCAGTGCCCAGCTTGCGGCGATGGGTGGCAATGGCGACGAGATGGGTGGGGGCAAGGCCGGCTTCGGCCAGGCTGGCCTCGACCAGGGCTATGACCTCTTCCGCGCTTGCGGCGCTGGCAAAGCCGATTCCGGCGACGATGCGTCCCGATAGTTGCGTCATCTCTCGCCTCGCGCAGTCCGGAATTGGTCCCCTGATGGGTAGACCGCACCGAATTCTGTTTCAGTTCCGTCGCGGGAACTCTGCCTGTGTCGTTCTTAGGCGGGTGGAAGCATGTGGTCAATCAATGGCTTGCGCCGATCCGCCGACAGATCGGAATGCTTCTGAAAATGATTTGCAAATTCAATGACTTGCCGCTGATGCCGCAGGGGGTTATGGGCTGAGAACAGCCAATCGGGGACCGTGTCGTGAGCAGTACCGCAAACAGAACGCTGGCCATTGCCGGAGCGAGCCTGCTTGTCGGGCTGATCGTGCTCGGGCTGAAATTCCTCGCCTGGTACATTACCGGGTCGATCGCGCTCTATTCCGATGCGCTGGAATCGATCGTCAATGTGGTGACGGCCATGGTGGCGCTGATCGCCGTGCGGCTGGCGCAGAAGCCGGCCGATGCCGCCCTGCCCTATGGCTATCACAAGGCCGAATATTTCTCGGCGGTGCTGGTCGGCGTGATGATCATCGTGGCGGCGATATTGATTTTCCGCGAAGCGGTGCTGGGCTTTTTGACGCCGGAACTACCTGAAGAGCCGGTGCAGGGGCTGATGGTCAGCGGCGTTGCCACTGTCATCAACGTCATCTGGGCCTTCGTGCTGATCCGCCATGGGCGGGCGGTGCGCTCGCCGGCACTGCAAGCCGATGGCAAGCACCTGCTGACCGACGTGGTCTCGACCATTGGCGTGCTGGTGGGGCTGGGCCTCGTGTTCCTGACCGGCTGGGCCGCGCTCGACGCGGTGCTGGCGGGGCTGGTGGCGCTCAACATATTGTGGTCGGGCTGGGGCGTGATCCGGCAGAGCGTGGGCGGGCTGATGGATGTGGCCGTGCCGGTCGATACGCAGAAGGCGATCCGCGAGGTGATCGCCACCAATGCCGATGGCGCCATCGAGGCGCATGACATCCGCACGCGGCAGGCCGGGAAGATGACCTTCATCGATTTCCACCTCGTCGTGCCCGGAGCGATGAGCGTGGACGCGGCGCATGCCATCTGCGACCGCATCGAAGCCAAGCTGCGCGAGACGGTGAAGGATGTGCAGATCACCATTCATGTGGAGCCGGAGGAAAAGGCCAAGCATGCGGGGATTGTGGTGGTTTAGTATCCCCTAAGATCGGAGTACCCCCTCCCAGCCACCCCCAGATAGGGGGGGGAGCCGCGCAGGGGTTGGGGCACGATCGTGCCACGAACCCGATCTGTTCCTCCCCCTGTCAGGGGGAGGCTAGGAGGGGGGCTGCGATGTGACTTGCCCTCCACCCGCGACGCAGGCAGATTCACGCCATGCGCATTCTCCTCGCCGTCATCATCGCCCTGATCGCCGCACCCGCCTTTGCGCAGGGCTGGGAGCATTATGACAATGGCCGGTTCGGCTATGGCGTGGATATTCCGCCCGGATTCTACAGCCAGGGCGAAAGCGACAATGGCGATGGCGTGACGTTCGCGGCGCAGGGCAAGCCGACCTATCTCACTATCTGGGGCGGCAACCTGATGCACAGCTTCGAGGGGGAAGTGGCCCAGCGCATGGGTTGGGACCAGGACGAGGCCTGGAACATCACCTACCAGGCCACGACGCCGCGCTGGGCGAGTTGGTCGGCCATCAAGGGGTTCCGCATTCTCTACCAGCGCGTCGTGCTGCTGTGTGACGGGACCAGCTACGGGGCGTTCCGCGCGGAATATTCGGTGACTGATGCGTCGGACATGGATCCGGTGGTGGAGCGGATGGTCCAATCGCTCAGGGGGAATTGCTGACGGACGGCGTTCCAACTCGGTGTCATCCCCGCGGAGGCGGGATCCATCCTGAGATATTCCTACCATCACAGAGCGCTGAAAAATCTCAGGACAGGCCCCGGCTCAAGACCGGGGTGACATCGTGGGGGGATTGGCATCAATGCCACGCCCTCGTGGTTCGAGGCTCGCAAGAGCTCGCGCCTCACCATGAGGGCTACTGGGGCATGTTGGCCGA
>CBIGSA010000243.1:0-5395 GCA_966192215.1 uncultured Devosia sp. | reverse complement strand
ATCGCGCCCGCTGCCTCAAGCAGCGCGCAGGTCCGTTTCGACGGCTTCGTGCTCGATCTCGACCGGCGCGAATTGAGCGGACCGGATGGCGATATCCGCATCACCAGCGGCGAATTCGACCTGCTGGCGCTCTTCGCGCGCCACCCGCACCGCGTGCTGAGCCGCGACCAGATCATGGACCTGCTCAAGGGCCATGACTGGGCGCCGAACGACCGCAGCATCGACAACCAGATCGCCCGGCTGCGCAAGCTGATCGAGCCCGACAGCAACCAGCCGCGCCTGCTCAAGACCGTGCGCGGCGCCGGCTACAGCTTCACGCCGAAGACCCTTTCGCCTTGAGCGCATCGTCGATGGCCGAAGCCAGGTCGGCCATGCGATAGGGCTTGCGCAGGATCTTGAGGTCGACATCGGGCTTGACCTGGTTGCCCGCCAGTTCCTCGGCATAGCCGGAGGTCAGCAGCACCGGCATCTGCGGATAGAGGCTGCGCACCTGCTGGCGCAGCTCGTAACCCGACATGCCGCCTGGCATGACCACATCGGTGAACAGCAGGTCGACGGCCTTGCTCTTGAGCAGTTCCAGCGCCTCGGCGCCGCTGGCCGCAGCCAGCACCGTATAGCCGAGCTGGGTGAGGCGGGTGACGGTGAGCTTGCGCACCCGCTCATCGTCCTCGACGGCCAGGATCACCTGCCCGCCACCCGGCAGGGCGGCATCGGCATCGACTTCGCCCAGCCGCACTGGCTCGACGCGGTGGCGCGGCAGGTAGATAGTGACCGTGGTGCCCTTGCCCTCGACGCTGTCGATCGTGGCCTGGCCCCCCGACTGCTTGGCAAAGCCATAGATCATGGACAGGCCCAGCCCGGTGCCGCGGCCCTGTTCCTTGGTGGTGAAGAAGGGCTCGAAGGCCCGCTCACGCACTGAGGCGGGCATGCCCGTGCCCGTGTCGGACACGGCCAGCCGCACATAATCGCCCGGCGGCAGGCCATCGAGCTTTTTCGACATGTCCATGTCGATCGCGGCATTGCCGGTTTCGATCAGCAGCCGCCCGCCCTCGGGCATGGCGTCGCGCGCATTGACCGCCAGGTTGACGATGGCGCTTTCCACCTGCGACGGATCGACCCGCGCCGACCACAGGTTCGGCGTCAGCGCATTGGAGAGATAGATGGTCGCCCCCAATGTGCGATGCAGCATGTCGGTGAGGCCGACCACGAAATTGTTGAGATTGACGCTTTCCGGTTCGAGATGGGAGCGGCGGGCAAAGGCCAGCAGCCGCGCCGTCAGCCGCGCACCCAGATCGGCCGCCTCCAGCGCCTCGGTGGTCAATTCGCGCTGCAAGGGCGTGGTGAGCTTGCCCTCGAGCATTTCGAGATTGCCGATGATGACGGTCAGCAGGTTGTTGAAGTCATGCGCAATGCCGCCGGTGAGCTGGCCCATGGCCTCCATCTTTTGCGCCTGGCGCAGGGCCATTTCGGTCGCCTTGTGGGCCGAGAGATCATGGATGATGCCGGTGAAATGCACCCGCCCATCCATTTCGAATTCGCTCACCGCCAGATGCATGGGGAACAGCGTGCCGTCGCGTCGCCTGCCGGTCACCTCGCGGCCGATGCCGATGATCTTGCGGCGCCCGGTCGTGCGGTAGTTGTGGATATAGCCGTCATGTTCGGAGTGATAGGGCTCGGGCATGAGGAAATGCACGTTGCGGCCCAAAAACTCGTGCTGCTCGTAGCCGAAGAGCCGCGCCGCTGCCGGATTGACCGTGGTGATGATGCCATGCCCATCGATAGTGATAATGGCATCGACTGCCGATTCCAGCATGGCCTGGAGCTTGCGGGCCTGGCCGAGCAGGGAGGAATTGCGTTCTTCTGTATCTGGCACGATGCGTCCGCCATTCTGGATTCCCGCGAATCTAGCGGCGCCCGGCGGCGCATACAAACAAAAAGCCCCGCAGGCGGACCTGCGGGGCTGGGGCGCGAGCGTTGAGTTCTCACAGCCCCAATGCGGCGTAGACTTCCTCGAACCGTTCGCCCACCTTCTTGGGCACCTTCACTTCCTTGACGGCCTCGAGATTGGCATTCTCATCGCCGACCAGGATCAGCCCGACCATGCCCATGGCGAAATGCGGCGTGCACTTGACGCCATAGACGCCGGGGACATCGAATGTGACCGTATAGGTCTCGTTGATCTTGCTCTTGAACGGCTCGACACCCTCGGGGAGCATATCCTTGATGGTCTCGACATTGTGCCCCTTGTCGGTGGGGACGAAGGTGACGGTATCGCCCGGCTGCACCTGCACATAGGCAGGTTCGAACACCATGGCGCCGGCAGCGCCCTTGTTGAGCATGTGGACTTCATAATCGGCGGCGAAGGCGGGAGCCATGGCCAGGCCCGCAAAGGCGATGGCCGCGACGATTGGGGTCAGGGCGTTGCGCATGGTTGGTACTCCTTCAATGCGGGTCCATTCGCGGGCCCGTTTCGGCTCTCCTCTATGCCTGGGGTGATCCCGCTTCTTTGATACGTGTCAAACTTGTTCGAATTTTCAGCCCGCCAAAATCGACCGATTATTTGCTTCAGATCAAAGAAAATGGACGAACCATGCAACATTCTTGATCATACGGGCAAAGAGAAGTTCGTGCCCAAGAACAGGATAATAAAATGGCAAATCGTCAGGGACTTTCGCGCCGCGCGTTGCTTGCTGGTGCCACAGCTATTGGTGCCGCAGTGCAATTGTCGGCAATATTACCCGCCGCCGCACAGGAAGCCGCTGCCACGGCCGCCGCCATCGATCTGAGCACGCTGGAGCGCGTGAAGGTCGAGCTGGTGCCCCCGCCTTTCGTCCATGCCCATGAACAGGTGGCGACCGGCGGCCCCAAAATCGTCGAGTTCACGCTGACGATCGAGGAAAAGCTGCATGAAGTGGATAATGACGGCACGGCGCTGTGGGCCATGACCTTCAACGGCTCGGTGCCCGGCCCGCTGATGGTGGTGCATGAGGGCGACTATGTCGAGCTGACCCTGGTCAATCCCGACACCAACATGATGCAGCACAATATCGACTTCCACTCGGCAACCGGCGCCCTGGGCGGCGCGGGCCTGACCATCGTCAATCCGGGTGAAAAGGCGGTTCTGCGCTTCAAGGCCACCAAGGCCGGCGTCTTCGTCTATCACTGCGCGCCCGAGGGCATGGTGCCCTGGCACGTCACGTCGGGCATGAACGGCGCCATCATGGTGCTGCCGCGCGAAGGCCTGACCGACGGCAAGGGCAATGCCCTGCCCTATGACCGGGTCTATTACGTGGGCGAGCAGGACTTCTATGTCCCCAAGGATGCCGACGGCAACTACATGACCTATGAGAGCATCGGCGATGGCTATGCCGATACGCTCGAAGTGATGCGCAAGCTGACCCCCAGCCATGTCGTGTTCAACGGCAAGGTCGGGGCCCTCACCGGCGACAATGCCATGACCGCCGCCGTGGGCGAGCGCGTGCTGATCGTCCATTCGCAGGCCAACCGCGACACGCGGCCTCACCTGATCGGCGGCCATGGCGACTATGTCTGGCAGACCGGCAAGTTCCACAATGTCCCCGACGTGGACCAGGAAACCTGGTTCATCCCCGGCGGCGCAGCGGGCGCGGCGCTCTACACCTTCCTGCAGCCGGGCGTCTACGCCTATGTCAACCACAACCTGATCGAGGCTTTCGAACTGGGTGCTGCCGCCCACTTCAAGGTGACCGGCGAGTGGAATGACGACCTGATGACCAGCGTGCTGGCCCCCAGCCCGATCTGACCCGGGCTGACGGCTGACGGCATGGCGCCAGGTGGCGCCATGCCCCTCCCCCGCGGAGACCTGTAAGATGACCGCCCTCGCCCATCCCATCGACAGATTGCGCAATTCGGTCGCCCTGCCGGCCATCCTGCTGGTGGCGGGCGCGCTGCTGATCGGGGTCCAGCTCGACCTGCCCGGCGTCATCGCGGCCCCGGTGGCCAATGGTCCCGAAACGGTGACGCTGGCCCCGGCCGATTTCACCTATCGCGCCGAGGGGCATTTCCTGCGCAATGGCAATCCCATCGATGCGCCCATGGTCACGACGCGGCTCGATGCGCCGCTGGTCATCATGAAATACCAGGTCAGCGCCGCCGATTATGCCGCCTGCGTCACCGACGGCGCCTGCGCCCCGGCCGAGCCGCGCAATATCGGGGTCGGCAATGTGCCGGTCACCGGGGTCAACTATGACGATGCCACGGCCTATGCCGCCTGGCTCTCGGCAGAGACCGGCCAGGACTGGGCCTTGCCCACCGACCGGCAATGGGCCTTCGCCGCCGGCAAAGGCTTTGCCGATGATGCCCTGGGCATCGACGACGACAATACCAACCCCGCCGAACGCTGGCTCGCCAATTACGAAAAGGAAGCCGCCCGCGAAAGCGATGCCGGCCGCCTGCCCCTGGCCCTGGGCAGCTTCGGCATCAATGAGAACGGCCTTGCCGATATGGGCGGCAATGTGTGGGAATGGACGCAGACCTGCCACCGCCGCGTGCATGTCGATGCCGCTGGCGCCGTGTTGAGCGAGGTCCCCGCCTGCACCATCAAGGTGCTCGATGGCCAGCATCGCACGCCGATGAGTTTCTTCATCCGCGACGCCAAGAGCGGCGGCTGCTCGGTCGGCATCCCGCCGGACAATCTGGGCTTCCGCCTGGTGCGGCAGCAGGCGTGGTACGAACCGCTGCTGGCCCTGTTCGGTCGCTGACTGCGGCCGATTGCCGAATACCGGCGATGGGGACTATCGTGTATGGCAAGGCCGTCAACACGATAGGACCCCGATCTTGGCAGCAATTGACCGCAGTCTCGTGCGCGCCTTGCCGATGTTCGAGAAGCTCAGCGACGCCGAACTCGACCGCCTGCTGGCCCGCGCCACCTTGCGACGCGTGCAGATAGGCGAAGCCGTATTCGAGCAGGGGCAGAAAGCCACCCAGTTTTTCCTGCTGCTGCATGGCAGGCTCAAGGTGACCCAGGTCACCTCGGACGGCCAGCAGATCATCGTGCGCGTGGTCCATCCCGGCGACATTTTCGGCTTTGCCAAGGCGCTGATGCGCGACGATTATCCCGGCACGCCCAGCGCCGCCGCCGAAAGCCTGGTCCTGAGCTGGCCCACCGAAGTGTGGGGCCTGTTCGTCGAGCAGAACCCGCATCTTGCCGTCAATGCCATGCAGACCATCGGCCAGCGCCTGCAGGAGGCCCATACCCGCATCCGCGAAATGGCCACCGAGGAGGTCGAGCGCCGCGTGGCCCATGCCGTGCTGCGCCTGATCGACCAGGCCGGCAGGAAAGAAGGCAACGGCATCCGCATCGACTTCCCCATTTCCCGCCAGGAGATTGCCGAAATGACCGGCACCACGCTCCATA
>CBIGSA010000242.1:0-5426 GCA_966192215.1 uncultured Devosia sp. | reverse complement strand
ATGACCCAGACCCGCTTCGACGTCCTCACCATCGGCAATGCCATTGTCGATATCATTGCCCCTGTCGAGCCCGGCTTCATCGAGCGCGAGGGCATGAAAGAGGGCATCATGCACCTGATTGATACCGATCGGGCCGAGGACCTCTATGCCAAGATGCCGCTAGGCCGGCAGCAGATTTCCGGCGGCAGCGCCGCCAATACCGCAGCCGGGGTCGCCTCCCTGGGTGGTCGCGCCGCTTTCGTCGGCAAGGTGGCCGACGATCCGCTGGGCGACGTGTTCGAGGCCGATCTCGACGCCATTGGCGTGCACTATGCCACCTCGCGCCTCAAGAATGGCGCGCTGACCGCCCGCTCGATGATCTTCCTCAGCGAGGATGGCGAGCGCACCATGAACACCTATCTCGGCGCCTGCCACCAGCTCACCGAACAGGATATCAAGCCCGACGAAATCGGGGGCGCCGCCATCACCTATATGGAAGGCTTTTTGTGGGATCCGGTGGAGGCCAAGAAGGCATTCGTGCTGGCCGCGCACTACGCCCACAAGAACGAGCGCGCCGCTGCCTTCACCCTCAGCGATCCCTTCTGCGTCGATCGCTATCGCGCCGAATTCCTCGACCTGATGCGGTCCAAGACCATCGACTATGTCTTCGCCAATGTGCACGAGCTGAAATCGCTCTACGAAACCGACGATCTCGGCGAAGCGGTGCGCCAGGTGGCCAAGGATACTGAACTGGCCGCCATCACCATGGGCGCCGACGGCGCCATGGCCGTCTATAATGGCGAAGTGACCTCCGTTCCCGCCTTCGCCATCGACAAGGTGGTCGACGCCACCGGCGCCGGCGACCTCTTCGCCTCCGGCTTCCTGCTCGGCATGGCGCGCGGGCAGACCCTTGAATCGGCGCTCAAGACGGGGTGCCTCGCGGCCAGCGAAGTGATATCCCATATCGGCGCCCGACCGCAGCTCGATCTGGAGGATCTGAGCAAGGCCCATGGGCTGGCGGGGTAACATTGTGCCACGCCCTCTTGGTTCGAGGGTCGCTGCGCTCCCGCCTCACCATGAGGGCGCGGCACCAGCGCCTATAGCGACCGCCGCATCTGCCTGAGCGCATCTGCCGTCGTCCCTGTCGGCCGGAATTCCAGTCCCACTGCGCCGTCATAGCCCTGCGCCAATAGCCAATCGAGCTTCTGCCCGATCGGCAATGTCCCGCTTCCCGGCTGGTTGCGGCCGGGATGGTCAGCGACATGGACATGCACGATCCGGTCGAGATGCGCGGCTGCCACCACTTCGGGGTCCTCGCCCATCACCATCGAATGATAGAGATCATAGGTTATGCCGATTTCGGGGCGGTTCACCTTGTCGGCAATCTCGAAGCCTTCCGCCGAGCTCGTGAGATAATAGCCGGGATGATCCACGCGATCATTGAGCGGCTCCAGCCCCAGTGTCACGCCCGAGCCGGCCAGCACATCGGCCGAGCGCGTCATGGCCGTCACCAGCGCATCGTGTTGGCGCGCGCGGTCCAGACCGGGCAGCAGCGGCCCCGATTGGCAGATCAGCACCGGCGCACCCAGCCGCAGAGCCACGTCGCGGCTCTTTTCAAGGCCGGCCAGGAACCGGTCATGATCGCTTTCGCGTGTCAGTTCGGCAAAGGGCTCGGCCACGATGCCGGCCAGTTTGACGCCGGTTTCGTTGAGGGCAGCTTCAACGGCGTCGAGGTCCTTGTTGGACCAGAGCCAGAATTCGACCAGCTCGAACCCTTCATCCCTGGCGAGATGTATGCGTTGCGCAAAGTCGTCCGTCTCGGGGACGAACAGCATTTCGATACAGGCCGAGAGCCGCATCATGCCACGCGCAGGCCGGTATTCATGTCGGCCAGGATGGCTCGGGCGGCTGCGGCCGGATCGGCCGCGGCGACCACGGGACGCCCCACCACCAGATGGGTCGCGCCGGCCGCCAGCGCCTCGCCGGGCGTCATGGCGCGCTTCTGGTCGCCCAGGGCTGTGCCGGCCGGTCGGATGCCGGGGGTGACGATGGCCATTTTCGGCCCCACGATCGTGCGCACCATTTCGGCTTCATGCGCCGAGGCGACCAGCCCGCCGATGCCGGCATCGCGCGCCTGCTGCGCCCGCAGGGCGACGAGGCCCGCCGTATCGCGGGCAAAGCCGGCTTCGGCCACGTCGGCATCGTCCATCGAGGTCAGCACCGAAACGCCCAGCACGCAGAGATCCGAGCCGGCAGCGCCGCGCATGGCGGCCCGCATGCATTGCGGATAGGCGTGGACGGTCAACATAGTCGCGCCGGTCCCGGCAATCGCCGCCACGCCCTTTTCGACTGTATTGTCGATGTCGAGCAGCTTGAGGTCGAAGAAGACTTTCTTGCCTGCCTTGAGCAGGTCCTTGCCCAGCGCGAAGCCGTCGGCGCCATAGAAGCACTGGTAGCCGATCTTGTAGAAATCGACCGCATCCCCCAGCAGCGACACGATTTCCTCGGCGCGTCCGCGTGACGAAACGTCGAGGGCCACGATTAATTGGCCTGCCATTGAGTCTTCCTCCGATGTCGCTATTGGACTGGCACTAGACCAAAAACTGCCGCACCGCAACCGGCCTACTCGTGCCAGAGCGGCGCCAGCGCCTCCATCGGCATCCACTCGCTATGCAATTGCATGGCTTCGAGATCGAAGACAAAGCCATTGCCGCCGCCCGGATCGGCCAGGCGCCCCTGGTCCTCGTCGCGGGCGATTCTGCGGCTGCCCACGAAGCATTTGAGCAATGTGCCCACGGCACCATGGCCGCAGAACACCGCTGGCGTGCCCGCCGGCACGGTATCCAGCGCCTGACGGACAGCTTTGACGATCCGGGCCTGCGCGTCCTTGGCCGTCTCCCAGCCCTCGATGCTCTCGCCGGGATGAGCGAAAAAGCGGTCGGCCGTGGCCTCGAACTGCTCGGGCGCCAGGAAGCCGGTGCTGCTGCGGTCATTCTCGCCCATGGCGGTGTCGACGATCACCTTCGCGCCGATAGCCGCCGCAATGACCCCGGCCAGATCCATAGCCTTGATCTCGTCACTGGCAAAGATCGTCGCGCCAGCGGGCACCACGCCGCGCGCGGCAAAGGCCTGTGCCCGCGCCACGCCTTTTTCGTTGAGCCCCCAGCGCGGTGTCGGCACATCGGGGTCAATCACCACCTGCGGGTGGGTGACATAGAGCGCCTTCATGCTAGCCCCGGCTGATATGGGTCAGGTCATGCACCATCTGGTCCACCTTGCGGATGATGGCGGGCTCGACGAAATCGCCCTTCTCGTCGAAGGCCTGTTCGTCTGGCCCGATGCCGAGCAGGCCGGGCACCACCAGCCCGCCCACCTTGCTCAGCGAATCGCGCAGATGGCTCAGCGCCCAGATCGTGCCGTACTTGCCCGAGCTGACCCCGCCAATGCCGATAACGGGGTGGCGGAAGGGGCTGGGCTTCTGCCGGCTCAGCCAGGCCAGCGCATTGACCAGCAGCGGCGGCAGGCCGCCATTATATTCGGGCGTTGCGATGAAGACGATGTCGTGGCTTCGCCACAGCTCGGCCAGCCGTCCGGCAGCCTCCGGCACATTGTCGGGCTCCAGATCCTCGTTGAAGATGGGCATGCCGAAATCGCCCAGACTGATGGCGTTGACCGTCACGCCTGCCGCTTCGAGCTTGCGCCCCATATGCGCCTGCAACATCCGGTTGTAGGAGCCCTTGCGGATGGAACCGGACAGGGTAAGCGCGGTCTTCATGATGCCTCCAGCTTGATCGTGTCGAAACTGGCCTGCCCCGCTCGTCGAGGCAAGAGCATTGACGGATCCGCCGTCATGCCTTATTCACTTAAGACAAGACTTAAGTATAAAGGGAAAATCCATGTCCACCATGATCTTCGTCAATCTCCCGGTGCGTGATCTGGCTGCTTCCATGGCCTACTACAAGGCGCTCGGCTTCGACCACAATCCGCAATTCACCGATGACACCGCCGCCTGCATCGTCATCAGCGACACCATTTTCGTGATGGCCCTGACCCACGGCAAGTTCGCCGAATTCTCCAGCAAGCCCATTCCCGATCCGAAAACCACGACAGCCGCTCTCTATGCGCTGTCTTGCGACAGCCGCGAAGCCGTCGACGCCATCGCCGAGGCAGGCATCAAGGCCGGCGGCACCGAAACCCGCGATGTGCAGGACTATGGCTTCATGTATGGCCGCGCCGTCGCCGATCCGGATGGCCATGTCTGGGAATACACCTGGATGGACATGAGCCAGATGCCGGCAGAATAGTTGACCGCAAACCGTCAACATACACGATCGTCACCCTCGGGCTTGACCCGAGGGCACTATACTTCCTGAGGGTTCGTCAGGTGCAGAGCCTCGGGTCAAGTCCAAGGGCGACGGATGGTGGATAAACCGCCCACCAGCCCCTAGGCTTCGAACATCTTCTTGAGCTTGGTGAAGAACCCGCCCGAGGTCGGGCTGTTTTCTTCCGTCTCGAGCTTGGCGAATTCTTCCAGCAATTCGCGCTGGCGCCGGCTCAGCGCCTGCGGCGTCTCGATGTCGAGCTGCACATAGAGGTCGCCCACATCCTTGCTGCGCAGCACCGGCATGCCCTTGCCCTTGAGCCGCACGCGCTGGCCCGGCTGGGTGCCGGCCGCGACCTTGACCTTGGCCCGCGCGGCGTCGAGCGTGGGCACTTCAAATTCCCCGCCCAGGGCCGCTGTGGTCATGGCGATCGGAATGCGGGCATAAAGGTCGGCGCCATCGCGCTGGAACAGGTCATGCGGGCGGATGGAGATGAAGATATAGAGGTCGCCCGGCGGCCCGCCACGCAATCCAGCTTCGCCCTCATTGGCGAGGCGGATGCGCGTGCCGTCCTCGATGCCCTTGGGAATATCGACGCTCAGCTTGCGGTTTTCCTGCCGGCGTCCCTGGCCACCGCAATCGGTGCAGGGCTGGTCCATCATCTGGCCACGACCCTGGCAGACCGGGCAGGTGCGTTCGATGGTAAAGAAGCCCTGCGCCGCGCGCACCTTGCCATGGCCGTTGCACTGCCGGCAGGTATGGGTGCCAGTGCCCGGCTTGGCGCCCGAGCCGTCACAGGTGGTACAGCCGACCAGCGTCGGCACGTCGATTTCGACCGTGCGGCCTTCGAAACTCTCTTCCAGGCTGATTTCGAGATTATAGCGCAGGTCCGAGCCGCGCAGCTTGGCCGCGCCGCCGCCACCGCCGCGCCCACGACCACCGCCCATGAAGTCGCCGAAAATGTCGTCGAAGATATCGGACATGGACGAGGTGAATTCGGGACCGAAGCCACCGGGTCCCGGACGCCCGCCGCCATTTTCGAAGGCGGCATGGCCAAACCGGTCATAGGCGGCGCGCTTCTGGCCGTCCTTGAGCGTATCGTAGGCCTCGTTGATTTCCTTGAAC
>CBIGSA010000241.1:0-5437 GCA_966192215.1 uncultured Devosia sp. | reverse complement strand
AGCAGGTGGTCGGTCGGCCGCCATTCCTGCCGCACCGTGCCATCGGGGTCGGTCACCGGCTCGACATGGCCGCCAAAGCCGATCTCATAGGCGCTTTCGCGCCGCTCGAATTCCCACGGATTGCCATGCGCCAGCCATTCCTCGGGCAATTCGACCTGCCAGCCCTCGCTCATTTCCTGGCGGAACAGGCCATGCACATAGCGGATGCCATAGCCATAGGCCGGAATTTTCACCGATGACATGGATTCCAGAAAACACGCCGCCAGCCGTCCCAGGCCGCCATTGCCGAGCGCCGCGTCCGGCTCGAGATTGATGAGGTCGCCCAGGTCGACATTGAGGTTCTTGAGCGCATCGCGCACCGGTTCGATGAGCCCCACATTGCTCATCGCATCGCGCATCAGCCGCCCGATCAGGAATTCGAGGCTGAGGTAATAGACTCGCTTGTGCGATGTGCGCCACGTCTCACGCGACGACTCCATCCAGCGATCCATCACCCGGTCGCGCACTGCCAGGATCGTCGCTGCCAGCCAGTCATGCGGCCGGGCGACGATCGGGTCCTTGCCGATCGAATAGATCAGTCTTTCTAGGATTTCGGCCTGTATGGCCTCAACGGTTTTGGCACGGGGTTCCGGCGTAGGGGCATCGTAAACGATCGGCTGTTGCGGCATGTCGCAATCCCGTTTGCATATCGAACAGTTCCCCTCTGTCAGACTTTAGTCTTGCACTTAATTTGTGCAGGCGGAAGCCCCCTAACGCGGCACTTGCGTCATACTGGTTGTACTCTTGGCCACCGCATCCTCGGCTGCTTCCTCGGGAACGTTGACCCCACCTTCACGCGCCTGCTCCTGCGCATTGCTGATGAGCAGCCGGCCCAGGCCCCGCCAGTCTTCGCCCGCCAGTTGTAGCTCGAAGCGCTGCCGGTCGCGGTCGCGCACGCCCTCGACCACCTCGGCGGCCTCCTCGTCGCTGGCACCCAGCGCCCGCACGGCCTCGCCGCCGAATTCCAGCGCCGACTCGAACATTTCGCGCATCTGGTATTCCACCCCGGCCTTGACCAGCTCGATCGCATGACCACGGTCGAAGGCGCGCGCCATCACCCGCACCAGCGGGAATTCGTCCCGTACCAGTTCGGCAATGCGCGTCGTCTGCTCCTTGCGGTCGGTGCAGATCAGGATCAGGTCCGCCGTACCGGCGCCTGCCGCGCGCAGGATATCGAGTCGCGTGCCGTCGCCGTAATAGACCTTGAAGCCGATCTGCGCCGCGGCCCGGATCATCTCGGTGTCATTGTCGATGATCGACACCGAATGATGCATGGCCAGCAGCGGCTGGCTGGCAATCTGCCCGAAGCGTCCGAAGCCGATGATCAGGATGCGGTCGGATAGCCCGCTCGCCGCTTCGACCCCCTCCATGGACTGCTCGGCCGCCTTGGGCATCACGAAGCGCAGCCCGATGATGAAGAAGGGCGTCAGCACCATCGAGACGATCACCGTGGCGGTAAAGATCGCATTGGTCGGCCCGTCGATGATCCCGGCTGAAACAGCGGTTGTATAGAGCACGAAGGCGAATTCCCCGCCCTGCCCCATCAGCACCGCCCGTTCCAGCGCCTCGCCATGGCTCGATTTCATCAGCCGCGCGAGCACATAGATCGCCCCCGCCTTGAACAACATATAGGCGACCACGCTCAGCACGATGATCCGCCAGTTCTCGGCGACGATCGCCAGGTCCAGCGACATGCCCACCGCCAGGAAGAACAGACCCAGCAGGATGCCGCGGAACGGTTCCACATCGGCTTCGAGCTGGTGCCGGAAGGTCGATGTCGAGAGCAGCACCCCCGCTAGGAATGCCCCCATGGCCATGGACAGCCCGCTGAGCTGGAACAACAGTGCGGCACCCAGCACCACGAGCAGCGCCGCCGCCGTCATCACCTCGCGCAGTTTGGTCGATGCCAATAGCGCGAAGAACGGATTCATGATCCGCCGCCCGAGAAAGATCAGCAGCAGGATGGCGCCGATCGGTGCCGCGATGCCCACCAGCCGCGTGACCAGGTCGGCATCCTCGCCGGTCCCCGGCGCCAGGATCGCCACCACGGCCAGCAGCGGCACGATGGCCAGGTCTTCCAGCAGCAGGATGGAGATCATCTTCTGTCCGCCTGGCGTCGACATCTCGCCCCGCTCGCCCAGGATCTGCATGACAATGGCCGTCGAGGTCATCACGAACCCCGCGCCGAAAACGAAGGCCACCACCGGTGCGAAGCCCAGCAACACGCCGACACCCGTGAGCAGCGCCGCGCAGCCCACCACCTGGATCACGCCCAGCCCGAATATCTGCTTGCGCAGCGCCCAAAGCTTGGAGGGCTCCATTTCGAGCCCGATGATGAAGAGAAACATCACCACGCCCAGCTCGGCCGTGGTCAGCACCGATTCCGGGTCGTTGATCAGCCCGATGCCCGATGGCCCCAGCAACAGGCCGGCGGCCAGGTAACCCAGCACCGACCCCAATCCCAGCCGCTTGAACAGCGGCACCCCGATGACGGCCGCGCCCAGCAGGGCCACCACCGGAATAAGGTCCACCCCATGCGCCGCGGCCTCCGCCGCATGCCCGACAACTTCACCCGCCACCATAGACTCCGAACCTGATCAGGCCGCGAGTCTTTCGTCCCGGCGCCACCGCGTCAAGGCATCTGCGCGCAAGGCCGTCCTGCACCTCTTCTTTTGGGGAGAGGTCGGCGGCGAAGCCGACGGGTGAGGGGGCCTCTTCTTGGTTAGGTGCGTAGCCCCCTCATCGCCCCTTCGGGTCGACCTCTCCCCCAAGGGAAGTAAGCTATGTTGCAGGCTCCGCCCCACTCGGCGCCGTGCCCTCGGGTGGCTGCATCCGCTCTTCCTTGCGCTTTTCTTCCGGCGCCTTCTCCTGTTCGGCCTGCTCGCGGATGGCCCTGGCGGTATTGGCCAGCAATTCCTCGCGGTCGCTCATGCGAGCCGTGCGCCGCACCGGGCGGCTCGGCACCAGTGGCTTGCTGGGCAGCATATTGGCCAGCACCGAGGTGACGATCAGCAGCGTCGGCACCGCCACCAGACCGCCCACCGGCCCCCAGGCCCACAGCCAGAAGGTGATGGAGAGAAAGATCATGAACGGATTGAGCGTCATCGTCCGGCCGATGAAATGCGGCGTCACGATCTGCCCTTCGATGAAGTTGATGCCCACATAGCAGGCCACCGGCAAAAGGATCGCCGTGAGCTCAGTCTGCGTGCCCAGGCCCACCGCGAGCAGCACCAGCACCATGACGCCTTGTCCCACATAGGGGATGTAGTTCAGCACCGCGGCCATCGCCCCCCACAGAACAGGCGAAGGCATGCCGATGGCCCACATGGCCAGAGATACCGCGCAGCCCACGCAGAAATTGATGAAGGTGATCGACAGCAGGAACCGGCTGACCTTGGCTTCCACGTCCCGGAACACATGCGCCGTGCGCCAGCGCATCCGCCGGCTGACGCAGAGCGACAGCACCGAAATGCGGATATGGTCGCGCGTCGCCACGAAGAAATAGAGGCTCGCCAGGAAGATCAGCATCTGCGCCAGGATGGCCGGCGCCAACATGGCCACGCCGATCACCTGCCCGCCATCTTCCACCGTCACCGCCATGGCGCTGTCGCTGCCCAGGATCGATGAAATCTGCTCCTGGAAGGCGCTCACCGATTGCAGCGGCCCCTCGAGATTGGCCAGTTGCTGCTGCAGCTTGGCCCATATCATTGGCCCACGCGCCACCCATTCGGAAAGCGGCACCGCAAACAGCGTTATCCCCGCAGCGATGACCCCGATCAGCATCAGCACCACGACGCCGGCCGACAATGCCGGCGGAATGCCGAACTGCTCGACCCGGTCGGCCACCGGTCCGAACATCAGCCCGATCACGATGGCCAGCGTCACCGGTGCCAGCACGACCTGCCCCAGCTTCAGCGCAACCAGCAGCGAAAGGAAGCCGATGAACACCACCGAGAGCCGCGCGCCATTGGCGACCACGCGCTCGAACTGGCTTTCGCTCATGTCCTTCGGTGCCGCCGTCCGGCTTGCGCGTGCCATGTGTTTTCCTTGAGATCCTCGCCGGATCGGTAACGCCGCGCTGGTGCAAACGTTCCGTTGAGCAAGCGGTCGCGCCGCAGTCGACCGGCGGTCCGACTGCCGCTAGTGTGCCGGCCGGATTCTCTCTCCCGCCAAGGCCCCTTCATGCCCCGCAAGATCATCATCGATACCGACCCCGGCCAGGACGATGCCGTCGCCATATTGCTGGCGCTGGCCTCCCCCGAAGAGCTCGACGTGCTGGCCATCGTCGCGGTGGCCGGCAATGTGGGCCTGCACCACAATGCCAATAATGCCCGCAAGGTGGTCGAACTCTCCGGCCGCCGCGACATTCCCGTCTATGCCGGCTGTGCCCGCCCCATGCGGCGCCACCTTGTCACCGCCGAGCATGTCCATGGCGACACCGGACTCAACGGCCCCGACCTGCCCGATCCCACCCTTCAGCTGCAGGGCCAGCATGGCGTCGACTATATCATCGATACGCTTATGGCGGCCGAACCCGGCACCATCACCCTCTGCACGCTCGGCCCTCTGACCAATATCGCAATGGCCCTCGTCAAGCAGCCCGCCATCGCCGAGCGCATTGCCGAAATCGTCATGATGGGCGGCGCCTATTTCGAGGTCGGCAACATCACGCCGGCGGCCGAATTCAACATCTATGTCGATCCCGAAGCTGCCGATGTCGTGCTGCGCTGCGGCGCGCCGATCACCATGCTGCCGCTCGACGTGACCCACCAGATCCAGTCCACCCCCGAGCGCCTCGCCGCCTTGCGCGGCTTGGGCAACCGCACCGGCGCCGCCGTCTATGACATGCTGACCTTCTCGGAGAGCTTCGACCTCAAGAAATACGGCTGGGCCGGCGCGCCCCTGCACGACCCCACCGTCATCGCCTGGCTGCTCCAGCCCGACCTCTTCGACGGCCGCCACTGCAATGTCACCGTCGAAACCGCGAGCGAACTCACCGTCGGCATGACCGTTACCGACTACTGGCACGTCACCGGCAAGGTCCGAAACGTCAACTACCTCCGCAACGGCAATGCCGAAGGCTTCTATCAACTCCTGACCCAAAGGCTGGCGCGCTTGCCTTAGCCCGAGTGGAGCCCACCCTCCCCCTTGTGGGGAGGGAAGCGAGACAGGACTTAGCTTCAGCTAAGTCAGTTGAATCGAGCAGGGTGGGGTGTCGGGGCCTCCACGAACTCGATATGCGCGGCACCCTCGACGCCCCCACCTTGATCCTCCCTACAAGGGGAGGGCGACGACTGCCAACTCATTGGCAAATGACCGCAAGCGGCATAATCTCCGCCTCCCAACAGGACCCGCCCCCATGGACCTCTTCACCCTCGCCACCTTCACCATCGCCTAT
>CBIGSA010000240.1:0-5449 GCA_966192215.1 uncultured Devosia sp. | reverse complement strand
TCGCAAAAAAGCGGCTCGTGATGGGCGGCCCTTGGTCCGTTCTATGTCGACAGTTCTTATTGGTCCAACGGCCGCCCATCTCCCCGTGACAACCGCAAGCGAAAGCCGGGCGGCAATTTCGGCTGTCCGCCATCGACAGGCTGCTGACGGGACCTGTCAGGGCCTCAATGCATTGTCTTCCCAATGACCCTGGAGAGACAGCATGACTCCCTTCACCATCGCGATAGCAGACGCCGAGCTTGCCGACCTCAAGGCGCGCCTGGGCGCAACGCGCTTTCCGGGGGCGCTGGAGGGCGTCGGCTGGGACTATGGGACCGAGGACGGTTTCCTGCGTCGCTTCGTCGATTACTGGGGCAAGGCGTATGACTGGCGCGCGGCGGAGGCCCGGCTCAACGCCTTCCCGCAATTCCTTGAGCAGATCGATGGCGAGACCGTGCATTTCGTCCATGTCCGGGGCAAGGGCGAGAGTAATGTGCCGCTCCTGCTCACCAATGGCTGGCCCTCCAATTTCGTCGAGTTGCTGCCGCTGGTGCCGCTCCTGACCGAGCCCATCGATGGCGTCGGCTTTGACGTGGTCATTCCTTCGCTGCCCGGCTACGGCTTTTCAAGCCAGCCCACGAAACCGGGCATGAATCTGAGCAAGGTGGCCCCGCTCTGGGCCGAGCTGATGACGCGGCTCAACTATCCCAAATTCCTGGTTTCCGGTTCGGATATGGGTGCGGGGGCGGAAATGGCGCTGGTGCGGGATTTTCCCGAGCGGCTGATCGGCGCACATTACGTCAACGTCTATTCCGGCTTTCCGCGGCCCGAGACCCCGACACCCGAAGAACAGGCCTATTTCCAGCAGGTCGACTATTGGGGCTTTGCTGAAGGCGCCTATGCGATGATCCAGGGTACCAAGCCGGCCACTTTGGCAGTGGGGCTCAACGATTCCCCGGCCGGGCTGGCCAGCTGGGTGCTCGAAAAATACCAGAAGTGGGGCGACACAGGCGGCGACGTGGTCAATGCCTTCGAGCTGGACGATCTCTGCACGATCCTTTCGGTCTATTGGTTTACCCAGACCATCGGGTCTTCGGTGCGGCTCTACAAGGAAGCCTTTGCCGACACGGAACTGCCCAAAAAGGCGCCGAAACATGATGTGCCGCATGCGATAATGCTGCCGCCGGCCGACAATCCGGCGCCGCGCGCCTGGGCCGAGCGGCATTTGTGGAACATCGTGCGCTGGACCGAACTCTGCGCCGGCGGGCATTTTCCGGCACTCGAAATTCCCGATGAGCTGGCCCATGACATCCGTGCGTTCCATGGCCAGATCGCATAGCGACAGCGCACTTGGCTCCGCGGCGGGAATCTGGCATCCAGTCCGGCCAGGGGAGAACGAAACATGGACAAAACCGAGCGCCTGTTTGCCGTCATGGATGCCTTGCGGCGGCATAGACGGCCGGTCACGGCCGCCGCCCTGGCCGAAGAACAGGGCGTTTCCGTGCGGACACTCTATCGTGACGTGCAGACCCTTATCGGGCTGGGCGCGCCTATCGATGGCGAAGCGGGGGTGGGCTATATGCTGAAGCCCGGCTTCTTCCTGCCACCGCTGATGTTCACGCCCGAAGAGCTGGAAGCGCTGGTGCTGGGCGCGCGCTGGGTCGGCGCCCAGCCCGATGACGGGCTGGGCCATGCCGCGCGCAATGCACTGGCCAAGATCGCCACGGCCTCACCCGAGGACCTGCGCGATCGCATCAACGATACGGGCCTCTGGCCCGTGGCAGTGTGGAGCGCCAATTCGCGACAGCCCATGCCGGTATTGGGCCAGGTGCGGCAGGCCATGCGCACGGAAAAGGCGCTGCAGATTGCCTATGAAGACGAAAACGGCAATCCGACCGAACGCACCATCTGGCCGGTGCAACTGGCCTATTACGAAGGCAAGCAGGTCATCGCCGCCTGGTGCTGCCTACGCACCGCTTTCCGCAATTTCCGCACCGACCGCATTGTCGAGCTGACCATAACCGACGAGCGCTATGGCAAGCGGCGCGCCGTGCTGGAGCGGGAATGGCGCGATAGCTGGCAGCACGATCCGCGCTGGCAGGGTGGCTCTTAGCGTTCTCGCCGGCGCGCTAGCTCATCCGCGCATAGAGGCTTTCGGGCCTTATGTCGTCATCCAGCCGGAAGCGATGATCGGCCGGGGGATGGGCACGCTGTCCGCATTCGAGCCGCGGGCAGATGCGGCAGCCGACGCCCACCGGCACGAGCTGGCTGTCGCCCGACAGGTCCATGCCATCCGAATAGATCATCTCGCGCGCATGATGGATCGAGCAGCCCAGGCCGATCGACATATAGCGGCGCGGGGCATTGTAGCGATGGTCGCCCTTGGCAATGGTGCGGGCGATGCAGAAATAGCGCTGCCCATCGGGCATCTGGCTGAGCTGGATATTGATCCGCTCCGGACTGAGGAAGGCCGAATAGACATTCCAGCGCGGGCAAGCCCCCGAATGGCGCGGAATGTGGATGCCCGAAAGCGAGAAGCGCTTACTGATATTGCCGGCAATATCGGTGCGAACCAGGTGCAGCGGAATGCCCAACGCGCCTTTCCGCTGCAATGTGGTCATGCGGTGGCAGACCTGCTCGAAGCTGGCCCCGAAACGCCGGGCGATGCGCTCGATATCGTAGCGATAGTCGCGGCAGGCGCGCAGGAAGGGTTCATAGGGCATGATAAGCGCGGCGGCGAAATAGGCCGAGAGCACATTGCGCGCCAAAGCCGGTGCATCACCTTCGGGCAGGGTGGATTCGGCAATAATGGCGGCGATTTCGCTGCCGGCGGCCAGTTGGCCAAGCTGGTGGGCGACGAGGAACAAAGCCGATTCCGCCGGCAGGATATCGGACACCAGCAAATGGCTGCGCCGCTGGTCAAGCTGGCGGGCAATGCCATGGGGCAGGGAGGCCAGCCGCACCTCCATGCCGAAGACATTGAACAGATAGGTCCGCAGGCCGAAGTCGAAATTGTCGCCACTATTGTCGATATCGGCCCGGATGCGCTCCGCTGCCTCCTCCAGATCGGGAAAGTGATTGGCATTCTCCTGCAGAAAATCGGAAATCGCGTCGGTGGCGAGGTGGAAAGGCTCGGCCTCCCCTGCGGCAACCGGCGCGGGGCCTGATTTGGCCACCAGCCGATAGCGATCATAGAGCTTGAGAATGGCGCGGGCGGCGGCCGGATTGGCATGAGCAAGGTCGCGGATTTCGAGATTGGTCACGTCGCTGTCGGCGAAGAGGTCGTCGCCGAAGGCTTCCATCAGGTCCCCGACCAGCCTGCCCTCGTCGCCATCGACCAGTTCGCCCGGCTCGACGCCGAAATGGCCGGCAATGGAAAACAGCAGAGGCACGGTGACCTTGCGCCTATTGTGCTCAATGAGATTGAGATAGCTGGCGGAAATGCCCAAAGCCTGAGCCAGATCGGCCTGGGCCATTTTCTTCTGTCGGCGCAAGCGCTTGATGCGGCCGCCGATCTGCATCTCCTGCACGTCGTTCATGCTCTCCTCCAGCGTTCTTGACAGAATTTACAAATCCGCCGCCGAAACTTGACCGCGCCTTTACAGCTTTACTGGCCTATATGCGCTTATTTCTTGCATCTTCTGATCATTTGTCAAATCTTTACATCACGCAAGTGAGGAGACTTTCGGATGAGCCCGTCAATCAGTGAACGCGAGGAATATCTGACCATCATCGCCCCCACGGCCGGCGAGGCCATGGCGCAGTTCAAGGCACGCCACCTTGACGAGCAGGGCTATGCCATTGCCGGCAAGATCGGCCGGCACCAGTTTTCGCTGGTGGGTGGCGAAGGCAGCACCGAGTTGTTCGCCGGCAGCGGCATGATCGCCGCGACCTTCAGCCGAAAGGTTACCGGCTAAACCCACCCAAGTTTCACGTGAATCAACACAAACCCGCTGCGGCGGGAATGGCGAAGCCATGTCCATCAGGAGGAGACACCATGCTCGACAAGCCGATTTTCCCGACGCCCGATTACGCGCCCGACCGCTGGCGCAATATTGCCCGTACCTATAGCCAGGCCGACGTGGCGCGGCTTTCCGGCTCGCTGCCCATTCGTCATACGCTGGCCGAGAACGGCGCCAAGCGCCTGTGGGAGCTGCTGCATAGCGAGGATTTCGTGCCGACGCTCGGCACGTTCACCGGCAATCAGGCGGTGCAGCAGGTCAAGGCCGGGCTCAAGGCCATCTATCTCAGCGGCTGGCAGGTGGCAGCGGATGCCAATTCCTCGGGCAATATGTATCCCGACCAGAGCCTCTATCCGGTCGACAGCGTGCCCTCGGTGGTCAGGCGCATCAACAAGGCGCTGCAGCGCGCCGATCAGATCCAGACGATGGAACAAGCCGACGGCATTGCCACGACCGATCTCGATTTCTTCGTGCCCATCATCGCCGATGCCGAGGCCGGTTTCGGCGGCGCGCTCAATGTGTTCGAACTGATGAAGGCGATGATCGAGGCCGGTGCCGCGGCCGTGCATTTCGAGGACCAGCTCGCATCGGAAAAGAAGTGCGGGCACCTGGGCGGCAAGGTGCTGGTGCCGACCAGCCAGTTCATCCGTACGCTCAATGCGGCTCGACTGGCTGCCGATGTGATGGGCGTGCCCACGCTGATCATGGCGCGTACCGATGCGGAAGCGGCGCGACTCATCACGTCGGACATCGACGAATACGATGCGCCCTTCGTCACCGGCGAACGCACCGCGGAAGGCTTCTATCGGCTCAAGGGTGGAATCGATGCGGCCATTGCTCGCGGCATTGCCTATGCGCCCTATGCCGATCTCATCTGGTGCGAGACATCGAAGCCCGACCTGACCGAGGCTAGAAAGTTCGCCGAGGCGGTGCGCAAGGTCCATCCCGAGCAGATGCTGGCCTATAATTGCTCGCCCAGCTTCAACTGGGCCAAGCATATGGACGAGGCCGCCATGGCCAGTTTCCAGCGCGAAATCGCGGCCATGGGCTATAAATACCAGTTCATCACGCTGGCGGGCTTTCACAATCTCAGCCTCACCACGTTCGAACTGGCACGCGCCTACAAAGAAGACGGCATGGCCGGCTATTCCAGGCTGCAGCAAGCTGAATTCGCCGCCGAAGCGCATGGCTTCTCGGCAGTGCGCCACCAGCGGGAAGTGGGCACCAGCTATTTCGACGCCGTGTCGCTGGCGGTGAGCGAAGGCAAGAGCGCCACCACCGCCATGGGCGAAAGCACCGAGACGGCGCAGTTTCACTGAAAAGACGTCATCTCATCACCCGGCCTGGCCGGGTGATGACTCATGCCGCGCCCGGCAGCAACAACCCGAACCAGCCAAAGGCCAGCGCCGCCAGGCCCAGCGTATGGGCCAGGGCGATCGCCCAGGTGGTGGCGACGAAGCGCGGCTTGACCGTCTTGTGGCGATAGACCTCCTGCGCGGCGAGACCCC
>CBIGSA010000239.1:0-5459 GCA_966192215.1 uncultured Devosia sp. | reverse complement strand
TCTCGAACTGTCGCATGGCGCCATCTTCGGCGAATACGCCATGATGCGGCTCGGCGAAACGCTGGGCAAACACAAGGGGCACGATCTGGTGCATGAGGCCGCTGTCGCAGCGTCAACCGGCAAGGGCAGCTTTCTCGATGAAATCGCCCGCCTTCCGGGCGGTGCCGCGTTGAGCGCCGATATCCGGGCCAGGCTGGCCGAGGATGGCGCCAATGGCATCTGCAAGGAATATGCGCTGCACTATGGCGCGCTGGTCGAGCATATCGGATCAGGCCCATTCCCCAGTGCCGAGCAGCGCGCCATCGGCGCCCATCTGAGGGCGGCCGTGCAATGATCTCCTTTGTCCTCAGGCGTCTGGTGCAAAGCCTTGTCGTGGTCCTGGCGCTCTCGCTGGTGCTGTTCGTCGGCCTCTGGCTGATCGGCAATCCGGTCGACGTGCTGATCTCCTCGGAAGCCACCGAAGCCGACCGGCTTGCCGCGATGAAGGCGTTGGGGCTCGACCGGCCGATCTGGGAGCAGTACCTGGTCTTTCTGGGCAATGCCGCGCAGGGCGACTGGGGCACTTCCTTTGTCTACAAGGAGCCGGTGACGCGCATCCTGTTACAGCGCCTGCCTGCCAGTATCGAACTGGCGCTGGTTGCCTTCGTCATCGCCATCGGCTTTGCAATTCCGGCCGGGCTCTATGCCGGCCTCAGGCCGCAGTCCCGGCTTGGCCGTGCCTTCATGAGCTTCTCGCTGATCGGGGTCAGCATTCCCACCTTCTGGCAGGGCATGCTGCTCATCATGGCCTTCGGCATCATGATGCCCATTCTGCCGGTGGGCGACCGCGGTGAGGTGGCCACCCATTTCGGTATCACCAGCAGTCTCTGGACGCTGGATGGCTGGTGGCATGTGGTTCTCCCCGCCTTCAGCCTCGCTCTGCTCAAGCTGAGCCTGCTGATCCGCGTGACGCGCACCGCCACGCTCGAAATTACCCGGCTCGACTATGTCAAGTTCGCCCATGCCAAGGGCGTGCGGACCTGGCGCGTGGTGCTCGTCCACATCCTGCGCAATGCCATGGTGCCGCTCATTACTGTCATCGGCATCGAACTGGGGAATCTGCTGGCCTATGGCGTGATCACCGAGACGGTCTTCTCCTGGCCAGGGCTTGGCAAGCTGCTGATCAATTCGATCAAGGTGCTGGATCGGCCCATGATCGTCGCGCAATTGACCTATACGGCGCTGCTCTTCATCGCCATCAACTTCATCGTCGACGTCCTGCACATGACCATCGATCCCCGCGTCCGGGCCGCCATGGGACGGCGCAGCACATGAGCCGGGCCAGCCTCACCGAATTCGCCGGCCGTTTCGCGGAAAGCCGCGTCGGGCTTGCCAGCCTGGCGGTCACCCTGTTCTTCGTGTTCTGCGCACTATTTGCGCCATTGCTCTCGCCGACCGATCCCTATGACCTGTCGCGGCTCGAACTGATCGATGCGCTCAAGCCCATGGGATCGCACCAGGTGCTGCCCGGCGAGGAATTCCGCGCCAGCTTCGCCGTCACCGATGGCGTCGCTGCGCCGGTGGGTGATGCGGGCGACCTGGCCGCTTCATCCTGTGGAGAAAGCTGCATCGCGGTCCGGCTCGACAGTGCCGAGACCCGGCTGGCCAGCCTGCAGATACGGTCGCTGCCCGGGGGCGCGAGCGTGGAGGGGGCCAGCAAGCATCCCGTCCAGCCGTGGTGGACGGTCGATGATCCGGAAGGCAATGGCGTGCGCATCGTCGCAAGCGAGCCACTGCCTGCCAGTTTCAGCTTCAGCGTCATCGCCAGGAGTGCCGAGCAGCCGACCGATTTCGTCTTCCTGGCCGGCACGGACGGCTTCGGGCGGGACATGCTGTCGGCCATCCTCTATGGCATCCGCATCAGCATCTTCGTCGGCGTGCTGGCGGCCGGCTCGGCCATGGTCATCGGCACCGGCCTGGGCCTGCTGGCCGCCTGGCGGGGCGGGGCGACCGATGCGGTCATCATGCGCACCGTCGATTTCATGCTCAGCTTCCCGTCCATCCTGGTCGGCCTCTCCATCCTTGCCGTGCTCGGCAGCGGGGTCGACAAGGTCATCATGGCGGTGGTGCTGGTGCAGTGGTGCTATTATGCCCGCACGGCGCGCTCGCTGGCGCTCAGCGAGCTCAACAAGGAATATGTTGAGGCGGCCCGCTGCCTCCGCCTGCCGGCATGGCGCATCATGCTGCGCCATGTCCTGCCCAATTGCATGCCGCAGATCATCGTGCTGTTCACCCTCAACATCGCCGCCGCGATTTCTCTTGAATCCTCGCTGAGCTTTCTCGGCGTGGGCCTGCCACTCACCCAGCCCTCGCTCGGCATGCTGATCGCCAATGGCTACGAGTTCATCTTCTCGCAGAAATACTGGATCAGCTTCGGCCCGGGCCTGGTGCTGCTGGTGATGATCGTGGCGATGAACCTGCTGGGCGATCGGTTGCGCGACCTCAACAACCCGCGGTTCGAGCGATGAACGAAGCCTTCTTTTCAGTCACCGGCCTCAATACCTGGTTCTTCACCCGCGCCGGCACGTTCAAGTCGGTGCGCGACGTGTCCTTCTCGTTGCAACGCGGCGAGGTGCTGGGCATTGTCGGGGAATCGGGGTCCGGCAAGTCGGTGACCGGCATGTCGATCATGGGCCAGGTCGATGAGCCGGGGCGGATCGTTTCAGGATCGATAAAGCTCGATGGCGAGGAACTGGCGACGCTCAGCTTCGACGAGATGCGCCACTATCGCGGTCGCCGCATTGCCATGGTATTCCAGAACCCGCTGATGACGCTCAACCCGCTGATGCGCATCCGCGACCAGATGTTCGAGGCGATCAGCGAGCACGAGGCGGTGCCCAGGGCCGAGATGCAGGCCCGCTGCATCGAAGCCTTGCGATCCGTCGGCATTCCTTCGCCCGAAGACCGGCTGTCGTCCTATCCGCACGAATTGTCGGGCGGCATGCGCCAGCGCGTGGTGATCGCCATCGCCCTGCTGCTCGATCCCGATCTCATCATCGCCGACGAGCCCACCACGGCGCTCGACGTGACCATCCAGGCCCAGATCATCCACCAGATGCGCCGCCAGATCGACGAACGCGGCCTGGGCATGATCTGGATTTCCCATGACTTGGCCACGCTGTCCGAACTCGCCGATCGCATTCTGGTCATGTATGCCGGCGCGGTGATGGAAACCGGTACGACCGCGGACATCATCGGGGCGCCGCGCCATCCCTATACCCGCAAGCTGCTGGAATCCGTGCCATCGCGCAATGTGCCCGGCGAGAAGCTCCGCCAGATCCGGGGCAGCATGCCGTCCCTGCTGTCGCTGGGCACCGGCTGCCCCTTCATGGGGCGCTGCGAATACGCCACCGAAGCCTGCGCGGAGGCCTTGCCGGAGCGCGAATTCTCCGCGACGCACCGCGTATGGTGCCATCATCCGGTTGAGGACTGATCCATGGCCCAGCCAGTCTTTGAAGCCCATGACCTGTCGCGTATCTTCGAGCCGGCGCAGAGCGCATTGCAGCGGCTAGGCAACCGGCTGGCCGGCCGGCAGCCCCCGCTGGTGCGGGCGGTGGACCATGTGTCGCTCAGCGTGTCCGAAGGAGAAACGCTGGGCATTGTCGGCGAGTCAGGATGCGGCAAGTCCACCCTGGCGCGCATGATCGCCGGCATCTTGCCCGTGTCAGGCGGCGAGCGGCGCTATCGCGGCGAGGGTTACGACAGCTTTCTGGCGCGTAAGCGCGACGCGCTCAAGGTGCAGATGGTGTTCCAGGACCCCATGTCGTCGCTCAACCCGCGCCTCAAGGTGGGCGAGATCATCGGCGAAGCGGCGGTGTTGCACGGCGTGGTGCCGCGCGCGCAAATCAGGACGCATGTGGTGGAAACGCTGGCCCGGGTGGGCCTTCCCGCCGATACGGTCGGCCGCTATCCCCACGAATTCTCGGGCGGGCAGCGCCAGCGCGTGGGTATTGCGCGGGCACTTGCCGTCAAGCCGGACCTGCTGGTCTGCGACGAGGCCGTGGCCGCGCTCGACGTCTCGGTGCAGGCCCAGATCATCAACCTCCTGATGGACATCAGGCGGGATAGCGGACTGTCGATGATTTTCATCAGCCACGACCTGGGGGTGATCCGCCATCTCTGTGACCGCGTGGCGGTGATGTATCTGGGGCGCGTCGTGGAACTGGCCAGGACCGACGAGCTGTTCGCCAATCCGCTCCATCCCTATACCCAGATGCTGCTGGCCGGCATGCCCAAGATTTCGCTGGAGCGCCGGACCTTCCTGCCGATCAGCGGCGAAATACCGTCGCCACTCAACCCGCCATCCGGCTGTCCGTTTCACCCACGTTGTGCATTTGCGACGGATCATTGCGCCACGACGCGCCCCGAGCTCGTGGAGCTTGCACCGGGGCATGCCCATGCCTGCCTGAATGCGCCGGTGCCTTCCGGCCACGGCATATAGGCCAGCATGCCGCCCGGCATGCGGGCTGCTACAGGTTCTCGCTCACTTTGAGCGCGTTATCCTTGATCTTGCGAAGCCCGGACAGCAGGCGCTGGCCTTCGGCGGCCGATATCCCGTGGAGAAACTCCTTGAACAGAAGTTTGCCCTCGTCCGTCATATGCTTGAAGACGGGCACTGCGGCATGCCGGAGGAAAATGCGGCGCACCCGGCTGTCCGTGGCGTCCTGTCGGCGTTCGATCCAGGCTTTTGCCTCCAGCCGCTCGACGAGCTTGCCCAAAGCTGCCCTGCCCATCTGCATCAGTTCGGCCAGTTGCGTCTGCGTCAGCCCTTCGTTTTCGTAGATATGCATCAGCGCCCACCACTGGATGTGGGTAATTCCGGCCTTGGCGAGGTGCTGGTCGGCATGGGTCGAAACCCGACGCGACAATTCGTGCATGAGATAGAGCAGCTCGGAATGGTCCCGATATGAGGCATCCGTTGTCGCGCGGATAATGTCGCGAGCCGAAAGCGCCTCCGTGTCGTGGTCGTCCGTTTCCGTGGCCCTGTTCACACGTCACCCTCCATTACCGCGCCCTTATATGCGACAAAAGTATAGTCTCGCCAGCGGGGGTGGGAAATTGCCGCGGCAATGTTGCCAGTTCAAAACTGTATGCTACCTTACAAATGTTGAGCTGCCGGCGGCGCGGGGAAGGGTACGTCTTTCCGCGGCGGTGCCGGCAAGGCGGCACGCTGCACGGCCCCATGTCTGCCCGCTGGCTGGGCCGAAGGCAGGCCAGTTGCGCTGCCGTTCGATTGAAAGGTTTTTCGATGAATAAGAAGAATGTGAGTTGGATTATGGGCGGCGCGGTAGCCATGGCCGTGGCGGGCGCGAGCTTCTGGGCCCATGGCCTCGAAAACCGGGCATTGACGACGGCCCCGGTGCCCCAGGCCGAAGCGCACATTCTGGTCGCGCAGGCCGAGATGGCGCGGGCGACCTACA
>CBIGSA010000238.1:0-5474 GCA_966192215.1 uncultured Devosia sp. | reverse complement strand
GGGATGCCAGCCATGGAGTTCAAAATGTCGCTGCCGCCAGCCGGGACCACGCCCTCGCCCGCCCCCGGCACCCGCTCGGAACGCAAGCAGGCCGCCATTGTCGAAGCGGCCGCCGAGGTGTTTCTCAATACCGGCTATGCCGGCGCCAGCATGGATGAGATCGCTGCACGCTCTGGCGTATCCAAGCAGACCGTCTACAAGCATTTTACCAGCAAGGAGGCCTTGTTCATCGCCGTCATGGGCCAGATGATGGGCGAGGCCGATACCGCCATCCACAAGGCCCTGCCCCGGATCGAGACCGGCCAGGAACTCGAAGCCTACCTGCTCGATTACGGCCAGCGCCTGCTGACCATGACGCTGACCCCCGGCCTGATGCAGCTGCGGCGCCTGGCCATTGCCGAGGCGCAGCGTTTCCCCGAACTGGCGCGCGAACTCTATGCCCGTGGCGCCGGCCGGGCCCTCCAGGCCATGGCGGCGGCATTCGAACCGCTGGCCGGCAAGGGCCTCCTGCGCTTCGACGATGCCATGATGGCCGCCTCGCAACTCAATTGGCTGCTGCTGGGCGATCCCGTCAATCGCGTCATGATGCTGGGCAACGACGCCATTCCCGGCCCGCAGGAAATACGCCGGCAGACGGCCGCGGCCGTCGCCACCTTTCTGGCATCCTACCTCCACCCGGATCACCGAAAGTGATGCAGCAGCCAGACATTTGCGTTAGCCTTCGCAGCAGGGAGGACCGTCTCGCATGACAACACAGGGCGCTATTCGCACCGGAACGGCCGGCTGGGTGTTCGAGCCCTGGCGCGGCACCTTCTTCCCTCAGGGGCTCGTGCAGAAAAAGGAGCTGGCTTATGCCAGTTCCCGCCTGGGCAGCATCGAAATCAACGCTACCTTCCGCGCCAACCAGAAGCCGGAAAGTTTTGCCAAATGGGCGGGTGAGGCGCGAGAGGGCTTTGTCTTCTCGATCAAGGGCCCGCAACTGGTCACCCATATCAAGCGGCTCAAGAACTGCGCGCAGGAACTGGCCAATTTCTTCGCCTCCGGCCCGCTGGCTCTGGGCCCCAAGCTCGGCCCCTTTGTCTGGCAACTGCCGCCCAATGTCAGCTATAACAGGGACGTGCTGAGCACCTTCCTCAAGCTGCTGCCGCGGACAGCCGAGGATTATGTGGCGCTTGCCGGCAGAGCCGATGAGCGGCTCAAATCGCCGCCCTACCTGACCACGGACGGCGTCGGCCCCATCAGGCACGCTATCGAAATGCGTAATGCCAGCTTCGACACGCCCGAGGTCAATGCGCTGCTGGCCGAGCACAATGTTGCCCGCGTCATCGCCGACACGGCCGAAAACCCGTCGCGCGAGCTGACTGCCGACTTCGCCTATTGCCGGCTGCAGGGACCGATAGAGGGTAACGGCTACCAGCCCTCCGACATTGCCGACTGGGCCAAGACGGTCAAGTCGTGGGCCGATGCCGGCAAGGACGTCTTCGCCTATTTCGTCCATGAGGACAAATTGCACGCCCCGGCCAACGCCATCGCCCTGCGCCAGGCCGCCGGCGTCAGTCTCCCGGGCGATTGATCACAAGCGCGTTCCTCACTGGAATTGGCCGCAATGGCGGTCTATTCCGACCCCGTTTAGCGTCACCAAGAGTCTTCAGCATGGCTGCTTCCATCCTCCAACCGCTCGACAAGAAATCGGCCGGCCTGGCTTTCCTGCTCGGCCTGGCCACCATACTGGGTGCGCTTGGTTCGCAATTCATCGGCGGCCTGACGCCATGCGAACTCTGCCTCGAACAGCGCCTGGCCTATTACTGGGGCCTGCCCATCCTGCTGGTCGTGCTGGTTACCTGGAACCGCCTGCCGCTGGCCGTCTGGTATATCGCCATGGCCATGGTCACCGCCATCTTCGTCTGGGGCGCCTATATGGGCGCCTACCATGCCGGCGTCGAATGGGGCTTCTGGCCTGGCCCGACCGCCTGCACCGGCATCGGCGAAAGCATGGATTTCGATGCGCTGAGCAACCTGACTCCCGTCATCGGTTGCGACGTGGTCCAGTTCCGCTTCCTCGGCATCTCGCTGGCCGGCTACAATGCGTTGATCTCGGTGGCCATCGTGGCCTTGCTGGGCATATCGATCGCCGCGCAGATGCGGCGCAAGCGGCGCTAGCTGCCGAGAATTCTGTTCATATCCATCGCCGCCGATACGATGCGCAACACGCGAACCAGCGCGGGATCGACTGCATAGATGATGGCATATCGTCCATGAACCCGTCGGCGAATGCCCTTCTCTTCAAGCCCGGAAGTAACGGAAAACGCAGCGGCTGATCGGCCAACCCGTCGCAGGACTGCTGTAGCTCGTCCACGAAGCTGAAGGCGCGATCTGGATTGTCCTCGGCAATGTAAAGAGCAATGTCGAGTAGGTCACTTTCGGCAAGCTCGGAAAGCTCTACCGCATCAGGATGCCTTCGACGCTTTACGCGCAGCAACCTCAGCTATGCGACCTCGGACGCGATCGAAAACCTCATCGGCCGGGTGCGACCGTCCGGCGGCGAAGTCATCCAGCCCCGCCTGAATTTTAGCATCCAGCTCACGGAACCGTGCTTCGCGCTCCTGCGCCAGTCTTACGCCTTCGCGCAGGACTTCGCTCTTGGAATTGTAGCGACCGTTTTCGACCAGGTCGGCCACGACTTTTTCGAGCGTCTCACCCAGTTCTGCGCTGATGGCCATGGCTTTTCTCCGCTTGGGACAAGCCAATAATAGTTATTGGTCCACGTGCCCGCGAGCCTTACGGCTCCAGCTCGATGTCCCAGTAGAGATAGTCCAGCCAGCTCTGATGCAGGTGGTTGGGCGGGAAGGCGCGGCCATTGTTGTGCAGGTCATGCACGGTGGGATGGTACGGCTTCTGGTGCGGGAACATGCGGATTTCGCTGGGCAGGCGGTTGGCCTTGCGCAGGTTGCAGGGTGCGCAGGCGGCCACGACATTTTCCCAGGTCGTCTGGCCCCCCTTGGAGCGGGGAATGACGTGATCGAAGGTCAGGTCGTCCTTGGAGCCACAATACTGGCACTGGAAGCGGTCGCGCAGGAACACGTTGAACCGGGTAAAGGCCGGATGGCGCGCCGGCTTCACATAGTCGCGCAGCGAGACCACGCTGGGCAACTGCATCTCGAAGCTGGGGGAGTGGATGACCGTGTCGTAATGCGACACGATATTCACACGGTCCAGGCATACCGCCTTGATGGCGTCCTGCCATGACCACAACGACAATGGATAGTAGCTGAGAGGCCGGAAATCGGCATTCAGCACGAGGGCGGGACAGGCCTCAGGCGACACGTGGATCGTCACTTGAGTCTCCCGGAACGGGAATCAGGTAAGTCCATAGCTCCTTTATACTAAGCCCTTTGTGTCAGGGCTGTGAAGCAGGCTTATGTGCCGGCGACGCGAGCAATGAAGTCCGTGGCGAAAGCCAACCCATCCGGCGCGATGCCGTGCCCTACACCAGGGCTGACATGATAGCTGACATCATAGCCGGCGAGCCGCAACGCGACATCGGCATCGGCGCTGAGTTGGGGATCGACCACATCGTCGCTGTCGCCATGCACCAGGCAGACCGGGCTTTTCGCCCCGCCCCCGAAGCCCTCGGGCGGCACGAAGGCGCCGGAAAACGCGATGATGCCCATCAACGGCTTGTCCAGCGACAGGCCAGTATGCAACGCCATCATGGCGCCCTGGCTGAAACCGACGAGCAGGGTGTTTTCCGGCCCGATGCCGCTCTGGCGCCAGAGGTCTTCGAGGAACTCGACCAGCACGGGCCGCGCCTGCGCCACACCGAGCTGACGGCTGGCCAGCCGGTCGCCCTCGAAGGCAATGTCGAACCACTGGAAGCCGAAGGCCAGTTGCCGGCACGGCTCGGGCGCATTGGGCGAGATGAAGACCGCGTGGGGCAGCAGGCCCTGCCAGTGCGGCGCCAGCCCGATCAGGTCATTGCCATCGCTGCCATAGCCATGCAGCAGCACGACGGCCTGCCTGGGCATTCCGCCCGAGGCGGGCGGCAGCATGGGGCCGGAGAGCTTGACGGACATGGCGACCTCGAACCTTGCAACAGGCCCCGCCTAGCATGAACGCCGCCCCCTGGCTAGAAATGGGTCCGGCCGGAGGTGAGCCGGACCCCAGTTGGTCAGAAATGGTAGTTGATGCCGGCCTTGACCTGGTGCATGGCGCCTTCAAACGTGCTTCCGCCACCGCCAAGCAGGCCGCCGAGCAAGCTGGATGGGCCATCCATGCTGGGCAGGCCGATAAAGCTGTATTCGGCCGAGACCGAAACCGAATCGGTCACCATGGCTTCCATGCCCAGGCCGAAAGCCGGACCGACCAGCAGCTGCTCGGCCGTGCCGTTGCTCGGCAGGTCGATATTGGGTAGGCCGATCAGACCGCCGGGATCGGCCAGCGTGACGCGCGAATTGTTACTGATGGCGACATCGGCAATGGCCGCACCACCCTTGAGGTAGAACATCCAGTTGTCGTGCGCGAAGCCGACACGGCCCTGCAGCGTGGTGTACCAGTTGACCCCGAACTCGGTGACGTCGGAATAGTCGATCGTCGCGGTGTTGACGCCATCGGTCATGCTCAGGTGAGCCACCGTGTGGTTGGTCTTGCCGAAGCTGCCCAGGCCGCCGCCAAGTTCCACGCCCAGAACCAGTTGGTCGCGCTGGTAATTATAGCCCGCCGCGGCACCGCCAAAGGCGCCATTGATGCGACCCGTTCCCATGTCGAGCGTACCGGCCAGCACGTCGCCGCCGCCCAGATCGATCGTGGCGGGGCCGATGCTGCTGGTGGTGGCGCCATCGGCATCGAGCGCATAGCCGCCATAGATGCCCGCATAGAAGCCGGACCAGTCTACCGTTGATTGCGCCAATGCGCCCGTCGTCATCGTCAGCGCAACTGCGCCCGCCCCTGCAAATCGTAGAATCCGCACCGGTTCATCTCCCTGCGATACAGTCCGGGGCAGGATAGGCAGCGCGCGCAGGCTGCCATCATTCATATGAATGAGACGAAGCGGCCTGGCCTCAGCGGATTGGGTATCTGTTGTCGGGACGCAACAACCAGTTCAATCGACCGGGCCGACTGCCCCCTTGAGCAGGGCCACCAACTGGCCCTGCTGGGCCGTACCCGTCTTGCGGAAGATCTGCGCCAGATGCGTGCGGGCCGTAGTGACCCCGATGCCCCGCGCCGCGGCGATCTGCGCCACGGTGAGACCCGCGGCAAGGCCGGCGGCAATGCCGGCTTCGGCCGGCGACAGGTCGAACAGGCCCCGCAACACTGCATCAGCGGGCACATTGCCATCGAGCGCATAGCCGCTGACCACGACCAGGGCCGCGCCCCGGTCGAGAATATCGGTCGCCGCCCGTTCGAGCGGCATGACATGAATCACATAGGACCGACCGCCGGCTGCCGCGGGCAGCGGTATCGAGCGGATTGCGGGG
>CBIGSA010000237.1:0-5505 GCA_966192215.1 uncultured Devosia sp. | reverse complement strand
GCAATTACCTGTTCGGCGGCTATATGGCGACGCCGGTGGCCATCACGGTGGAAGGCGCCAATATATTGACGCGCACGCTGATGACCTTTGCGCAGGGCGTGCTGCGGGCGCATCCCTTCCTCTACAAGGAAATCGCGGCGGCGCAGAACAAGGACCGGAAGGCCGGGCTCGACCAGTTCGATGTGGCCTTCGGTGGACACACCAAATTCATGTTGCGCAATATCGTGGCGAGCTTCCTGCATGGGCTGACCAATGGGGCCTTCGCCTCGACACCGAACCAGGGGGCGATGGCCGGCTGGTATCGCAAGCTTCATCGCTATTCGCAGGCTTTCGCGCTCACAGCCGACTGGACCACGGTGTTCCTGGGCGGCCAGCTCAAGCGCAAGCAGAAGATTTCCGGTCGCATGGCCGATATATTGAGCGACCTCTACCTGATGTCGGCGACCCTGCGTCGCTTCGAGGACGAGGGCCAGATTGCCGAGGACAAGCAACTGGTCGATGCCATCATGGCGGATCGGATTGCCGCAATCGAGGCGACCTTCGGCGAAGTGTTCGCCAATTTCCCCAATGCGCTCTTTGCCTGGGCGATGCGCGTGCTGTGCTTCCCGCTCGGGCGGCATGCCAAGCCGGCGAGCGACCGCGTCAACTACCGCTTCGTGCGGGCGGTGCTGCGCCCGGGCGCCTTCCGCGACCGGCTGACCACGGGCACCTATGTGTCCATGGACCCCAATGACGTCACGGGCGTTCTGGAAGATGCGTTCATCAAGGTGACCGAGGCCGAGGAGGTGGAAGCCAAGTTCGTCAAGGCGGCGCGCAAGGGCGTGATCGAAAGGCGGCTCGACCGCGATGCGATCGAGGACGCCGTGGCGGCGGGCGTGCTGAATGGCAACGAGGCCGGCATTATGCGGGCGGCGGACGAGGCGACTGACCGGGCCGTGGCGGTGAATGATTTCGCGCCGGATGAGCTGGCGGCCGATCCGAAGCATCGGGTGGCGGCGGAGTAATCTGAGGCTGCTTTCGCAGTCGTCTCCCTCCTCACAAGGGGGAGGGAGGCCGTCCGGTGGATGGGCGGAATGGCGCAAAGCCGAGCACTGAGGAGACAGTATGATCCAGCCGCAAATGCCCGAGACGAAGAACTGGCGTTTCCACCGCGACGTGGAAAATCTGGGCTGGCTCACCATCGATACGCCCGGACCGGTCAATACGCTGAGCCGCGAGGCCATCATGGAGCTCGAACAGCTGGTGGAGCGGTTCGAGGAACTGGCGCAGACCGGGGAACTTGATGGCGTGATCCTGCTGAGTGGCAAGGATAGCGGCTTTATCGCCGGGGCGGATGTTTCCGAATTCGATGCGATGAGCGACTTTTCGGTGCTGCCCGAAGCGCTGAAGCGGACACATGCCTTGTTCGCGCGGATCGGGAAGCTGAAAATCCCCATGGTGGCAGGCATCCATGGCTTCTGCCTGGGCGGCGGGCTCGAATTGGCTTTGGCCTGCCACTATCGGGTGGCGGTCAACGACGACAAGACGCGCATCGGCTTTCCGGAAGTGAACCTGGGGATTTTTCCTGGCTTTGGCGGCACGGGGCGGTCGATCCGCCAGGCGGGGCCGGTGGATGCGATGGGGATCATGCTGACGGGGCGCATGCTCAAGGCCGGCGCGGCCAGGGGCATGAACCTGGTCGACAAGCTGGTGCGCCACCGCGACATGCTGCGCTGGGAAGCGCGCAAGGCGGTGCTGCAGAAGCGGAAATCGACCGAGGCCGGCTTTGCCAAGAAGGTCATGGCCATGGGGCCGGTGCGCAGCTATGTGGTCGGCAAGATGCGCGACCAGGCAGGCAAGAAGGCGCGCAAGGAACATTATCCGGCGCCGTTTGCGCTGATCGACCTGTTCGAGAAGCATGGCGATGACTGGAAGGCGATGATCCGCGGCGAGATCGACGCCTTCGTGCCGCTGATGGGGTCGGATACGGCAACCAATCTACGGCGGGTGTTCTTCGCCTCCGAAGCGCTCAAGAAGCAGGGTACCAAGGGCGCCAAGTTTGCCCGGGTGCATGTGATCGGCGCCGGGGTTATGGGCGGGGATATTGCCGCCTGGTGCGCTCTGCGCGGCATGAGCGTGACGCTGCAGGATCTCGACATGGAGCGCATCCAGCCGGCGCTGGACCGCGGCAAGAAGCTGTTCAAGAAGCGGCTCAAGAAAAAGCATGAGGTGGATGCCGCGGTGCTGCGGCTGGAAGCCGACCCCGAAGGCAAGGGCGTGAGCCGGGCCGATGTGATCATCGAGGCGGTGGTGGAAAAGCTCGAGGTCAAGCAATCGATCTTCGGCGGGCTGGAGGACCGGCTGAAGCCGGGCGCGATCCTGGCCACCAATACCTCCTCGATCGAGCTGGAACGGATTGCGGAAAAGCTCAAGCAGCCCGAGCGGCTGATCGGGCTGCATTTCTTCAATCCGGTGGCACAATTGCCGCTGGTCGAGGTGATCCGGTCCACGTTCAATACCGATGCCGAAATCGGCAAGGGCGCGGCTTTCGCGCTGGCCATCGGCAAGAGCCCGGTCGTAGTGAAGTCGGCACCGGGGTTCCTGGTGAACCGGGTGCTGATGCCCTACATGCTGGGCGCGGTGGAGCGGGTGGAGCGCGGCGAGAGCAAGGAATTGCTCGACGCGGCGGCGGTGGCCTTCGGCATGCCGATGGGGCCGATCGAATTGATGGATACGGTGGGGCTCGATGTCGGCAAATCGGTGGCGACCGAACTGGGCCATGCCGTGCCGGAGGGCAGCAAGTTTGACGCGCTGGTCAAGGCCGGCAAGCTGGGCCGCAAGACGGGCGAGGGCTTCTACAAATGGGTCGACGGCAAGGCGCAGAAGGGCGAGACCCCTGCGCATGCCGACCTGGCCGGACTGGGGCGCCAGCTGGTCAAGCCGCTGGTCGACATGACCGAAGTGGTGGTGGCAGAGGGCGTGGTCGCCAATGACGGGCTGGCGGATATCGGTGTGATCATGGGGACGGGTTTCGCGCCGTTCCTGGGCGGGCCGCTCAAGGCGCGCAAGGACGGGAAGGCATAAATGGCTGAACTTCGCAAAGTCGCAATCGTCGGTTCGGCGCGCATTCCGTTTGCTCGCGGCAATACCGCCTATAGTGCTGAAACCAACCTCTCCATGCTCGGCACGGTGCTGGCGGGGCTGGCCGACAAATACGGGCTCAAGGGCGAGAAGGTGGATGAGGTGATGGCCGGGGCCGTCATCAACCATTCGCGGGATTTCAACCTCGCGCGCGAAGCGCTGCTCGATGCCGGGCTGTCGCCGCGCACGCCGGGCACGACGATGCAGATCGCCTGCGGCACAAGCCTGCAGGCCGCGCTGGTGCTGGCGGCCAAGATCGCCGCCGGCGAGATCGACAGCGGCATTGCCGCCGGTTCTGACACGGTGAGTGACAGCCCGATCGTGTTCGGCAACAAGTTCCAGCATCGTCTGCTCGATGTGAACAAGGCGCGCAGCACCGGCGAGAAGTTCGGGGCGTTCAAGGGCTTCTCGTTTGGCGAGTTGACGCCGGTAGCGCCTTCGGTCAACGAGCCGCGGACCGGGCTCAGCATGGGCCAGCATTGTGAATTGATGGCGCGCGAGTGGGGCATTACGCGGCAGGCGCAGGATGCGCTGGCTGTGGCGAGCCATCGCAATGCGGCCAAAGCCTATGACGAAGGCTTCCACGATGACCTGCTGGTGCAATGCGCGGGCCTCGTGCGCGACAACAACGTGCGGGCCGACGCCAATATGGAGAAGATGGCGACCCTGAAGCCAGCCTTCGACAAGACGAGCGGCCATGGCACGCTGACGGCGGGCAATTCGACGCCGCTGACTGACGGGGCTTCCTCGGTGCTGCTGGCCAGCGAGGACTGGGCCAAGGCGCGCGGCCTGCCCATTTTGGCGTATCTCACTACCGGTCGGGTGGCGGGCAATGACTTCGCCCATGGCGAGGGGCTGCTGATGGCGCCGACCATTGCGGTGAGCGAGATGTTGGCGCGGCATAATCTCAGCTTTGCCGATATCGACTTCTTCGAATTGCACGAAGCCTTTGCGGCGCAGGTGCTGTGCACGCTCAAGGCCTGGGAGGATGCCGATTATTGCCGGACCGTGCTGGGGCGCGATGCGCCGCTGGGGCCGGTCGATCCCACCAGGATCAACGTCAAGGGATCGAGCCTGGCCTATGGACACCCCTTTGCCGCGACCGGCGCGCGTATTCTGGGGCTGACGGCCAAGATGCTCTCGACGGAGCCTGGAAAACGCGCTTTGCTGAGCGTGTGTACGGCAGGCGGCATGGGTGTCGCCGCATTGGTTGAAAGCGCCGCATGAGCGATAACGTCGTCAAGTTCCGCCCCATCGAGAAGAAGCCCGACCCCAACAAGCCCAAGCCCGGCATGCCGGGCTGGCTGCCCTGGCTGGTGCTGATCGCCGCGGCGGTGGCAATCACGGCCGTGCAGCAGGCGGGGTGGCTGGGCGGCTAAAATAGCACGCCGTTCCCCCGAACGTGATCGGGGCGCAAAGGCGTTCCGGGTTTTTTCGTGTGCACAGTGTGTTAATAATCCGGCCAGCCTTGACGCTTAGGTCAATCTTTTGCTTGTCAGTGGACGGATTTGCGTAATACCGTCCAGCAATCTTGACCGGGGGGTCAAAACCCCCGGCCGCAAGAGTTTTGAACTCCGCGGCAACCATGACCGCGGGACAAAAGTCGATTTCGGGAATTCCACAAGGAGATGGGACGAGAATGAAAATCACGCAAACCCTGACCGCGGTAGCGACCGCCGGCGCCCTGGCACTGCTGATGAGCAGCACCGCTTCGGCCGTGACGCTCAACATGATGAACGGCTCCGAGCCCGGCTCGATCGACCCGCATCAGGCGTCGGGCGACTGGGAAAACCGCATCATCGGCGACTATATCGAAGGCCTGATGACGGAAGACGCCAATGCCGAGGCCATTCCCGGCCAGGCTGAAAGCTACACCATTTCCGACGACGGCCTGGTCTATACCTTCACCCTGCGTGATGGCGTCCAGTGGTCGGATGGCACTCCGGTGACCGCCGGCGATTTCGTGTTCGCCTTCCAGCGCCTGTTCAACCCGGCAACGGCTTCGGACTATGCCTATCTGCAGTTCCCGATCAAGAACGGTTCGGAAATCGCCGAAGGCACCGTGACCGACTTCAACGAGCTGGGCGTCAAGGCCATCGACGACAAGACCGTCGAAATCACCCTCGAAGGCCCGACCCCCTTCTTCCTGCAGGCGCTGACCCACTACACCGCCTATCCCGTGCCCAAGCACGTGATCGACAAGGTCGGCGATGACTGGACCAAGGTCGAGAACATCGTTTCGAACGGCCCCTACACCCCCACCGAGTGGGTGCCGGGCAGCTACATCAAGTCGGTCAAGTCCGAGACCTACTGGGATGCCGCCAATGTCCAGATCGACGAAGTGAACTACTTCGTGCAGGACGACCTGGCTGCCGCCCTGTCGCG
>CBIGSA010000236.1:0-5506 GCA_966192215.1 uncultured Devosia sp. | reverse complement strand
CTGAAAAGGCAGCCCGCATCGCCAATGCCGCCACCGAGGCCTATATCGCCGACCAGTTGGCGTCCAAGGTCGACAGCATCCTGGCCTCGCGCAGTGTCCTCCAGGCTCGGACCACCCAGGCTCGCCAGGCCATCGTGACTTCGGAAGAATCCTTCGACAGCTTCATCGAGCAGAATATCGCCCGCATCACCCGCGACACCGGCAATGCCGACTTCGCCACGACGCAGGAACAAATCAGGCAATTGCAGGCGGCCCGCACCGAATCCGCCAGCGTGGCGGCCAGCGTCGAGCAATCGCTGCAGAACAGTAACTGGGACGCCATAGTGGCGAGCCTGCAGTCGGACGCGCTGGATGCCCTCAACCAGCAGCGCAACGAGCTGTCGCAGAACCTGGCGACCGCGTCGGAAGGCTCCCCGGTACAAATCAGCCTGCGCGACGAACTCGCCCAGATCGAGGAGCGCCTGCGCACCCAGGCCCAGTCCGAGGTCACCGCCTTGCGCGATACCGTGCAGCAGAACCAGGCCCGGGAAGAAGAGCTGCGCCAGTCCATGCGTGCCGACGTGCTGTCGAGCAACCTGTCTGCGGACGTGCTGACCCAGCTCTATGAATTGCAGCAGAATGCCGAGCTGGCTCGCGCGCAATATCAAACGCTGCTGTCACGCTCGCAGGACCTCGAGGCCCAGGCCGACCTGCAGGTCGCCGATAGCCGCATCGTTTCGCCCGCCTTGCCGCCGCAGCACCCCTCCTTCCCCAACAAGACGCTGATCCTGACTCTGGCCGCTCTGCTGGCCGCTGGCCTCGGCATTGGCCTGGCCTTCCTCTACGAAAACCTCATCGGCGGCTTCACCAGCCAGGAGCAGGTCGAGGCCGTGCTGCGCACCCCGGTGGCCGCCGTCATTCCGCGCGAGCGCGTCAAGTCCGAGAAGGACAGCCTGTCCAATCTGATGGTGCAATCTCCGCTATCGATCTTCGCGGAATCCATCCGGCGCGCCCGCGCCAGCATAGAACAGGCCCTGCGTCCCCTGCGGAATGGCGATGAGGGGCGGGGCGCCGTCATCATGGTGACCTCGACCGCGCCCAACGAAGGCAAGACCACCTTCTCGCTCTCGCTGGCGCGCTCCTATGCCCTGTCGGGCCAGCGCGTCCTGCTCATCGATTGCGACCTGCGCAAGCCGAGCATCCATCGCCATCTGGGCCTCGAGCCCTCGCATGGCCTGATGGACTTCCTCACCTCCGATATCGACAACGCCGCCAATATCGGCAGCATCATAACTCGGGACGAACTGACCAATGTCACTGTTATCACCGGCACCCGGCGCAGCGACATCCCCACCGACCAGCTTCTGGCCGGCGCCGGCTTCGTCCGCCTGATCCATTCGGCCCGGCAGACCTTCGACACCGTTATCCTCGACACGCCGCCCATCGGCCCGGTCGTCGATGGCCTCTATATCTCCGCCTTTGCCGATGTCATCTGTTTCGTCGCCCGCTGGGCCAGCACGTCGCAGCAGGACGCGCGCAAGAGCATTGCAAGCCTCACCGCATCCAAGCAGGAAGACGCCACCATCCTGGCCGTCCTCAACCAGCAGGACGATGCCGGTCGCACCTACCAGCGGCGCTACGCAGGCTACTACTCCTACAATAGCTGAGGCCGGGGGCCGGTGCCATGAAGCGAGTGCTGGTGCCCCTGCCGCCCACCACCTGGGGGGGCCTGCATGCCTTTTCCCAGAACATCGCCCCGGCACTGCGTGACCTGGGCTGGGAGCAGGTGCTGGTCGTACCGACCGAAGCCGCCGAGGTGATCGAGCGGCTCGCTGGCAGCGGTATGCGTGTGGTGCCAGCCGCCCTCAGGCGTCTCCGCAAGTCGCCGGGTGCATCCACGCGGACAATCGCAGGCATTCCGCAGGAAATCAGCATGCTTGCCGGCTTGTGCACGGAACACGACATCGCTGTCGTGCAGGCCGTTGGAGCTCATCATTACCACGGCCTGCTGACGGCCAGGCGAACCGGCCTCCCGCTGGTCTGGCAGTTGCATTCCAACATCCTGCCCGCGCCGCTGCGCGCCCTTGCCGGCCACGTCATCCGGCGTTCCGCCAGGGTCATCATGACCAACGGCTGGCGCGTCGGCCGCAGCTTTTTCGGCCCAGGTTTTGAAACCATGGGCGCGCGCGTCTTCTACGCGCCGCTCGATGCCAGCCGTTTCGTTCCGTCGCAGGAAAGTCGCCAGGCGGCCCGTGACGAGCTGGGCCTGCCGGCCGATGCACTTGTCGTCGGCACGATCGGCAACCGCGTCGAGCAGAAGGATCACGCCCTTCTACTCCAGATTGCCGGCCTGACCCGCCATCTCTATCCGCGCCTGCGCTATCTGATCCTGGGCGCCGACAACGAGCCGTATCGCGCCCGCTACCAGCAAGAAGTGCTCGGGCCCGCAGACGCGCTCAACAGCGCCTGCCCCGGCTATGTCACGATCGCCGCGCCTGGCACCCGCGTTCCCGAACTCATCAACGCCCTCGATATCTTCGCCCTCACCAGCAGGGCCGAAGGCGTGCCGATCGCGCTGTTCGAAGCCGGTGCCATGAGCCTGCCCGTACTCAGCACCGATGTAGGTTCGATCGCCGAGGTCATCGAGGACGGCGTTACCGGCCATCTGTTCCAGCGCGACGACAAGACCGCCACCCGCTTTGCCACGCGCATCGAGCAGCTTGCGGACGATCCCGAAGCGCGCAATGCCCTTGGCGCGACCCTGCGCCAGCGCGTCCACGACGATTTCTCGGCACAATCGGTGGCCCGCATCCATGCCGAAGCCTACCAAGCGGCGATGGCGCCATGAGAACGGTTCTGGCCCATACAAACCGGCTTGCGCGCGGCGGCCTGCGGCGCTTCGGCGGTTCGGCGCTTCTGGTGGCACTGGGCCGGTTGGCCTTCCTTGCCTTCTTTGCCGTGGCCGCGCGGTTTTCCTCGGTTGTCCAGTTCGGCGAATTCGCCACCAGCCTAGCGCTGGCGCAGATCCTGGCGATTGCCGCAACCCTGGGTACCGCCCCCGCCGCCCAGGCCGTCCTGCCCGCCGCCATGGGCCGACGAAACGTCCGACTGGCCGACATGTTCATCCGCTTCAGTCTCACCATGACGCTGCTGGCGACGCTCGGCTTCGCGCTGGCGCTGCTGCTGGTTGGCACGGCCGCGGACCGGCTCGATATTCCGGGTGGCCTGGGCACGATGACCATGGGCGCATGCTACCTGCTGCCCGGTATCGCCTTCGGCACGCTGCGTGAGTTCCTGGCCCGATCAGCCGGCCACACGACGCTTGCCCTGCTCCCCCGCGATGTGGTCTGGACCGTTGCCTCCATGGTCGCCCTCGTCGCTGCCCCCTCCTTCGGAGACAATCTCGTCGTCGGTTGCGCCGTCCTCCTGGCTACAATAGAGGCCGGTGCCATGGCCATCCTGCTGCGCCGGCTCGGCTGCTGGCCCCTGCGCAAGGCGCCGCTGCGCTTCTTCAAGCAATGGCGCCGCCGCTCGCTGGCCCTGATGCTCAACAATACCGGCGGACTGCTGCTCGACCGGTTCGACATATTCGTTGTCGGCCTGTTGTTCCCACTGGATGCCGCCGCCGTCTATTCGGTAGCCAATCGCCTCGCTCCACTCATTTCACTCAGCCAGCGCTTTGTCGTACCGGTCCAGATCGCCAAGATTTCGCTGGCAATGGCCCGCCAGGATGCCGCCTTGGCCCGGAGGGAGGTGCTAACCGGCGTGCTGGCCGGCGCTGCCTTCACGATCTCCGTCCTCTTGTTGTTCGTCTTCGGCAACCAGCCGATACTGAGCCTCTACGGTGAACATTACCTGCAGGCCGCTCAAATCCTGCTGATCCTGTCCATCGGCCAGTCCGCGACGTCGCTCGGGTCCAATTTCGGCATGGTGGCCTCCATTGGTCCCCGCAAATGGACCTTCGCCATTGTCATCTGGCTTGTCGTCCTGCCGGGCGGCCTGCTGGCCTACCTGGCAGGCCACTGGTTCGGCATGGTCGGTGTCGCCATTGCTGCCGCTGTCACCTTGATCACCTACAATCTCGCATTGGCCCAACTGGCCCGCGTCACCCTGGCCGATATTGAGGGGCGCGCGGCCGGGTTATCATAGCCAGCTCATGCGCCTGGGCGCATCATACCGCTGAAGGAGAACTCCGTGCAGGCCTTCGACTTTTTCAAGAACATGATGGACGGTCTGCTGAAATCGGGGGCACTAACCACGGACTCAACCATTCTGGTCGTGGCCGGAGGAGCCTTCGACCGCTCCGTGCTGCTGGCGTCAGGCTTTGCCAATGTCACGATCTCCAACCTGGATACCCGCATGCAACCCGACAGCTTCGCACCCTACGCCTGGGCGTTGCAGGATGCGGAAAACCTGACTTTTCCCGATGGCGCGTTCGATGTCGTCATCGTGCATGCCGGACTGCATCACTGCCGGGTTCCCCATCAGGCCCTGGCGGAGATGTACCGGGTCGCCCGGCATGGCATTCTCGTCATCGAGTCCCGCGACAATGCCCTGATGCGGTTGGGGGTGAGGCTGGGTTTCGTATCGGACTACGAAGTCGAGGCGGTCGTCGGCAATGGAATGAATGCCGGCGGCCAGCGCAACACCGGAACGCCAAACTATGTCTACCGCTGGACCGAGCGGGAATTCGACAAGGCGCTGCGTTCGATCGATCCCACCGGCCCGATAGACCTGCGCTATTCCTATGCCATGCGCCTGCCACTCTCCCGCCTTTCAATGCACAGGAACGGCCTCGTCGCCACGATCGCCAAAATGCTGGCCGGCATACTCCAGCTTGCCTTCAAGGTCGTGCCGAAACAGGGCAATCTTTTTGGTCTCTATGCCGCCAAGCCGACAACGCGCTGGCCCTGGCTCCAGCAGAACGGTGAGCCGGTCCTGTCACTGGAATGGGCGCAGGCCAATTATCGCGAGATCGCCGGCAGCCAACAGCGCTGAGCTCCTCAGCCTGCCCCAAGCATGGCGCAGGTCGGGTCGATCCGTGCTCCTACCCTTGTGCCTGTGCCTTCGCCAGAATTTGCCTGCCCGATCCGCACAAACAAATCGCGGCGCCTGTCATCCTCATGGCAGAGTGCGGCTAGGTCGAATATGTCCTCCACCCCTGCCCCATAGGCCGGGGCGGCATCCATCACCTTGCGCTGATAGGCCAGCCAGAGCGTTGGCACATGCAGCGTGCTCGCCGCGATGGCGACGTGATAGCGCGCGGCAAGCACCTGTGTGCAGTCTGCCAGCCGCTGGACAAATGTCACGGGATCACCATCGAAGCGCACATGCTCCACCCGGCCGGCATGGGAGGCCAGCAGTTCGATCATCCCCACCGCCACTGGCAGGTCACTGTCCTTGCCCACATTGGCGCTGAACAGCATGACTCTGTCGATCGTGCCGCTCGCCAGAGCCGCCGCAAGGTGATCGCCCAGCGCGGCGTCGTCCTGTTTCGTCGTGGCCAGCACCGCTCGATCGATCCAGG
>CBIGSA010000235.1:0-5543 GCA_966192215.1 uncultured Devosia sp. | reverse complement strand
AATTTGTGCGATATGCTGCTTTTGTTGACATATCGCACAATTGGGGCTGGCCATGGCGACTGCCGAGCGCGACATCATGGGTGGGCTGGCCAAGGGATTGCTGGCCATCGAAACCTTCACTGCTGAGCGACCGCGCCAGTCCATCGCCGAAGTCTCGGCGGCATCGGGGCTGGACCGGGCCACGGCGCGGCGGTGCCTCTTGACCCTGTCCCATCTCGGCTATGCCGATTATGACGGGAAATATTTCACGCTGACGCCGCGCATATTGCGGCTGGGCACGGCGTGCCTGGCCACCATGCCGCTGCCGCAGGTGATCCAGCCTTTGCTCGACCGACTGTCGGACCAGTTGGGCGAAAGCTCGTCGGTCTCGATCCTCGATGGGCACGAGATCGTCTATGTGGCGCGGGCGGCGCAGCGCAAGGTGATGTCCATCGCGCTGATGCCGGGCTCGCGCCTGCCGGCCTTCTGCACCTCGATGGGCCGCGTCATGCTGGCCGCCCTACCCGAGGACGAAGCCCAGGCCATATTGGCCGCCACCCCACTCAAGGCCCGCACCAGCCTCACCAGGACCGACCCTGCCGCCATCATGGTGGAACTGGCAAATGTGCGGGCGCAAGGCTATGCGCTGATCGACCAGGAGGTGGAGCTGGGCCTGCGCTCCATCGCCGTTCCGGCGCTCAATGCCCGCGGCGCGGTCATCGCCGCCATCAATGTCGGCGTCGCCGCCACGCAGGCGGGCATCGAGGATTTGACCGCGCTCTATCTGCCAGCACTGAAACAGGTGCAGGCGGAGTTGCGGGCGGTGTTACGGTAGTACACCACTGAGCGAAGGCTCCCCCTCCCCTGAGGGGAGAGGGGACTTCCGCTCCACTCCAGGCACTTACGCTAGGTGGATCTGCTCCACCAATTTCACCCCTAGCCTGAGGCTCGCGCCGGTCGTGACCAGCATGGGTGGCAGCGTGAGCCATTCCAGCGTCCAGGCGGCGCCCGAGCGCTCATATTCATGCACCATGGCCTGGGCCAGCGTGCCTGACAGGCCCGCATTGTAGCGGGCCAAAGCCACCAGTATCTCGGCATTGACCGGATTGGCCTTGTGCGCCATGGCCGAGGAGCCCCCTGCCCCTTCTAGCCGCAGCGCGCCCACTTCGCTCTGCGCCAGCAGGGCCACGTCGGCGCCCAGCTTGCCCAGCGAGCCGCTGATCAGCGCCAGCAGGTTCCCCAGCGCCACGATGGGGTCGCGTGTGGCCTGCCAAGATGGCGCGATGCCCAGATCGAGGCGCCTGGCCATGCCCGCGGCAATCGCGTCGCCATGCCCCTCGAAACTGCTGCGATCGCCTACCGGCCCGCCCAGTTGCACCACGAGCAGCGTCCGCCGCATGGCTTCCAGCGCCTGGAGATGCCGTTGCAGCGGCTCGCTCCAACTCGCGATCTTGGCGCCCCAGGTGGTGGGCAGGGCTGCCTGCATGCGGGTATGAGCCATGAGCGGGCGCGACGCGGCATCGATGCCCAGCGCTTCCAGCCGCTCCAGCAGGGCGGTGAGCCGGGCCTCATAGAGATCGAAAACGCGGGCCAGTTGCAGCATCAGGGCGGTGTCGATCACATCCTGGCTGGTGGCGCCCCTGTGCAGCGCGGCGCGATGCGGTTCGGCCACGTCAATGCGCAACTGCCGAACCAGAGCCGGAATTACGACGCCATCCTGCGCCATGCCGACGGCGAGGTCGGCGCGGTCAGGCACGAAAGTAGCGATGGCGCTGTTGATGGCCGCAGCGGCATCCGCGCCGATCCAGCCGCAATCCATGCTGGCCTCGGCCAAGGCGGCTTCGACCGCCAGCATGGACGTCAGCTGCGCGTCGTCGGAGAGCAGCGCTTCGATTTCGGCATCGCCGGCAAGGGCGGAGAGCAGCGGGTTCATGAGGGGATGCTACAGGCGTTTGAGGTTGGGCAAAAGCTACATCGGTGTGTGCGGCTCCACCCCACCCTCAATCCCTCCCCATCAAGGGGAGGGAGGCGCCAGATCGACGCTCAAGGATCGTCTCGAATATCTCCTCGACCGGGGAGCAGGCTTCCCTCCCCCTTGTGGGGAGGGATTGAGGGTGGGGGTGTTTGGCCCCGATATCAGCACCCCTCACATGTCGAAGAACACTGTCTCCTTGTCGCCCTGGAGATGAATATCCAGCACGTAGCGTGGCACCGGCCCATCCTCCTTGCGGGCAATCAGGGTCTGACGGCGGCGGGGGTCCATGATCTTGTTGAGCACGAAATCGGTCGCATTGGCCTCGGCCTCGTCCTCGAAATAGAGCCGGGTCTGCAGGCCGATATTGATGCCGCGCGCCACGATCCACAGGTTCACATGCGGGGCCATGGGCTTGCCGTCGGGACCGGGCACCGGGCCGGGCTTAATAGTCTCGAAGGTGAAGGCGCCTTCGGCATTGGTCGGCTGGCGGCCCCAGCCGGTAAAGGCGGGCGCCGAATTGGAGTTCGGCCCCATGGGCGCGGCATAGGAACCGTCGGCATCTGCCTGCCAGAGTTCGAGCAGCGCGTCGTTCACCACCGCGCCCGAGCCATCGATGATCCGCCCGGTGATGATGATGCGGTCGCCCCTGGTGTCCGGGGTCAGCATGGTGCTGCCGGGATCGGCCTCATAGACGCCGCGGATCTCGGCGAAATTAGGCGTCAGCCCGATATGGACATAGGGTCCGGCCGTCTGCGACGGCGTCTCTTTCAGGGTGGGAACCGGGTGCAGCATCAATTGCCCTCCAGCTTGTTCTCGAACATGGTCGAACGGCGGCCGCGCAGCACGATATCGAAGCGATAGGCCAGCGCATCCATGGGCGTGGTATTGTGGCGGTCGAGCCGGGCGATGAGCTGATCGATGGCCGACTTGTCGGCAATGGTGCCGACAATGGGGCACTGCCAGATCATCGGGTCGCCCTCGAAATACATCTGGGTGATGAGGCGCTGTGCAAAGGCATGGCCGAACACCGAGAAGTGGATATGGGCCGGGCGCCAGTCATTGGCGTTGTTGGGCCAGGGATAGGCCCCCGGCTTGATGGTGCGGAAAGAATAAAAGCCGTTCTCGTCGGTGATGGCCCGTCCGCAGCCGCCGAAATTGGGGTCAAGCGCGGCGAGATAGCCTTCCTTCTTGTGGCGATAGCGGCCACCGGCATTGGCCTGCCAGAATTCGACCAGCGTGCCGGGCACCGGCCGGGCATTCTCGTCGAGCACCTGGCCATAGACGATGAGCCGCTGCCCGATGGCTTCCGTGCCATCCTGGCTGTAGTTCCGGATCAGGTCATTATCGAGCGGATTGAGGCTGGAATGACCGAAGGTCGGCCCGGTCAGTTCCGAAGCGGTGCCGCTGAGCGAGAGTAGCGCATGCTTGGGGGCACGGAAGGTCGAACTCTTGTAGCCGGGCGTATCGGCTTTGGGATGCCAGTCGCGATTGCGCGAATAGAGCGCCCCATCCGCCCCCGGTAGAATGATGCCGCTCATTGCCTCGCCTCCCTTTTGGCCAGTTCTTCCCTAGCGATTTTGAACGCCCTGTTGGCCGCTGGCACGCCGGCATAGACGGCCACATGCAGCAGGGCTTCCTTGATGTCATCCGGCGAGCAGCCGGTATTTTCGGAGGCCCGGACATGCATGGCCACTTCCTCATCATGCCCCAGCGCTGCCAGCAGCGCGATGGTGATCATCGAGCGCTCCCGCTTGCTGAGGCCGGGCCGGGACCAGACCGAGCCCCAGGCGCCTTCGGTAATGAAGGTCTGGAAATCGTCGTCGAACGGGGTCTTGCGCGCATTGGCGGCGTCGACATGTTCATTGCCGAGCACGGAACGGCGCGTCGCCATGCCCTGTTCGAAGCGCGTTTCAGCCATGGCCGTTCTCCTTGAGGAAGCCCTCGATCAGAGCGGCGAGTTCGGCCGGCTGCTCGATGGAGGGAATATGACCGACATCGGGCATGGTCTGGAAGCGGGCGCCGGCAATGGCCGTGGCGCAGGCGCGCACCAGGTCCGGTGGGGTCGAGCGGTCCGCTTCGCCGGCCACGACCAGAGTGGGCGTGACGATGCGGCTTATGTCGGTGGTGAGGTCGGTATCGCGCAAGGTGGCGCAGGTTGCGGCATAGCCCTTGGGGTCGCTGCGCAGGAAAAGGTTGCGCCAGAGGGCCAATTCGTCGGTGCGTTGCTGCTGGAAGCCGGGACTGAACCAGCGATCCATCACCATGTCGGCAATGGCGGCCAGGCCGTCCTTGCGCACGGTGTCGATGCGGGCATTCCAGCCGGCGGCGTCACCGACCTTGGGCGCGGTATCGCAGAGGATCAAAGCCGCCAGCCGGTCGCGCGCGCGCAGGGCAAAGCCCTGGGCGATGAGACCGCCAACGGAAACACCGGCCAGGGCCAGCTTATCGATACCAAGATGATCGAGCAGGCTCGTGAGGTCGTCGATGTGATCGTCGAGCGCATAGTCGCCCGACGGCGTGTCGCTCAAACCGTGGCCGCGCTTGTCATAGGAGAGAATGCGGTAGCGGGGCGACAGGCGCGCGATGACGCCATCCCAAATACGCGCGTCGGTGCCCAGTGAATTGACCAAAGCCAGCACGGGCGCGCCAGCAGGCCCAGCCAGCCGGTAATGCAGCAGCACGCCATTGATGCGAACACAGTCCATTCCGCCTCCCCTGCCCTGATATAAGGCGCCAGCTATGGGCAAGTAAAATGACGAGTGCTAGGCGAACTATAACCTATAGATTATGATAACGACGAAATCGCGCCAAACGAACGTAGTGACATAACCGGAGACGGCATGGTTCAGCGCATCGACCCCCGCATCAGGCTGCGGCACCTGACCTGCTTTCTCGAAGTCGCTCGGCTGAGGAGCGTGGTGGGCGCCGCCGCTGCCCTCAATGTCAGCCAGCCGGCCGTGTCCAAGACCATTCAGGAGCTGGAGCAGCTTCTCGGCGCCGCGCTGTTCGACCGCAGCAGGCGCAATCTCTTCCTCACGCCCTTCGGCGAGAGTTTTCACCGCTATGCCTCGACCAGCCTGGCCGCCCTGCGGCAGGGGCTGGACATGGCTCGGGGAAGCCGGGAGGCCGCCGTGGTGCGGGTCGGGGCGCTGCCCACGGTGTCGGCGCGCATCCTGCCCGGGGCGGTCGCGACGTTCAGCGCCGGCAATCCCGAGGTCCATACCCGCATCACCACCGGCCCCAATGATTATCTCTTGAGCCTGCTGCGCACGGGGGACGTGGATTTCGTCATCGGCCGCATGGCCGAGCCCGAAGCCATGGCGGGGCTCTCCTTCGAGCATCTCTATTCCGAGCGGGTGGTGATGGTGGTGCGGCCCGGCCATCCGCTGCTGGCGGAGCGTCGCTTCGCGCTCACCATGATCGAGCGCTACCAGACGCTGATGCCCACGCCGAGTTCGCTGATCCGCCGGCTGGTGGACCGCATGTTGCTGACCCATGGCATTACCGAATTGCGCGACGAGGTGGAGACCGTGTCGGACGCCTTCGGCCGCGCCTATATCCGCCAGACCGACGCCGTCTGGATTATCTC
>CBIGSA010000234.1:0-5555 GCA_966192215.1 uncultured Devosia sp. | reverse complement strand
CGGCCGAGCTTGAGATAGCTGGTATCGGCGCCTTCATATTGGCTGAAGGCCTCGCGCGTGGCTTCATCCGGCGCATAGCCGTCGAACACCACGACCCCACCGGCCTGGCGCGTCGCGCTCATCCAGTAGTCGTCGATGCGGGGCGGCTCGAGCACGACAATCGTGCCTGAAGGTTCGAGCGTATCGACGATGCCCTGGGCGACTTCCAGGGTAGCGGGAGCACCGGCAAGGCTGCTTTCACCGTCAACAATGGAGGCCGTGCCATATTCGAGGCGAGCCAACTGCTCGAGCAGCGTCTGTGAAAGATCAGCAAAATCAGTGGGTTCGCCAGAACCAAGCGCCAATCCGGTCGCCACCTGGGCGCCGGACACTTCGGCCGTGCGATAGCGTTCGGCCAGCGCATCATCGGGCACATAGCCCGACACTTCGATGCGTTGCCCATCGAATCTTGCACTCCACTGATAGGGCGAAATCAGCGCAGGCGTGATGGTCACGTCGCCCAGTTCCAGCCCGACCGGAGCCCCTGCCCGCATGACGATCAGCAAGTCGCTGTAGGCGCGCTCGGATTTGGCCCTGCCGTTGAAGCTGACGGTCAGGTCCGAGAGGACGGCCTCGCCCTGGTCGAAATATTGCAGCTGGTCGATGGCGAATTCGGCGCCCGCCACCCAGAGCCGCCGGTTCGGCACGCCCGAGCGCAGGTCCAGAGCGCCCTGCTCCGCACCGGCCAATGACAGGAGATCCTGCTTCGCGGTTTCGCTGGGCACCGCGCCCGACAGCGCAATTTCGCCCTGGTCCAGTCGGGCAGTGAGAGCATATGGCCGGGCCATTGGCGCCAGCGTCACGTCGCTGGTGACCGAGCGGATACCGCTCATACCGGAGAGCCGGGCCATGGCGGAATCCAGCAGCGCCTGCTCCGTGGTGGTGCCGGTCAGAGTCAGGTCGCGACCGTCGAGCGACAGTTCGGCCCAATCATAGCCCCCGTCGGTCATCGCCAGCGTGCCGCGCGCCGCCAGATCGTCGGCGATATAGGTCGATGTCATCGCCAGGCACAAAGTCGTGCCGCCCAGGACAGTGGCGAGCCCTGGTACGACCCACTTGATGAGGTCCCTGATCATTCCCGTTCCAGTGAATGTCCGCAATTGCCGCAAGGCTAGTGGATTCTCGGTGAAGCGAACAGCCAATAGCGCACAACATACGGGGAATACGGGCGTTTTTGCTTCATCCGGTGGCTGAGCGCCGCCCGCGTTGGCGGTCGCCCACCGCCCTCCTAACCACCGGCGTCATCCCCGGGCTCGACCCGAGGACACCATACTTGCAGAACCATCACCAAGTGCAGAGCCCTCGGGTCGAGCCTTGACGTGCGGTGGCCGGGCGACCGCCAGTGGATGGGGATGCTCCTACCCTCAAAGGCAGAAAGGCCCGGCGTGAGCCGGGCCTTTCCGTAACCAGAGTAATCCGAGGATTACTGGAAGGTCTTGGCAGCCTTGAAGGTGACCTTGTAGGCGCCGTTCTGCTGAACGGTGGCACCAACCGACGACGAGAAGCCGCCGCCCGGGGTCCAGGCCAGCTCGGCCTTGCCGTAGAAGTCGGAGTAGGCAGCAGCAACCGGAGCCGGAGCGACGTCGGCAGCATGGCCATAGACGCCGATTTCGGTGGTCAGCTTGACGGTTTCGGTCAGCGAAGCGATCAACTGAGCGGCAACCTGGTAGCCATCGCCAATACCGGCGTCGGCATCGTTGAAGTAACGACCGCCGAGGTTGATTTCGATGCCGTCGGAGACCGTGGCACCGAACGAAGCGCCGAAGCCGTAGTCGGTACCGGTGCTAGCAACGCCACCGCCAGGGGTCACGTCGGAAGCTTCAGCCGACAGAGCGACCTTGAACATGTCGAACTTGGCTTCGCCCGAGATCAGGGCGTTCCAGTAGGACGAGTTACCGCCAACAACATAGGCGCTACCAGCGGCCACAGCAGCACGGAGCTTGAACTGGTCGAAGGTGCCGGTGAAGCCAGCATGCACCGAGAAGGCATCGCTGGTGGTCTGGACGCCGTCGAGCAGGCCGCCAGCCGAACCGCTGATGTGAGCGGTGATGCCCGAACCAGCATAATCGAGAACGCCGACCAGGGTACCAGCGTCAGCGCCGGTCTTTTCGAGAGCTTCGAGACCGATCTTGGCGATCAGGCCTTCGCCGATGTTGCTCCAGAGCTGGATGACATGGCCGCCAGTGGCAGGAACGCTGCCCTTGACGCCGGTGTCAACAGCGGCCGAGATGAACAGGCCGGTGAAGTTGAACGGCTCGTCGTCGCCATCGTTGAAGATCGAACCCTTCTTACCAGCGGCCAGAACGGTCGTGTCGCCAACGGTGACATAAGCGTCCTGGAAGCGGAGGGCATGCGCATCGCCGTCAACGGCAACAATGGCGTTTTCCGACTTGGTGTAGTCGCGGGTACGGAGGCTGATCACAGCGGAGGCCGGGCCGAAGTCGCTGCTGGCAGTGCCAACGAACTTCAGGAAGGTCTCAACCTTGGAGCCCCAATCCTGGTTGGAAACACCAACCAGAGCGCTCGGGACGTCGACATTGCGAACGCCGAAGTGGGTCGAAGCAATGGCATGCTTCAGATCGTAGTTGCCCCAGTTGAATTCGTACTTCACGTGGCCCGAGATCTGCAGGCAGTTGGTGTCGGACGAGATGGTCAGGCCCGACAGGCCCAGCTCGTCGCAGACGTCGAGCGAGGTGAGAACGCCCAGATCGGCAGCGAAGCCAGCGGTCGAGAGACCGGCAGCAGCAACAGAACCGAGGATAAGGCTCTTGAGTTTCATTAGTTGACCTCCAAAGTCAGTCATTCTTTGTGCCGGTTACCCAGCGGTTTGTCGAAACGCGACCACACTATTCGTGGTGCAGTGTGTTGCCGTCGCGCTGCGACCGACAAACGATCCCATGCATGGATTCGCAAGACCCACTCTACGCATGACGGAAAATGACGCAATCGCGCAAAAGCCGTTTTGCGGGTTGGGCAATATGGTTGAGAACCGGATGTTGCAGATTCAGCACACAGATGGAAACGAGCTGTTAACCCGGCTGAATGAAGCGTTAAAATCCGCCTGATTTAAAGGGGTTGCAGACGCCCATCACGACCCTGCCAGCGCTTTTGTCAATCTTGGCGCGGGTGAAGCGCCCGCCACGGACGCAGCAATGATACGGCAGAATCGTGCCGGAAATTGGCAAGTCAGCGGGCAGCCGATTCCGCGCCGCCACAATTGGGAACGTTCCATAATCGCTCGAATGAGCGCCTCAGCGCCGATAGACTTCGGCGCCGCCGATCCAGGTCGAGCGGACTTTTCGCGCATCCGACAGATGCACGAAGCTGGCCACGGCGCCCGGCTGCAGATGGCCGTATTCGGTTTCGATGTCCATGGCCTGGGCCGGATAGAGCGAGGCCATGCGCAGGGCTTCGTCGAAGGCGAGGCCGATGCGGCTGTGCATGAACTCGACCGCGTCGATCATGTCGAGGTCGGCGCCGGCCAATGTGCCGTCGGCCAGGCGCAGGGCGCCATCGGCGCGGGTAATGGTGCGGCCGTTCAGCGTCAGGGTCCTGATGTCGGTGCCGGTCTGCGACATGGCGTCGGTGACGAGGAAGATGCGGCCGGGTCCGGATTTGGCGCGCAGGGCGATCTGGATCGCAGCGGGATGCACATGAATGCCATCGGCGATGAGGCCGGCGGAGACGCCTTCGCTGGTCAAGACCGCGCCGACCACGCCCGGTTCGCGGTTGCCAAGCTGGCTCATGGCGTTGAACAGGTGCGTCGCCATGCTGGCGCCAGCGGCGAAAGCGGCCCTGGCGGCGGACTCGCCGGCATCGGAATGGCCGATGCTGACGATGATTCCGGCCGAGGCGAGAGCTGCAACCTGGTCCGGCGTTACGGTTTCAGCTGCAACGGTGCAGAGCAGGTTGGGCAGGTCGGCCCGCGCCGCGATGAGGCGCGCCAGGTCTTCGCCGTCCATCGGCCGGATCAGCGCGGGGTCATGCGTGCCCTTGCGCGCCAGCGAAAGGTGCGGGCCTTCCAGGTGCAGGCCGATAAAGCCGGGCACGCCCTGTTCGGCGGCCGCCTTGCCGGCGGCCATGGCGGCGATGTTGACCGGCACGGTATCGGTGATCAACGTCGGCAGCAGGGCCGTGGTGCCGAACTGGGCATGGGCGGCGCAGATGGTGCGGATGGCATCGACCGACGGATCGTTGTTGAACAGCACGCCACCACCACCATTGACCTGCAGGTCAATGAAGCCGGGCACCAGCAGGCCGCCATCGAGGTTCACCCGCCCGGCATTGGCCGGAATCGCGTCCGCACGGGCGATGCCCGAGACATGGCCGAACTCGACCAGCAGCGCAGCATCGTCGTGCCAGTGATGCCCGTCGAAAATGCGGGCACCCTTAATAGCGGTGAGGTCGCTCATACCGTTTCGGTCACCTTCTTGAGAGCTGGCGGCACATCCGGGTTGAGCCCGCGATGGCGAGACAGCGTTTCGACGAAACCATAGAAGGAGACGATAAGCGCCAGCGGATCGGTGAGCGGGTGGCCGGTGGCGGCAAAGGGCAAGGCTTTTGCCGCGCCGGGGCGGTCACTGGTGAGGAAGGCGAGAGCCCCCTGCCCGGCCAGCTTGTGCGCCATGTCGGCCACCGAGGCCTCGGCGGCGTCGCGCGCGGCAAGCCCCAGCACCGGATAGCCTGGCGTGACGATGGCCACCGGCCCGTGCATCACTTCGGCCGCGCTATAGGATTCGGCCTGGATATTGCAGGTTTCCTTGAATTTCAGCGCCGCCTCGTTGGCGATAGCGAAACCCGGCCCGCGGCCCAGCACGTAGAGCGCATTGTGGCCATCGAGCGCACCGACCAGTTCGGACCAGTCGCAGGCCACCGCCCTGGCGAGAGATTCGGGCAGCGCGTTGACCGCGGCATTGAGCGCATCGTCGCCGCTCCAGCGGGCAACGAGCGACAGGCCGGCCACGACCGAGGTTACGAAGGTCTTGGTGGCGGCGACGGACTTTTCGATTCCCGCATGCAGGTCGATGGTGAAATCGGAAGCCTCGGCCAGCGGCGAGCCCGATGTATTGGTGATAGCGATGGTTGCAGCGCCTGAGCGGCGGGCCGACTGGGTCATCCCGACAATGTCGGGCGACTTGCCCGACTGCGAAATGGCGATGGTCGCGGCGCGATCGAGCTTGAGGTCCTTGCCATAGATGGAGGCGATGGACGGACCGATGGAGGCCACCGGCAGGCCGAGCGTCAGCTCGATGGCATATTTGAGATAGGAGCAGGCGTGATCGGACGAGCCGCGGGCGACCGTGGCAACCAGGGCAGGATTACGCTCGCGCAGGGCGGCCGCGGCGGCATCGAGCCCCTTGCCGGACTGATCGAGGAAGTTGGCGACGACGCCGGGAATGGCCTCCACTTCCTGTCGCATATAGGTCTGATCGGTCACGTCTTGCTGCCTCCGGATGCTGGAGAATCGCCGATCCGCAGTTCGGCGACGAAGTCATAGGTGTCGCCCCGATAGATGG
>CBIGSA010000233.1:0-5567 GCA_966192215.1 uncultured Devosia sp. | reverse complement strand
GGGTTTTCTCCAGCTTTCTCCACCGGTTGGACGCCTTTTGTGGCCCGGGGTCCTTCTTTGGGGGCAAACCCCCCGGGGGGCGGCTCCCCCCCGCGGCCGGTTCAGAGTGCCCCGTCGCGCGCCGAAGCTCCGGTGGCTGCCGCGCCGGCCCGCCGTGCCTCCGACAGCGATGCCATGGCCTCGCGCATGCGGGGCGGCGATGACGTGGTCGACGTCCGCGCGCCCGCCGATGCCGCGCGCGACAAGGAATATTTCCACACCAAGTCGGCCATCTTCAATGCGCTGATCGACTCCATCGATCTCAGCCAGCTCGCCACTATGGACCAGGATGCGGCGCGCGAGGAAATCCGCGACATCGTCGCCGAGATCATCGCGCTCAAGTCCATCATCATGTCCATTTCCGAGCAGGAAGACCTGCTCGAGGACATCTGCAACGACGTCTTGGGCTATGGCCCGCTCGAGCCGCTGCTGGCGCGCGATGACATCGCCGACATCATGGTCAATGGCTCCCAGCGCTGCTACATCGAAGTGGCCGGCAAGGTGCGCCTCACCAATGTGCGCTTCCGCGACGATGCCCATCTGATGAATGTGTGCCAGCGCATCGTGAGCCAGGTCGGCCGCCGCGTCGATGAAAGCTCCCCGATCTGCGACGCCCGCCTCCCCGATGGTTCCCGCGTCAACGTCATCGCCCCGCCTTTGGCCATCGATGGCGCCGCCCTGACGATCCGTAAGTTCAAGAAGGACAAGCTGACCCTTCAGCAGCTCGTCAAATACGCTTCCATCTCGCCCGAAGGCGCTGAGGTCCTGCGCATTCTGGGCCGCGTCCGCGCCAATGTGCTGATCTCGGGCGGTACCGGCTCGGGCAAGACGACCCTGCTCAACTGCCTCACCGCCTTCATCGAAAAGGATGAGCGCGTCATCACCTGCGAGGACTCGGCCGAACTTCAGCTCCAGCAGCCCCATGTCGTGCGTCTCGAAACCCGCCCGCCCAACCTCGAAGGCGAGGGCGAGATCACCATGCGCGATCTCATCAAGAACTGCCTGCGTATGCGTCCCGAACGTATCATCGTCGGCGAAGTCCGCGGCCCGGAGGCCTTCGACCTGCTCCAGGCCATGAATACCGGCCACGACGGCTCCATGGGCACGCTGCACGCCAACAGCCCGCGCGAAGCGCTCTCCCGTCTTGAATCCATGATCACCATGGGCGGCTATGCCCTGCCCAGCCGCACCATCCGCGAGATGATCACCTCGTCCATCGACGTCATCGTGCAGGCCGCCCGCCTGCGCGACGGTTCGCGCCGCATCACCCACATTACCGAAATTCTCGGCATGGAAGGCGATGTGATCGTGACCCAGGATATCTTCCTCTATGACATCATGGGCGAGGACGGGAACGGCATGCTGGTCGGCAAGCATCGCTCGACCGGCATCACCAAGCCGCAATTCGCCGAGCGCGCCCGCTATTTCAACGAGGAAGCCAACCTCGTCGAGGCGCTCGAAAAGTCCAATACCGAACAGCGCCAACTGCTGGATTCGTAAATGACCACTATCCTGCTCGTCATCCTGGCCATGGTCACCGTCGGCGCGGCGGGCTTTGCCCTCGTGCCATCGGCGCTGGGTGGCGGGCGCGCCGAAAAGCGGCGCAAGGCCCTGCAGGGTGATATGCGCGCCAACCGGCTCGAAGCCAGCGCCGCCCGCAACCGCGACGAGCGGCGCAAAAGCGTGCAGCAGGCACTCAAGTCACAGACCGATGCGCTCAACGCCAGGAAGCGCATCACCCTGCCGCAATTGCTGTTCCAGGCTGGCATGACCATCAAGCCGGCCGCCTTCATCCGCAACTCGGTCATCTTCGGTGTCGCGGTGACAGTGATCCTGGTTCTCGTCCAGGTCCCGCTCTTCCTGGCGCCCGTCTTTGGTGTCGCGGCAGGTTATCTGCTGCCGCGCTGGTGGGTCGGCCGCAAGCGTAAGAAGTATCAGGACCGCTTCCTCGACGAACTGCCCAACGCCGTCGAAGCCATCGTGCGCGGCGTCAAGACCGGCTTGCCGCTCAACGACTCCATCCGCGTCGTCGCCAAGGATGCCAAGGAGCCGGTGAGGTCCGAATTCGGCCGCGTGCTCGACCAGCAGGCCTTCGGCCTGTCCATGACCGAGGCGGTCACCGTGCTGCTCGATCGCGTGCCGCTGCCCGAGGTCAATTTCCTCGTCGTCGTCATCACCGTGCAGCAGCAAGCCGGCGGCAATCTCAGCGAAGCGCTGGGGAACCTGGCCAAGGTGCTGCGCAACCGCAAGAAGATGAAGCAGAAGATCAAGGCCATGTCCTCCGAGGCCAAGGCCTCCGCCGGCATTATCGGCTCACTGCCCTTTGTCGTCGGCATGCTGGTCAGCGTCGTGTCGCCCACCTATCTGGTGCCGCTGTTCACCACCACGCTGGGCCATATCTGGCTGGGTGTGGGCGTGGTCATGCTGGCCATGGGCATTTTCGTCATGAACCGCATGATCCAGTTCGACTACTGACCGGGGGCTGGCTGCCATGAACTTCGTCGAGCTTCTTACCCAGCGGGAATTCCTCATCTCCGTGCTGGCCGCCATTTCGGCGGCCGCCGTGGTCTTCACCTTCGGCTCCAGCTTCATCGTCAAGTCCGAGATGCGCAGCCGCATCAAGCGCGTGGCCCTGGAGCGCGAGAAGATGCGCGCCGAGGAAATGGCCCGCCTGCGTGGTGGCGGCGTCGCCGCCGACAGCCGCGGCATCCGCCGCAATGCCGAGACGCGCTCCTATATGAAGGCCGTGGTCGAGCGCTTCGACCTCAAGAAGGCCTTCCAGGACGATGCCACCGTCGACAAGCTGGCCATGGCCGGTTATCGCGGGCAGGGGCACCTGACCACCTTCCTGTTCATGCGTTTCGTCACGCCCCTGGTCGTCTTCGCGCTCGCCCTCTTCTATGTGCTGGTGCTCAGTCCCGGCGATCGCCCGCTCTATCTCAACCTGGTCTATGCCATTGGCGCGGGCTTGCTGGGCGCCTACCTGCCCAATCTGCTGCTCAAGAACACCACCACCAAGCGCCAGTTCTCGATCAAGCGGGCCTGGCCCGATTGCCTCGATCTGCTGCTGCTCTGCGTCGAGGCCGGCATGTCGATGGAACATGCCTTCAAGCGTGTTGCCAAGGAAATCGGCCAGCAGAGCGCCGAGCTGGCCGAGGAACTGACCCTCACCACCGCCGAGCTCGCCTTCCTCGAAGACCGCACGCGCGCCTATGAAAATCTGGGCCGCCGCACCGGCCTCGATGGTGTCAAGTCGGTGATGACCGCCCTGATTCAGGCCGACCGCTACGGCACCTCCGTCGGCCAGGCCCTCCGCGTCATGGCCGAGGAAGGACGAGAGCAGCGCATGACCGATGCCGAGAAGAAGGCCGCCTCGCTCCCGCCCAAGCTCACCGTGCCGCTGATCCTGTTCTTCCTGCCGGTGCTGTTCATCGTCATCATGGCTCCGGCCATGATCAAGGTCTTCGGCGGTCCCGTCGCCACCACGGTGGGTGGCGGCTGAAAGCTCAGGCTGACTTGTTCACCTTGCTGCGCAGCATCATCTCGCCCAGTTGCACCTGGCCGGCGGCGACGCTGTTGATATGGCTGACCATGGCGCTGCGCGTGGTTTCCATCTGCTCCTGCGCGCGCAGAATGGCTTCCCGGCGTTTCAGCCGGTTTTCCACGATCACCTCGTAGCGGGTGGGCGGTTCCTTGTTGAGGCCGATCCTGCTCAAGCCGCCTCCGTGGCTCAGCCCTGCTCGATCATGTCCCAGCGGTTCTGCTGCGTCAGCAGCGCCCGCACATAGGCCATATTGCTTTCCACCTGTTCGGGGGGCAATTCTGCTGCATAGATTGCCCGGCATTCCTCGAACCGCCCCTGCAGCCCCACGATCAGGGCCAGGTTCTGGCGGATTTGGCTCGTCGCCCCGCGCATTTGCACCGCGCGACGCAGATGCTGCTCGGCAGCCGGCAATTCATTGGTCATCGCATAGCTCAGGCCCATATTGGCCTCGATCGATGCTTCCCCGGGCGCATAGACCAGCGCCTGCGTATAGAGCTGGCGCGCTTCCTGGTTGCGGCCGAGCTGGTCGAGCGTAGCGCCCTTGACCAAGAGCGCATTCCAGTCCGGCGCCTCGGGGCGGATCACATTGTCCAGCACCTGCAGCGATTGATCGAACCGCCCATCGGCTGTCAGTGCCTTGGCATAGGCCACCGAAATATCGACATCGCCGGGGTGGTAGCCGATGCTGATTTCCAGCACCGAAACGGCCTGTTGGCTCTGCCCCACGGCGCGCAGGGCTGCCGCATAGTGAATGGCGACAGCCTTGTCCTTGGGGTTGGCCTTGTAGCGCGCGGTAAGCTCCACCAGGCTCTGCTGACTCTGGCCTGCCGGCATGCCGGAATAGTCGGGTGAGGGCATGCTGCCGCGATTGGACGCACAGGCACTGATCGCCACCGCGGCCACGCCGGCCAGCAGCAGCACGCGCAAAGGTCTCACAAGGCGGTTCAGCGACAGCATGCCTCTGCAATAAATCATTAACCCTAACAGGCGGTTAAAGTGCAGGTGGGTGGGTACCTGCCCACCCTTCCGCGTGAGGGGAGGGCAGCGTCCGGCCTCCGCGTTGCCGCGACTCTCCCGCCCCGCTACAACACCTGCACCATCCCGGAGTCCATCATGCCCAAAGCCCCCGTCCTGCCTCTGATCTGCATTGAAGAAGGGGGCCTGACTGCAGCCAGCCTTTCTCCGGCGCATGTGGCCTGGGCCGAGGCCAATGGCTTTACCGGCCAGCGCGGGCGCCTCCTGGCGCTGCCGGGGCAGGGCGGTGCGCTCGATGGTTACCTGTTCGGTACGGGCGAGGCCGCCAACCGACCGGCGCTCGTCACCGGCCTGGCCAGCGCCACGCTCGCCGCTGCTGCCTACCGCCTCGAAGGCGCGCTGGGCGACCCTGCCTTGGCAGCCCTCGGCTTCCGCCTCGGTGCCTACCGTTTTGATCGCTATCGCCAAGGCAAGCCTGCCCCCACCCTGGCCGATCCTGGTCCGGCCGAAGTCACCCATCTCGTCGAGGCCGCCACCCTGGCGCGCGACCTCATCAACACCCCGGCCAATGATCTGGGTCCCGATGCCTTTGAGGCCGAAATCCGCGCCTTCGCCAAGGCCCGCCAGATGGACATCAAGGTCATCGCGGGCGATGATCTGCTCAAGACCAATTTCCCCATGATCCATGCCGTCGGCCGTGCCAGCGCCGAGGCGCCGCGCCTGGTCGACCTGACCTGGGGCCGGGAAGGCGATCCTAAGGTGACCCTGGTCGGCAAGGGCGTCACCTTCGATACCGGCGGTCTCGACATCAAGCCGGCCTCCGGCATGCTCATCATGAAGAAGGATATGGGCGGCGCCGCCAATGTGCTGGGCCTTGCCCATGCCATCGTCGCGGCCAAGTTGCGGGTGCGCCTCCGCGTCCTGGTCCCCATTGTCGAAAATGCCATTGCCGGCGCCGCCTTCCGTCCCGGCGACATCCTGAAATCCCGCAAGGGCATCACCGTGGAAA
>CBIGSA010000232.1:0-5573 GCA_966192215.1 uncultured Devosia sp. | reverse complement strand
GCCCTCATGGTGAGGTGCGAGTTCTTCGCGAGCCTCGAACCACGAGGGCGTGGCACTATGTCAGAAGCTCCATTCCCGCGCCTTGGCGACGAGGAAGTCGCGGAAGACGCCGACGCGCTTGGAGTTCTTCAGCGCGGGCGGATAGACGAAATAGGCTTCGTAGGCCGGCAGCTCGATCTCGGGCAGCACCTGGACCAGGCCGTCTTCCTGCTCGGTGACATAGTCGGGCAGCATGGCGATGCCGATGCCTGCCCGGCAGGCCTGCAGCATGCCGTAGATGGCGTTGACCTTGAGCGAGGCGCGGCGGGGGCTCGAATCGGTACGGCCCATGCGCTCGAGATAGTTGATGTCGCCCAGATAGGACGGCACCGGCTCGCCGAAGCTGATGATGCGGTGATCGTCGAGCTGGTCGGCGCTGGCGGGCATGCCGAGCTCGTCGATATAGGCGTTGGACGCATAGAAGTGGTTATGGACTGTGAACAGCTTGCGCTGGATCATCTCGGACTGATTGGGCCGGTGCAGGCGGATGGCCACGTCGGCCTCGCGCATGGCCAGGTCCAGTTCGGCATCGTTAAGCCGGATTTCGAGCTGGATCAGCGGATAGAGCTTGAGGAATTCGTCCAGCCGCGACGACAGCCAGGTCGAGCCGATGCCGACCGTAGTGGTGACGATCAGCGGGCCGGTGGGGACGTCCTGGCTTTCGGACATCTGGGTTTCCACCTGCTGGAGTTCCCAGTGCATGCGGTGGGCGGTGCGGAACAGCTGCTCGCCCACTTCCGTCAGCACCAGGCCGCGGGCATGGCGGATGAAGAGCTTGAGACCCAGATCGTCTTCCAGCGCGGAAATCTGGCGGGAGACGGCCGACTGGCTCATGCCGAGCTTTTCAGCGGCATGGGTGAAACTGCCCGACTCGGCGGCGGTGTGGAAAATCCGGAGTTTGTCCCAGTCGAGCATTTCTAGGTGACGCCTTTGGTTGGGTGTCTGTTGCTACTCCGCCGCTTCGGCGAGTTCGTGTTCGGCGAGGTATCGTTCGGCTTCGAGCGCGGCCATGCAACCCATGCCTGCCGCCGTGATTGCCTGGCGGTAAACGTCGTCGGTGACATCGCCCGCGGCGAAGACGCCCGGCACATTGGTTTCGGTCGTGCCCGGCTTCACCTGGAGATACCCGCCCGGCTTCATGTCGAGCTTGCCGGCGAAGATCGCGGTGGAGGGCGCGTGGCCGATGGCGATGAAGATACCGTCGATCGGCTGCTCATAGGTGCGGCCGGTGCTGACATCGCGCAGGGTCACGGTGTTGACCGAGGGCGGCATGGGGGCGCCGCCGACTTCCACGACCTCGGTGTTCCAGCGCACTTCGATCTTGGGATTCTTGAACAGGCGCTCCTGCAGGATGCGCTCGGCGCGGAATTCGTTGCGGCGATGCACCAGGATGACCTTGGAAGCGAAATTGGTGAGGAAAAGCGCTTCCTCCACCGCGGTATTGCCGCCACCGACCACCAACACTTCCTTGTTGCGATAGAAGAAGCCGTCGCAGGTGGCGCAGGCGGAGACGCCGAAACCCTGGAATTTCTGCTCGCTGGGCAGGCCCAGCCACTTGGCCTGGGCACCGGTGGCGATGATGACGCTGTCGGCGGTATAGACGGTGCCGCTGTCGCCGGTGAGCGTGAAAGGACGCTTGTCGAAATCGACGCTGACAATGATGTCGTTGACGATGCGCGTGCCGACATGCTCGGCCTGCGCCTTCATCTGGTCCATCAGCCAGGGGCCCTGGATGACGTCGGCAAAGCCGGGATAGTTCTCGACATCGGTGGTGATGGTGAGCTGCCCGCCGGGCTGCAGACCCTGGATCATCACGGGTTCCAGCATGGCGCGCGCCGCATAGATGGCGGCGGTGTAGCCGGCCGGACCGGAACCGATGATGATGACTTTCGCGTGCATCGCAACGCTCTCCGACAAAATGCGAATATCCCTCGGCCACTAGTTAAAGGCCGAAGGAGCGCTCTTTCAAGGCAAACCGTTCCAACGGCAATCACGTGCCTGTGGAACAGACGGAAATGTCACACCCGAAACGAGGCATCTGCCCAAGATTTATGGGCAAATGCCCAAAGTTTGGGCGGGAGAGCGCTATGCGCGGACCGTGTCCGCCGCGCTCCATTCCCCGGCGTCCGAATCGTCCGAAAAGTGCGCCGCACTTTTCAGTCGGACGCTAGACATACTTGATCTTGATGATTTCGTAGCTGCGCGCACCACCGGGAGCGGCAACCTCGAACGAATCGCCCTCGGACTTGCCGATCATGGCGCGGGCGATGGGCGAGGAAATCGAGATGCGGCCGGCCGAGGCATCGGCCTCGGGATCACCGACGACCTGATAGGTCTTTTCTTCCTCGGTATCCTCGTCGAGGAAGGTCACGGTGGCGCCGAACTTGACGGAATCGCCGGTCAGCTTGCTGACGTCGATGATGTCGGCCAGCGCCAGGATGGTCTCGAGTTCCTTGATGCGGCCCTCGTTGAGGCTCTGCTGTTCCTTGGCGGCCGAATATTCGGCGTTTTCGGAAAGGTCCCCGTGGGCGCGCGCTTCGGCGATCGCGTCGATGATTCGACGGCGCTCGTTGGCTGTGCGGTGCTCAAATTCGGCGGTGAGAGCCTTGTGGCCGCCCACCGTCATCGGGATCTTGTCCATTTCGTCGCCTCCAGTCGGCACGATGTTCCGGAGCAGCGCGTGCTCCAATAGCTTTTCTCCCAGCCAAATCCGTTCGGCGTGCGCTTCACGATTAGTTTTGAGGGGAGATAGGCTCAAATTGCCCGCCTGCCGCGTTTCGGTCAAGCGGGTGTGGGTATGAAGATGGGCATGTTCACATCCGCGTTCAAGTTTTTGCCGCCAGTCGCGTCGAAAGGCCCCAGATGTTTCGCTTTGCCATAGCCTCCGTTGCGCTGCTGGTCCTGGTTCCTGCCGCTGCGGCGCAGACGGCGGAGTCCAGTGCCGGCAATCTCACCGCCACCGTTATCGCCGAAGGGCTGGACCATCCCTGGGCACTGGGCTTCCTGCCCGATGGCCGGATGCTGGTGACCGAACGCAGCGGGCAGTTGCGGATCATCGATGGCGGCGTGGTGGGTGAGCCGATTGCCGGCGTGCCCGCGGTCTATGACCAGGGGCAGGGCGGGTTGCTCGATCTGGCACTGGCGCCCGATTTCGCGACGAGCGGGCAGATCTACCTGACATTCTCCGAGCGCGCGCAGGATGCCGGCTTGCAGCGTGGGCAGGGCACGGCGGTATTTTCGGCAAGGCTGGTGCTGGAGGGCGATGGCGGACGGCTGGAAGACGGCAAGGTCATCTTCCGCATGAACAATTTCACCACAACCAACCGGCATTTTGGCTCGCGCGTGGTGATCGGGCAGGACGGGAACCTGTTCGTGACGTTGGGCGAGCGCGGCGACCAGAACCGGGCGCAGGACATGACGGATCTGGCCGGGGCCATCATACGCATCGCGCCCGATGGCTCGGTGCCCGAGGACAATCCCAAGCCGGAAGGCTGGGCACCCGAATTGTGGAGCAAGGGCCATCGCAACCCGCAGGGCGCGACGCTGCGCGAGGATGGCGTGCTGTTCACCGTGGAGCATGGCGCGCGGGGCGGAGACGAGGTGAACATGCCCCGGCCGGGCGCTAATTACGGCTGGCCGATCATCACTTACGGCGTGGATTATTCCGGCGTGCCGATCGGCGAGGGCACGGCAAAGGAAGGGCTGGAGCAGCCGCTGCATTACTGGGACCCATCGATCTCGCCCTCCGGGCTCGATTTCTATGATGGCGAGCTGCTGCCGGAATGGCGGGGCGACCTGCTGTCGGGCGGCCTCAGCGGGCAATTGCTGGTGCGGCTCGACATGGAGGGCGATGCGGTTGTTGGCGAGGAACGGCTGTTCCAGGGCCAGTTGGGCCGTATCCGCGATGTGCGGGTGGGGCCGGATGGCGCGATTTACCTGCTGACCGACGAGGACAATGGACGGCTGATCCGGGTGGCGCCTGAAGGCAGCTAGGCCTTGACCGCCTGCCAGGCCGCTTCGGCGAAGAATTCCGCTATGCGAGGCGCTTCCTCAGGACGAGTGGTCCCGGCGCGGCGCAGATAGGCATAGGCGGGGCCAAGCATCAGCGCGTGGGCAATCGGAAAGGGCAGGTTGCGTACGGCGCCCGCGGCGGTCATACGGGCATATTGGGCCGCACCCAGGGTCTGGCCATTGTCGAGTAGGTCCCGCACGGCGGCAAAGTCCGGGTCGGCCGGGGCGAGATTGCGCACTTCATCCATGAAGCGAAACCGGGCCGGTTCGGCGAAGCCCCAGAGCATGAGGCCGCGTACCGACGCCTTGATCGCGGTCTCCGCCGGGGCATCGGCACTGAGCGCAGCTGCCGACAGATCGGCCCAACCGGCAACTGCCTCGCGCAGCAGCGCTTCGGCCAGCGCGCCCTTGCCGGAAAAGAAATGGTAGATGCTGCCGGTGCTGGCACCGCTGCGGGTGCGGATGTCGGCAATCGAGGTGGCCGCATAGCCCTTTTCGAGGAACGAGGCGAGTGCGGCATCGAGAATCTGGCGGCGGCGATCCATGGTCACGCGAACACCCTAGACGAGGCCAGAACGATGTTCTATATCCCTCAATAGAACGATGTTCTAGTGAGGCTGAAATGGTCGATAATGTGGCTATGGTCAGGGCTTATGTGGATGCGGTCTCGCAATTCGATGAAGCAGCGGTGACGGCTTTGCTGCATCCCGAGATGCGGTTTCACGAATTGCCCAATCGCATAAGACCGAAGGGCGGGGTCGATGACCTGGCGGCCATGATGGCGGGACTTAGGCGGGCGGGCGAGGGCAAGGTACTGCGCAGGCAGCGCTATATTTTCGGCGATGTGATTGCAGCCGGCGACCGGGTGGTGGTCGAGGCGCGCTGGGAGGGCGAACTGGCCATGCCCATCGGCCGCCTGCAGGCCGGCGAGACAATGGTGGCCCATATCTGCATGGTGTTTCGTCTTGAGGACGGACGGATCATCGAGCAGCGCAATTATGATTGCTACGAGGATTTCAGCGCCAGGGTCTGAAGGCGTATTTTGACTCCACAAGTCAGTAAATTTACCGAGTGGTTACCATATTCACCCAATATTGCGGATCGAGATACTGTCGACCCGCGCGGTTGTGACGATCGCTCGGGCGACCCAAGGTGCATTGGGGCGCAGTCATGGACTCGAAGTTGGGCACGGCCGTCGCGGCATCGCCGCGGGCCATGCGTGTCGTCATGGATGGCATCAGCGGCGAGCTGGAGAGCTATTCCAGCAACAATCTGCAAATCGTCAAGCAGACCAAGCTGTTGGCCATCAACGCCATTATCGAGGCGGCAAGGGCCGGCGATGCCGGCAAGGGCTTTGCCGTGGTGGCCGACGAGGTGCAGCGGCTGGCCGATCGGGCCGCCGATATCGCCACGCGGTTCCAGGATGTGCTGGTGGGGCGGATTTCGCTCAGTCGCACGATGAGCGAAACGCTGGTCGACGAAATGGAAGGTGTGCGCCTGATCGACCTGGCGCAATCGCTGGT
>CBIGSA010000231.1:0-5626 GCA_966192215.1 uncultured Devosia sp. | reverse complement strand
GGCGGCATCCGCTTCCATCCCGACAGCACGATCGAGGAAGTCGAGACGCTGGCCTTCTGGATGACGTTCAAATGCGCGGTGATGAATCTGCCCTATGGCGGCGGCAAGGGCGCCGTGCGGGTCGATCCCCATACGCTCTCCAAGAGCGAGCTGGAGCGCCTGTCGCGCGCCTATATGCAGGCCTTTGCCACAACGGTCGGCCCCGACCGCGATATTCCGGCGCCCGATGTCTATACCAATGCCATGATCATGGGCTGGATGGCCGACGAATATAACCAGATCACCGGTTCAGTTTCGCCCGCCGTCATCACCGGCAAGCCGATTGCGTTGGGCGGTTCGCTGGGTCGCAACGATGCCACGGCGCGTGGCGGCTTCTACCTGGTGCGGCACCTGGCGGCCGAACTGGGCCTGTCCGGCTCGCGCACCGTCGCCATCCAGGGCTTCGGCAATGCCGGCCAGTATTTCGCGCAACTGGCCGATGCGGACGGCAACAAGATCGTCGCTGTTTCCGATTCCACCGGCGCCATCCACAAGCCCGACGGACTGGACGTCAAGCGGCTGATCGACGGCAAGACCGCCGGTCGGCACGTTGCCGACATGGCCGTCGAACTGGGCGCCACGGTCATTCCGGCCGACGATCTCATTGCGGTCGATGCCGAATTGCTGGTGCCGGCGGCGCTGGAAGAAATGATCACCGCCGACAATGCTGCCTCGATCAAGGCCAAGGTGGTGCTCGAACTGGCCAATGGCCCGGTCACCTCGGAGGCCGACAGGATCCTCAATGACAAGGGCGTGGTCGTGCTGCCCGATATCCTGGCCAATGCCGGCGGCGTCACGGTCTCCTATTTCGAATGGGTGCAGAACCGCCAGGGCTTCTACTGGGATCTCGAGGAGATCCATGCCCGCCTCAAGAAGATGATGGAACGCGAAGGCCGCGCCGTCTGGGCCATCGCGCAGGACCGCAAGGTCCCGGTGCGTTCGGCCGCCTATATCCATGCGTTGGGGCGCCTGGCTACTGCCATCGAAGCCCACGGCACCCAGCCCTTCTTCGCGGGCTGATCACCAGCGGCAGCGCCAAACCAAAAGCCGGCCTCCGGGCCGGCTTTTTGCTGCTCGGGAGGACCGATCAGGCCCGTGCGCCCTTGCGCGCCGGGCCGAAATCCCGCTATGTGCGCGGCAAAGGCGTAACCACCAGTACGGCGAGGACTTCCATGGCCACCCATTCCCTATTCCTGCTGCCCGGCGACGGCATCGGCACCGAGATCATGCTCGAGGTGGAAAAGCTGATCAAATGGACCAATTCCGAACAGTTGACCGATTTCTCGACCGATTCCGGCCTCGCCGGCGGTTCGGCCTATGACAAGTACCAGGTGGCCATCACCGACGAAGACACCGAAAAGGCCAAGGCGGCCGATGCGGTGATCTTCGGCGCCGTGGGCGGTCCGAAGTGGGACAACGTGCCCTATGAGCACCGCCCCGAAGCCGCGCTCCTGCGCCTGCGCAAGGAAATGGCAGTCTTCGCCAATCTGCGCCCCGCGATCTGCTATCCGGCCCTGGCCGACGCCTCCTCGCTCAAGCGCGAACTGGTGGAAGGCCTCGACATCCTCATCGTGCGCGAACTGACCGGCGGCGTCTATTTCGGCGAGCCCAAGACCATCACCGATCTGGAAAATGGCCAGAAGCGCGCCGTCGATACTCAGGTCTACGAGACCTATGAAATCGACCGCATCGCCCGCGTCGCCTTCGACCTGGCCCGCACCCGCAACAACAAGGTGCATTCGGCCGACAAGAAGAATGTCATGAAGTCGGGCGTGCTGTGGGACGAAGTGGTCAAGGGGGTCGCCAAGGACTATTCGGACGTGGAGCTGCACCACATCCTGGCCGACAACGCGGCGATGCAGCTCGTGCGCAATCCCAAGCAGTTCGACGTCATGGTCACCGACAACCTGTTCGGCGACATTCTCTCCGACGTTGCCGCCATGCTGACCGGCTCGCTCGGCATGCTGCCCTCGGCTTCGCTGGGCGCGCCCGATCCGGTGACCGGCAAGCGCAAGGCCTTCTACGAGCCCGTACATGGCTCGGCTCCCGATATTGCCGGCAAGGGCATTGCCAACCCCATCGCCATGATCGCCTCGGTAGCCATGGCGCTGCGCTACAGCTTCGGCTTGATCGAACTGGCGACCAAGATCGAGAACGCTATCTCGGCCGTGCTCAGCGACGGGTTGCGCACCGGCGACATCGCCCAGGACAACCGCAAGACTGTCGGCACCGAGGAAATGGGCGCTGCGATTCTGAGCAAGCTCAAGGCCTGATTGTCGGCATCGGAGCCAAAATAAAAACGGCGGGGCCCGGCCCCGCCGTTTCGCATTCAGTCTTGCCGGTTCAGTTCGCTTCGGAGATCAGCATGATCTGGCCGGCTTCATAGGCGGCCTTGCAGTCGTCGCTGTCGTGATATTCGTCACTTTCCAGCAGCACCGAGGCAGCGCCCGGGCCCTCGAAGCGGGGGTCGTCGCAGCGGTCGTCATCGGCATAGCTCGAGGTATTGTCGCCGAAGTCGATATGGCTGCTGTCATAGGGCGCGCCGGCGGCATATTCGGGCGAATAGACCGTGCGGATGGTGACCTGGCCCTGTTCCTCCAGCGTGCGGCAGTCGGTGGCATCGCCATAGACGTCGTCGGTCAGCAGCTTCTTGTCGGTGCCGGGGCCGGTGAACCGCAGGTCGTCGCATTCGCCGTCATTGGCCCACTTGCTCCAGTCGCTGCCATAGTCGAAGGCGGCAACCGGCGTGGCGGACGAGCCGCCATTGAAGGTGGCGGTGCCCGCTTCCACGGCGGCGCGGCAGTCGTCGGCGTCATGGCCCAGGTCTGCATCGAGCAATTCGCTGGCCACGCCCGAACCCGAGAAGCGCGGGTCGTCGCATTCGCCGTCATTGGCCCACTGGCTGGAATTGTCGCCATAGTCGATAGCGGCGGAGCTGCTGTCGCCCACATAGCTCACCGTGCCGGCATCATAGGCGGCCTGGCAGTCGGTGGCGTCCTTGAGGATATCGGCATCGACCAGTTCGCTGGCCGAACCCGTACCCTGGAAGCGCGGATCGTCACACTCGCCATCATTGGCCCATTCGCTCGAATCGTCGCCAAAGTCGATGTCGGCCGTGGTGGTCGTCGTGGCGGCGGGTGTGCCGCCATCCCCGATATAGGTCACCGTGCCGGCATTGTGGGCCGCCTGGCAGTCGGTCGCGTCGCGCTTGATGTCGCTGTCGAGCGTTTCGGCGGCCGAGCCGCTGCCTTCAAAACGGGGGTCGTCGCATTCGCCGTCATTGGCCCATTCGCTCGAATCATCGCCGAAGTCGATATCGGCGGTGGTGGGCGTCGTTGCGGCAGGCGTTCCGCTGTCGCCCACGAATTCCACCGTGCCGGCATCATAGGCGGCCTGGCAGTCGGTGGCGTCCTTGAGAATGTCGGCATCGACCAGTTCGGCAGCCGAACCGGAACCCTGGAAACGCGGATCGTCACATTCGCCGTCCTTGGACCACTGGCTGGAATCATCGCCGAAGTCGATATCGGCCACCGTCGCAGCCGGCGCGTCGCTGCCGCCTACGAACTCCACCGTGCCGGCATTGTAGGCGGCTTGGCAATCGGTGGCGTCCTTGAGGATATCGGCATCGACCAGTTCGCTGGCCGAGCCGGAACCCTGAAAGCGCGGATCATCGCATTCGCCGTCATTGGACCATTGGCTGGAGTCGTCGCCGAAGTCGATGTCGCTGACGGTCGCGGCGGGTCCGTTCTTCTTGTTGTCGAGTTTCTGCGCCATGGCTGGCGCGGCAAGCCCACCGGCCAGGACCAGGGCGAGCACGGCGCCGCCCAGAACCTTTTGGAATGCGTTCATCGGTTGTCCCTTCCCAGATGTATGCCGCAAGTCGTGGCTGGACATTACAGCGGCTTTGCGGCGGCCAAAAGCCGTCACCGAAAGAATCAGCTTCCGGCGCGGCGGGCCCGCCGTTCGGCCCGCGTAAACAGCACCGAGCCTAGCAGAACCAGAGCCGTGCCCACCCCATGAAACAGGGTGAAAGGTTCGGAAAGCACGATGACGGCAATGATAATTGTCACGACCGGCCCGAAGGCGGCGGTGGAGGAGGTGGCCCGCGCCCCGATTCGCGCCATGCCGGCATTCATCAGGAAGCTGGGCAGCACGGTGCCCAGCACGCCCAGAGCCAGGCCATAGGCCCAGATCTGCGGGCTCAGTGCCAGATAGCTGGCCGCGCCCGATATGGCCAGGTTCTGCGCAATGGCGCAGATGGCGGCGGTGGACATGCCGATGCAGGTAAAGAGGGCCGAGCCGATCACCAGCATCTGCCTTTTGGCCAGGTGCTGGTAGAGCGCGAAAGTGATGGCCGAGCCCAGCACCAGCAAGGTGCCGATCACGATGCCGTCGGGGTCGACCGCCAGGTTCCAGCCGAAGATAACCAGCAGGCCCCCATAGCTCACCAGCATGGCCGGCACCACGCCCCACACCATGCGGTCGCCGAACAGCCACACGCCGAACAGCACAACGAAGAAGGGATAGGTGAACAGCACCAGCCGCTCATATTGCGCGGTGACGAAGTTGAGCCCCAGGAAATCGAGATAGCTCGAGAGGTAATAGCCCAATATGCCGATGGCCATGCTGGCCAGCACCACGCGGGGGCCGAGCGCGGCCACCGCCTTGTCGCCGCGCCGCAATATGGTGAGGAGGATGACAAGATAGACCGGCAGGGCCACCAGCATGCGCAGGCTGAGCAGCATTTCAGTCGAAACGCCCTCGCCATAGGCAAGCTTGATGAAAATGCCCTTGGTGGAAAAGAGAATTGCCCCGCACACGGCAAGGCCGTAGCCGACGGGGTCGTTATGCGATTGGGCAGCTTGCGTGGTCGAGGTCATGGAAGGTCCTAGGAGGAGCCGCCATGCCAGTCACCGGAGCGCCAGATGGCGGGCCGGTGAGACGAAGGGCTGGGCGTCAGCGCTCGTTCCGGTCCCGTGGGGAGCCAGAAAGCCAGATGCTGAGAATAAGAATGGCGTGCGAGTGCATGAGCCTACTTAGCGCAGGCAAATTGTCGTCTACAAGGCGGACTTGGCCAAATCGGTTCGCTTGGCGTTGAGTTGGGTTTTGTAGGCTTCAACGTGGTCTGGAAAAGTTCCTCGTATAAGGGGTATGGTATCCCCAGGATGGTGACCTCTATTTCTCCGGACCGAACTGTACCTTCGATGCCCAGTCCTTCCGAGGGAATTGGCCTGCCGGCTACCCAAGCCGATAGCTGACTGTTTTCGGCAATGTCGTCTCGTCGATAGGCTGATGTCGGCGTGAATTTTCCGAAAGCGACACCCATAGGCGGATCGCCAAACTCGAACGAGGTGGTTCCAATGACGGCGTTTTCGTAGCGAATTTCGAAGCGGTCGGGAGAACTCATGGCTGCTCAATTCGTGTCGGTCTGTTTTGGGGCATGTCGATCATTGGTGGCCCAACGACACAGGTTACCCCCGCGGATGCGCCTTGCGATAGCTCTCCAGCAAGCGGTCCGTATCGACGGCGGTGTAGATCTGCGTGGTCGAGAGGCTGGCATGGCCCAGCAGCTCCTGGATGGCGCGCA
>CBIGSA010000230.1:0-5632 GCA_966192215.1 uncultured Devosia sp. | reverse complement strand
TGTCAGTTGCGGCATGATAGGCCCTTGCGCGGATGTTTCCACCACCACCGCGCGTCACCCTCGGGCCTGACCCGAGGGGACTGCACTTGCGGGGCGATCGTTAGTGAAGAGCCCTCGGGTCGAGCCCGAGGGTGACGATCGTGGGTGCGCGAGCTCGAGGCTCCCCTCAAATCAAACGAAACGGTTGACCAGGTTTTCGAGATATTCCTGGCGACCGGAACGGGGCTGCGGGTTGATGTTCTCGGCCAGCACCCAGTCGGAAATCTGTTCCAGCGTACGCTCACCCTTGAGCATGGCGGCGGCGCCCTTCTGGTTCCAGCCGGCATAGCGGTCGTCGAGCAGCTTGTCGAACTCGCCGTCCTCGATCAGCGTCACGGCGCCCTTGAGGCCGCGGGCCAGGGTGTCGAGGCCCAGGATATGGCCATGCAGCAGATCGGCGGCGTCGAGCGACTGGCGGCGCACCTTGGCGTCGAAGTTGAAGCCGCCCTTGCCCAGGCCGCCCTGCTTGAGGATGTAGTAGAAGGCCAGCGCCATTTCGCCCGCATTATTGGGGAAGTGGTCGGTATCCCAACCCGACTGCAGGTCGTTGCGGTTGGCATCGACCGAGCCGAGCATGCCCAGCGAGGAGGCGACGGCCAGCTCGTGCTCGAAAGAATGCCCGGCGAGGAAGGCATGGCCGACCTCGATATTGCATTTCACTTCCTTTTCGAGGCCGTATTTCTGCAGGAACCCGTAAACCGTGGCGACGTCGAAGTCATACTGGTGCTTGCTCGGCTCCTGCGGCTTGGGCTCGATCAGGATCTGGCCCTTGAAGCCGATCTTCTTGGCATGCTCGATGACCAGCGACAGGAAGCGGGCCATCTGGTCCTGTTCCTGGCCGATCTTGGTGTTGAGCAGGGTTTCATAGCCTTCGCGGCCACCCCAGAGCACATAGTTCTCGCCGCCCAGCTCATTGGTCAACTCGAGCACCGATTTCACCTGGCCGGCGGCATAGGCGAAGACTTCCGGATCGGGATTGGTGGCGGCGCCGGCCATGTAGCGGCGATTGGAGAACAGGTTGGCCGTGCCCCAGAGCAGCTTCTTGCCGCTCTGCTGCATCTTGGACGCAATGATGTCGCCGATGACGCGCAGGTTCTTGTTGCTTTCGGCCAGGGTCGCGCCCTCGGGGGCAACGTCGACGTCATGGAAGGCGAAGAAGGGCACGTCGATCAGGTCGAAGAATTCGAAGGCCACTTCGGTCTTGAGCTTGGCGCCCTCGAGGCCCTTGTCGAACCAGGGGCGATCGAAGGTACGGCCGCCGAACGGATCGCCGCCTTCCTGCGCGAAAGTGTGCCAATAGGCGATGGCAGGGCGGATATGGTCTTCCATCCGCTTGCCGGCAATCACCTCGTCCTTGTTGTAGTGGCGATAGGCCAGCGGGTTCTTGCTGTTGGGGCCTTCATACTTGACCTGGTTCAGGCCCTTGAAAAAATCACTCACTTACGTGCCTCCTCGATGGCAGGATAGAGCGCGCGATAGCGCGCATATTGGTCGGAATAGGCACCCGACAGGCTCCTGTCGGGCGCAATGGTGGCTTTGATGTCGGGCATGGTCATCACCGTCTGGGGGCTGGCCCCTTCAGCCGCGCAGAGGCCGAGCCGGGCAGCGCCGAGCGCGCCGCCGAAATCGCCGTCCTCGGGGAGGGCGATTTCCATGTCGAGATTGGTGGCGATCATTTTGAGCCACAAAGCCGACTTGCTGCCGCCGCCGACGGCGAGCAACCGGTCGATCCTGGTGCCGGCATCTGACAGCACGCGCTGGCTGTCGCGGAAGGCGAAGGTGACCCCCTCCATCACGGCCTGGGCCAATCTGGCCGGGTCGGAGAGGTGGGAGAGACCCACGAAGGACCCGCGTGCACCGGCATTGTTATGCGGGGTGCGTTCGCCCGAAAGATAGGGCAGGAAGATTTCCTCGCCCGGCCCGGTGAATTGCGCCTCGGCGGCAGCGGAAAGTTCGGCCTGCTTCTGGCCGGTGATCTTGCTCAGCCAGTTGAGGCTGTCGGTTGCCGAGAGGATGACGCCCATCTGATGCCAGGTATCGGGAATGGCATGGCAGAAGGCATGAACCGCACCCTCGGTATTGGGGCTGAAGCGCTCATTGGAGACGAAGAGCACGCCGGATGTGCCAAGCGAAACGAAGCCTTCGCCCGGACGGATCGCACCGATACCGCAGGCGGAGGCGGCATTGTCGCCGGCACCGCCGGCTACGACGACCAGGCCATCCATGCCCCAGCGCTGCGCCAGCTCACGCTTGAGATTGCCCGATACGGCCGAACCCTCGACGAGGCGCGGCATGTGCGAGCGATTGAGCCCGGTCACGGCGAGCAGTTCGTCCGACCAGTCGCGCTTGCCGACATCGAGCCAGAGCGTCCCGGCGGCGTCGGACATGTCTTCCACATGTTCGCCTGTCAGCAGCAGCCGCACATAGGCCTTGGGCAGCAGGACCTTGGCGATCCTGTCGTAGATCGCAGGCTCATGCTTGCGCACCCAGGCGATCTTGGGCGCGGTGAAGCCGGGCATGGCGATATTGCCCGCGATCTGCCGCAGGGTCGGCAGGGCCGCTTCCATTTCCCCGCATTCGGCCGCCGAACGCCCGTCGTTCCAGAGGATGCAGGGGCGCAGCACCTCGTCATCCTTGCCGAGCAGGGTCGCCCCATGCATGTGGCCGGACAGGCCAATGCCGCGCACCGAGGCCAGTTCGGAGGGATGGGACGCCTTGAGCTTGTCCACGGCGGCGAGCGTTGCGGTCCACCAGTCGGCGGGGTTCTGCTCAGACCAGCCGGGATGGGGCCGGACAGGCTCGACCGCGGCGGCGGAGGCTTCGCCCAGGGCGCGGCCATGCTCGTCGATGACAAGCGCCTTGACGCCCGAGGTGCCGATATCAATGCCAAGATAGGTCATGAGGCACGTACCTCATGATCGGGAACAGGCAACATCTGAACGTCCTCCCGGCCCATTGCGGGCCACGCCGGTTTGGTGATTGGCGCGCTTCTTAGCGCAGATTGTCGCGCAGGAAAATCCCGATTTCAATGGGGTCTGTCGCTGGCTTGCCATTGCTGCCCAAAGCCAGGCTGCGGGCCGCGGCAATGGCCTCGCGAATTTCGCCATCGGGATTCTGGTCCAGCACCACGTCGATGGCGCCGGAACGCAAGCCGCGGCGCGTGGGGTCGGTCAGTTCATGGGCAATGACGCGAATGGAGCCGGCACGGCTCGACTCTTCCAGGGCGGCGACCAGGCCGGCATTGCCGGCGCCCAGATTGTAGAGCCCCGCCAGGTCGCCATGGCGCGCCAGCAGGTCAGCCACGATGGCCCTGGTCTCGCTGCGCTCGTCATGCCCCTCGATGGGACCGATCAGTTCTATGGCGGGAAATTCGGCGGCCAAAGCGGCGCGGAAACCGGCCAGCCGGTCGGAATGGTCGCGCAGGTGGAGCGAACCGGCGATCACCGCTACCTTGCCGCCCTGCGGCAGGAACCGGCCCATCAGTGAAGCAGCGGTGCGGCCGGCGGCTTCATTGTCGATGCCGATGAAGTGGCGGCGCTGGGTGCCCGGCAGGTCGGAAACCAGCGTCATCACCACGATGCCGCGGCGGGTGGCATTATCGACCGCCGCCTGCACCGAAGGCTCCTCGCTGGCAACGATGACGGCGCAATCGCACTGCCGGGCATCGAGCGCATCGAGACTCTGGGCCAGGGCATCGGCATCGAGCGCCCTGATGCGGCGCGTTTCGACGTGAATGCGGTCGGCCAAAGCGGGGCCCTGGCGCCTTGCCACCGCGTCGGCAAGACTGGCCATGAACTCGTTGGAGCTGTCCGGGATAACGAAGGTGAGCTTGAGATCGCGGGCCCGGGCGAGCAGCGAAGCGCTGAGGTCGCGCTGGAAACCGATCTCGGCAATGGCGGCCTCGACCTTTTCCGCCGTGACGGCGCGCACGCCCGGTCTTCCATTGAGCACGCGATCGACCGTGGCGAGGGAAACGCCGGCCGCCCGCGCCACATCATGCACCGTCGCCCGGCGCCTCAACCCGATCTCGTTCACGCACGATCCCCTTTTCCCTGTGGCGGAGGATCGTCAGGCGGCATGCAAACGTCAAGTGTATCGTTGCAGGCGGGCGACGAAGCAGGCTAGAGGTTGCCCCGCAGATTTCAGGGGGTGACCACCATGGCCATTGCAGTGACGACATTCGGGACCTTCAAGGGCAAGCGCGTGGACCAGTTCCGCCTGGTCAGCGATACCGGCGTCGCGGTCGACCTCATTTCCTATGGCGTGGCGGTGCGCGACTGGCGCGTACCGGTCAAGGGCGGCGAGCGCTCGGTGGTGCTGGGATTCGACAATTTCGACGCCTATGCGAAGCACAGCCCGCATTTCGGCTCGCTGGCCGGGCGCGTGGCCAACCGCGTCAAGGGTGCCTCATTCGAGCTCAATGGCAAGACCTACAAGCTCGCGGCAAATGCCGGCGAACTGCAGCTGCATGGCGGTGAAGAAGGCCTGGGGCGGCAGGTCTGGGACGGGCAGGTCGACGAGGCCAACAATGCCGTGCGCTTCACCCATTTCTCGCCCGATGGCGCCATGGGCTATCCCGGCAATGTCAATTTCTCGGCCACTTACACACTGCGCGGCAATCGCTTGCGGCTGGAGCTGAGTGCCACCACCGACCAGCCGACGCCGATCAGCCTGGTGCAGCATCAGTATTTCAACCTGGGCACTTCGGACACCGTGCTGGACCACACGATCCAGGTCAATTCCTCAGCCTATACCGAACTGGGCGAGGATCTGGCGCCCACTGGCGCCATCCTGCCGTCAGCGGGCACGATCTATGACCTGCGGACCCCGCGCACCATGCGCGACGCGGCGGGCCAGGGCGTGGATTACGATATCGGCATGGCGCTCGATACCGGCCGCAGCATCAATGACCCGATCGCCACCGTGGTCTCGCCGGACAAGGATCTGACGCTGAAGCTCTGGAGCGACCGGCCCGGCGTGCAGGTCTATAATGGCGTCTGGACCGACATTCCGGTGCCCGGCCTCAATGGCAAGAGCTATAAGAAGCATGCCGGCTTCTGCCTCGAGGACCAGGCCTTTGCCGATGCGGTGCACAATCCGCATTTCCCCAATGTCATCCACTCGCCCGAACGGCCCTATCGCCACTGGTGCGAGTTCGAAATCGCCTGACGCCCACCCACGCCGGGTGAGCATCGCGATCCCAATAGGGGAAATTGGCCCCCACCCCGATGTCATCCCGGCCTTGAGCCGGGATCCATCCCGAGATCGCGTCACGACCGCAAGGTGGATCGTTCCGTCCACCGCGCTTGCCCACCCCGCCAGCCGTTGCCCTGAGGATGACGTGGGGGTGGGCCACACCACCGACTTATCCATCTTATCCCCACTCTCAAAACCGCGCGCATACTTCTGTCCGTCCCCGCCATCACGCGGCCCCGACGCAGGGCCGGGCGGGGAGACCGTGGGACGGGGGCGCCTGTCCAGTGAGGGGAAATACGGCAGCCGGGCCTGCAAGATTGGTACCGCCTGAACCATACCTCGCAAAAAGCGGATCGTGATGGGCGGCCCTTGGTCCGTTCTATGTCGACAGTTCTTA
>CBIGSA010000229.1:0-5634 GCA_966192215.1 uncultured Devosia sp. | reverse complement strand
TAAGGGGCCGAACCAAATAGGTATGCGATGAGCCAGAACAACAGGATCTTCGACGATCTGGGCCGATTGATGAACGAGGCGGCCGGTGTGGCCGATGGCGTTCGCCGCGAGGTCGAGACGGTGGTCAAGGGCCAGGCCCAGCGCTTCGTGGCCGATATGGACCTGGTCAAGCGCGAGGATTTCGATGCCCTGCGCGAGCTGGTGCAGGTGCAGGGCGAGGAAATCGACGCCTTGCGCAAGGAACTCGCGGCCCTCAAGGGCGCCAAGTCCAAAGCGAATTAATTGCGGTTCGCCGTTATCTCCGACGTGCATGGCAATGCCATGGCGCTCGATGCTGTCTTGGCCGACATCGCCGCCCAGGGCGTCGATGCCACTTTGTGCCTGGGGGATCATGTGAGCGGACCGATCGATCCGGCCGGCTCCGCCGACCGGCTGATGGCGCTGGATGGCCCAGTCATATCAGGCAATCACGATCGCTGGCTGGCCGAGGGGCACCGGGACGGGCGCGAACTCGATATCGTCGACCGCTATGCGCTGTCGCATATGACCGACGGCCATCGCGCCTGGCTGGCCGAGATGCCGGCGACGGCGGTCTTCAATGGCGAGGTCTTTCTCTGCCACGGTACGCCCGCCAGCGACAACGCGCCCTGGCTCGATGGCTGGTATCACGATCGCAAGACCACGCTTCCCTCCGAAGCGTCGGTCACAGCGGCCGCCGAAGGGCTCGATTATCCCGTCATGCTCTGCGGCCACACCCATGCCGCCCGCTCGGTGCGCCTGCGCGACGGGCGGATGATCGTCAATCCGGGCGCGGTGGGCCTGCAGCTTGTCCACGGCTCGCCCGATGCGCGCTATGCTGTGATCGAGCGGCGCGACGGCACATGGCGCACCAGCCTGCGCGTGGTGGAATACGATCACCACAAGGCGGCGCAGCGTGCCGCCGACAACGGATTTCTGCCCTGGAAACAAGCGCTGGCAACGGGTTGGACCGACGCGGCAGGCCTGTTCTGATACACAATTGCCTGTGAACGCGGTCTCGATGTTAACAGTCCGTTAACACTAAGGCGCCCATCGTCATCCACAAGAGAATGCCGTCCAAGGTCCGCGTTCCGTCCCCTGAATCAGTGGGGACGTGTAGGGTCATTTCATCAGGACGATTCGTAAGCCCCGTGCGTGCGGCCAGTTCCCTGAGTACCCGAAAATCTGCCGGTTAATGGACGGAACCGTCAATGTCACTGCTGCAAGTCGAGCCCGATCGCAATGTCCATCCGGTGGACATTATCGAGCATATCGCCTCGATAAACGACTGGACCTTCGAGCGGCAGGACGCCGATGAAATCTCCATTTCCGTGCGCGGCGGCTGGTCGGATTACCACGTCTCGTTCAACTGGATGGAAGACCTCGAAAGCCTGCACATCGCCTGCGCCTTCGACCTCAAGGTGCCCGAGGGGCGGCGCGGCGAGATCAAGCAGTTGATTTCATTGATCAACGAGCAGCTCTGGATCGGCCATTTCGATATCTGGAACAAGGAAGGCGTGGTGCTGTTCCGCAATTCGCACCTGCTGACCGGCGGCGCCGACGTGTCGCCGCAACAATGCGAAGCCTTGCTGCGCTCGGCCACCGATAGCTGCGACCTCTATTACCAGGCCTTCCAGTTCGTCGTCTGGGCCGGCAAGACCGCTGCCGATGCGCTGAGCCATGTCATGTTCGAAACGGTGGGCGAAGCGTGAGCGTGTTGCTCAGCCATCTCGGCCCGGTCATGCTGGTGGGTGCTGGCAAGATGGGGCTGGCTTTGGCCCGCGGCTGGCTCGATGCCGGGCTCAGGCCCAATCATCTCGTGCTGGTCGATCCGAACCCGGGTCCCGAGGCCAGGCAACTGGCTCAGGATTATGGCCTGGTGCTCAATTCCGATGCCAGCGGCTTGCTGCCCAATGTGCTGGTGCTGGCGGTCAAGCCGCAGATCATCGACAAGGTCATGGAGTCACTGCAGCCCATTGTCGGGCCACAGACCATGGCCATTTCCATTGCTGCGGGCATCGACATAAACAGGCTGTCGCGCGGGCTCGACATGGGCCGCGTCATCCGCACCATGCCCAATACGCCGGCCCAGATCGGCAAGGGCATAACCGGCGCCGTGGCCGGGGCCGATATCGGCCCCGAAGACCGCGAGACCGCCGAGGCCCTGCTGCGCGCGGCCGGCCCGGTGGTGTGGTTCGACGACGAGTCCCAGCTCGATGCGGTCACGGCCGTGTCCGGCTCCGGCCCGGCCTATGTGTTCCACCTGGTCGAGGCGCTGGCCGCGGCGGGCAAGAAACTCGGCCTGCCCGATGCCATTGCCGAGCAGCTGGCGCGGCAGACCGTCATCGGTTCGGCCGCTTTGCTCGAAGCCGATCCGGCCTCGCCGGCAACCCTCCGGCAGAATGTCACCTCGCCCAATGGCACTACGGCCGCCGGCCTTGCCGTGCTGATGGAGGGCCTGACGCCGCTCATCGAACGCACCACCGAAGCTGCCCGCCAGCGCAGCGAAGAACTCGGCCGCGGCTAGGAAGATCGGGGCTTGCCGCGGCGGTCGCGCAATTCGAGCAATTCGTCGCGGATGGCGGAAACCCAGTCCCGCAGGGCGGTTTCCCCGGCATGGCGCAGCACCCGGTCCACGCCATCAAGCGCCAGATGTGCGGACAGCATCTCGCCACTATCGCCATTGGCTTCGTAGCGGGCCAGATGCACCAGCGCCAGATTGGCACGGGTGATGGCCCAGGCCGAGGGCGCCTGGTCGCGCGGGCGGCAGGGCAGGGCTTCGACCAGCAGATCGCGTGCCTGGTCGAGCTGGGCTCGCGCGGCGGGGCCGCGATTGCCGCGCGCCGCCATGCAGAGCGCCGCGCCCAGATTGGTCAGGATTTCCCCGCGCAGGGGTGCTGCAAGCTCGGCTTCAAGCAGGGAAAGGTAGATAGTCGCAGCGGATTCGAAGGCGCGACCCTCGATCAGGGTCCGGGCGCGGGCGAGCGTCGTGAAGATGCTCTCATCCGCCGATCGCGGTTCGATCAGTGCATTCACGAATTCTGCCCCGGCTCGCCTGCTCATCTATTTTAGCGCCCTGCGGTGTCATCAACAAGCATTCTTCGATCGCATGTCAAGGTTGCTTGACATCCTGCCGCCAGGGTATATGTAAAGGGTGCTTTACATCGAGGAGGTCGAAAATGACCCAGGAGCAAGCAAGTCGGCGCTATCTCGGCGTCCTGATTCCGGCCACGGTCGTCTTTTTGGCGGCCAGCTATGGCATCAAGCTGGCTGACAATGCCGCCATGCTGCCGCCTCCGGCTCTCTATGCGGTCGCCATCGTGCCGATAGCGGCTTTACTCGGCATGTTTTGGGCCCACTGGCGTTACATGCACGAGATCGACGAATTCCTGCGCTCTATCCAGGTCAAGGCGGCCTTTGCCGGCCTTGTCATCGTGCTGACCATAGCCAGTGGCTGGGGGTATCTCGAATTCTATGCCGAGATGGCGCCGCTCTCGATTTACTGGCTCAATCCGCTCTACTGGATCGTCTACAGCATTGCGGCCGTGATCTTCACGCTGCGCTCCGGCGCCGCCAGTTGAAGAACAATATCAGGCAATTGCGCGCCGAACGCGGCTGGTCCCAGGCGGTCATGGCCGAAAAGCTGGGCGTATCCCGCCAGTCGATCAATGCCATCGAGACGGGGCGCTACGATCCGTCCCTGCCGCTGGCCTTCAGTATTGCCCGGTTGTTCGAGGTGCCGATCGAGGCAGTGTTCGACGACGAGGCCGACCGGCCCTGATCCTGGCAACAAAAAGGGCGCGTCCCTCCAAGTCGGACGCGCCCTCTGGTCTGGTCCTGCCTGATGGCTCTCAGGCGGCTGTCAGGTTGTCTGCGGCGGATTTGCCGGTCCGCTTGTCCTTGACGATCTCATAGGTGACCTTCTGGCCCTCATCGAGACCATTCAGGCCCGAGCGCTGGACAGCGGAGATATGGACGAACACGTCCGCCCCGCCTTCGTCGGGCTGAATGAAGCCGTAGCCTTTTTGGCCGTTAAACCACTTTACGGTGCCAGTTGCCATGATGCGCGTTCCCTCGTGCAGTCGCTGCTGTAGGCGGTCCGGGGCCACTATTGGCCAGGGACGGAGTGATATCGAAATATCGGAAAGTGACGTCAGCAGGCGGCGAATGGAATTCGCAGGATCAGATCGGTCGGCCGCAATATTCGATCAGAGCAGCCTAGCCTGAAAAAAAGGCCTGTTCAATATCTGTTTACACATGAACAATCGCCCGGCGGGAAGGCGCTTCCTGCCAGGACAAAATCGTGCACCATCAAGTGTTTGCCCCGGGCTGTCGGGCCCGGCGCTGGCGCGGAACCGGCGGGCGGGACGGGCAAATGCGTCTCGCGCCGGTGGCGTCATTGTCGCGGCGCGGCACCAGAGCATCGAACCGGACAGGGCGACAATACTCCAATTCGCGCCGATGCAAACCGGCACTATCGTCGCATCCGTCCAGTTTTCACTCTATCTGCCCGCTTGCATTCCGGCCCAATTTGCGTCAAACCCCCGCGCGCCGGGCGATTGGTCCGGTAACCCTCCAGAGATCACTTCGTCTTGACCAAGGCGTTTCATTCTTCCGGCGATGTCATTGCCGATCGCCGCGCCGGCTATGCGAAAATGCTGGCTGAAGGGGGCGACCACGCGGCCGCTGCCGAATTGCTCATCCAGGCTCTCGAAATCGTGCCCGACTGGGTCGCCGGCTGGGATCTGCTGGGCGCCTATTGCGAAAAGGCCGGCGACATTGCCGGTGCCATTTCGGCCTGGCGGCACCTGGAGGCGCTGGATGATGAAGGCGTGTTCGGCGCCGGCCTCAAGCTCGCCGCCCATGGTGCCGGCCCGGCTGCCGATGGCACGGCGGTGAGCTATGTCGAAGCTCTGTTCGATCAATATGCCCCGCAATTCGAACATTCCCTGGTGGACCGGCTGGGCTATCGAGTGCCCGAAATGCTCGACGCGCTGGTGAGCGAGGAAATGGCGCGGCTGGGCATAGACGGGTTCGCCCGTGCACTGGATCTGGGCTGTGGCACCGGCCTTATGGGCCAGCATCTGCGCGGCAAGACTGCCTATCTCGAAGGCATTGACGTCTCGGCCGCGATGATCGCCGAAACGGCGCGCAAGGGCATCTATGACAGCCTGCAGAAGGCCGAGCTGGTCGCCGCACTCAATACCCGCCGGGCCGACGCCGACCTGGTCACCGCAGCCGATGTGTTCATTTATTGCGGCGCGCTGCCGCCGGTGCTCGGCGCCCTCGTGCCGGCGCTGAAGCCCGGCGGGCTCGTCGCCTTTTCCCTCGAAGCCCATGACGGGCCCGAGCCGCTCTTCCTGCGGCCCTCGCTGCGCTATGCCCATGGCCTGGATGCCACGCGCGACGCGCTGGTCGTGGCCGGGCTGGAAGTGCTGCGCTTCGAGACCGCCGTGCTGCGCTTCGATCGCGGCGCGCCCATCACGGGCATGCTCGTCGTCGCGCGGCGTCCGCCCCTGGAACTCACCGCTGCCAATGACGGCCAGGACGGCGGCAACGTGGCGGCTTAGCTGCTCGTTGACTCAGCGTGCCTGGCCCACCCCCACCCTCATTCCC
>CBIGSA010000228.1:0-5657 GCA_966192215.1 uncultured Devosia sp. | reverse complement strand
CGAATACGGGGTCTATGTGTGACGGCACCGCTGCCCGGTCCGCTGGGCGGAACCGAACTTATCGCCTGGCGGCTCGATGCCAGCCAGTTCGCGCCGACGTGGGATAGTGGGGAGGGCGCTTACCGCTTTGGCGGACGGTGGAGCAGCCGAGGTATGCGGGCGGTCTATTGCGCGCTCGATGCCTCGACCGCGATCCTGGAAGTGGCGGTGCATCGTGGCTTCAAGCGGATGGACACGATTCCCCACGTGCTGACATCGCTGCGTATCATCGATCCGCAGGATGTCCATGTCGTGGAGGCCGCGACCCTGCCCAATGCGAACTGGCTGCGCCCGGGCGTTCCGAGCGCTGGTCAGCAGGCCTTTGGCGACACCCTGCTGCGGGCGCATAAATTCGTGCTGGTGCCCAGCGTCGTATCGACCAATAGCTGGAACCTGATCTTTGTCGCTGCCACGGCCGCCCAGGGCAGCTATGCCCTGCGGGGGCAGGAGGCATTTGCGCTGGATACTCGGCTGCATCCGTCGCGCTAGACGCGTCTATTCCAGCCACACCGTTTCGAAGCGGCCCGCCTCGTGAATGTCGATCTGCTCGAGCAGGCCGGGGCCTAGATTCTCGAATTTGTGCGGCACATTGGCCGGGCAGACCACAATCTGCCCCGCTGTCGCGTCGATTGTGTCACCCCCTACGGTGAAGCGCACATTGCCGTTGCGGATGATAAAGGTTTCGGGATAGGGGTGTTTGTGCAGGCGCGGTCCTCCGCCGATTTTGTCGGTGTGGACGAAGATCACGCTGATATCGGCGCCATGCGCCCCGCCTTCGAACTCTCCCCGCCAGTTGCCGACACCCGCCGTGGCATCCGCCCACGCGGCCTTGTCGATTACCTCTCCCACCATTCGGTCTCCTTCCATCATGCCACGAGGACGCATCATGATTCATCATGCCGACAATCTCTTCATCGTTACCGGTGCGCCGGGCGCGGGCAAGACCACGCTGCTCGATGCCGCCACGCGGGAAGGCTTCCGGGTCGGCCGGGAAGCTGCCCGCGCGGTCATCCAGTCGCAGGCGGCCATTGATGGCCCTGCGGTGCAATGGCGCAATCCCGATATGTTCGCCGAACTCATGCTCGACCGGGACATCCAGAGCTGGCAGTCGCTGCGGAACCATGCCGGGCCAGTGCTGTGCGATCGCGGCATTCCCGACCTGGTTGCCTTCGGTCGCATGCTGTCGCTGCCCGATGCCGGGCATTTCCACCGCGCCGCCATGCTTTATCGCTACAATCCCATCGTCTTCTTCGCGCCGCCCTGGCGAGATATCTATACTGACGATGCGGAGCGAACCGAAGGTTGGGACCATGCCCAGCGCATTTATGGTCCAATGCGTGACGTCTATGTGGAACTGGGTTATCGCGTGGTGGAGCTGCCCAGGGCCCCGGTTGCCGAGCGGCTGGCTTTCGTGAAAGACGCCATCGCCCATGCCTGATCCGCAAATCTTCGTCGACGCCGATGCCTGTCCGGTCAAGGACGAGGCCATGCGGGTGGCCGAACGGTTGGGCCTTGTCATCACGCTGGTCAGCAATGGCGGCATCCGGCCTTCGCGCGACCCCATGGTCAAGGTGGTCGTAGTGCCGGCCGGTGCCGATGCGGCGGACGACTGGATCGTCGATGCGGTCGAGGCCAATGACATCGTACTGACGGCCGACATTCCGTTGGCCAGCCGTGCCATAGACAAAGGCTGCCATGTGCTCGGCTTTACCGGAAAGCCTTTCACCCCGGCCTCGATCGGCATGGCGGTGGCCATGCGCGACCTCAAGCAGCATCTGCGCGAAACCGGCGAGATCAAGGGCTACAATGCCGGCTTTCGCCCGGCCGATCGCTCGGCCTTTCTCAGCGCGCTGGATACGCTGGGACGAAGAGCTAAATCACTGGCGGGTAAGTAGTTCTTAATATCTTGCGAGGGGATTGTTAACCATAATCCCGAAAACTGCGCTCAGTTGTGATTGTGCTGAGTTCAGGCCGTGTCGCTTTCGCGTTTTGTTATTAGTCTTGTGATTGCAGGCGCGGCATTGGCAGGCTGCGCCAAGCCGCCCGAGCCGCATATGGTGGCGCGGTCGCAGGCGCCGCTCATCACCAACAGCATTTTGCCAGCCTCTCAACCCATCGCGCAGCAGCCCATGCCCGAGCGAATCTTTTCGACCGGTAATCTCGGCGGGCGAACGCTTGCCGTTGCATCCACCACGGACATCATCCTGCGGCCGGGCGAGGTGGTCCTGACCTTTGACGATGGCCCGCGGCCGGGCAAGACTACCGAAATTCTGGCCACGCTGGACCAGTTCGGCGTCAGGGCCACCTTCCTGATGCTGGGCTCCGCGGCGCAAGCGCATCCGGCGCTGGCGCAACAGGTCGCGGCGCGCGGGCATACGGTGGGCAGCCACACCTTCGATCATGTCGACCTGGGCACGCTCAGCCGGCAGGCGGCGCTGGACGAGATCGCCAAGGGCGAGCGGGCCGTGCAACTGGCTTTGGCCGGAGGCGGGCAGGCGCCCTCGCCCTTCTTCCGTTTTCCCTATCTGTCGCAGACGGGGTTCCTGCGTACCAACCTGATGCAGGGCAGCATGGTGATCCTGGATGTCGATATCGACAGCAAGGACTATTACAAGGACACGCCGGAGGTGATCGCCGCCCGGACGCTGTCGCGGCTCGATGCGCGGGGCAGTGGCATCATCCTCTTCCACGACATCCACCAGCGCACGGTCGAAACGCTGCCGCTGTTCCTGGCGCAACTGGAGGAGCGTGGCTATTCGGTGGTGCGTCTCGTGCCCAAGGATACCGGCATCTTCGGCCGCGACGTGATCACGGCCGATGGACCGTTGTTGCGGGGTACGCTGTAGCGGTCCGGGCGTCAGCCGAAGATCAGCTCGTCCAGGAAGCCGTTGCGGAACTTGCCCCTGGGGTCAAGGCGATCTGCCAGCGTCACGAAGTCGGCCAATCGCGGATAGCGCGCCCTGATGTCTGCGCCCGGCATGGCGAAAACCTTGGCCCAATGCGGGCGCGGTGCGAAGGGTGCCAGCGCCTCTTCCACGATGCGGACTGCCTGCAGCGTTCGGTCCCATTCCGGCTTCCAGGTGAAATGGAAGCCGACCATATCCTGCCCCTGTGCCGTGCTCAGCCATAGATCGTCGGCAGCGATGGTGCGGATTTCCGAAGCGTAGAGGGCCGACGCGAAGGGCTGCTGTGCCTTGTGCAGGGCCAGAATCGCCTGGCTGGCGACCGGGCGGGGCACGAAATACTCGGATTGCAGTTCGGCGCCCGCCGAGGCGAGGAAGCCGATGGGGAAATGCAGCAGCCGCTCATGCCAGGGGCCGGCCACACCCATCTGTGGCGTGCAATTGCCGGCATCCATGCCGGGCAAGGGATGGCGCGGGGCATCGGCGGCGTGCGCGACGAATAGCGTTTCGCCAGGCTCGCCGGCCGTCGCTAGCGCCTTCAGCCAGACCTGATCGATATGGCCGTCCTGCCAGCGGGTGAAGAGGCTGACGCTGTAGGCTGCGCCGGTCACGGCGTCGAAATTGGCCAGCAATGTCTCGAGCGGCAGGTCGAGATAGACGGTCTGGCGGATATCGAAGGCAGGGACGATGTCCAGCGTCAGCGCGCTGACAACGCCCAGCGCGCCGAGCCCTACCACCATGCCGTCGAAATCGGCCTCGCCGCGCTGCCGATGGATAATCTCGCCATTGGCGGTGACCAATTCCAGTCCGGCGACGGCAGCGGCGAGGTTCCGGTTGCCATTCCCCGAGCCATGCGTCGCTGTGCTGACGGCACCGGCCACGGTGATATGGGGAAGCGATGCCAGGTTCCCCAGCGCGTAGCCGGCCGCGTGCAGGGCGGGCAGAAGTTGCGCATAGGTCGTACCGCCCCAGACGGTTACAGTGCGCGCGGTCAAATCGAGGCTGCGAATGCCGCTCAGTCCGGCCAGTGACAGCAATATGCCGTTCGTATCCGCTATGCGGTTGAAGGAATGGCCGGCGCCGAGCACGCGAAGCCCGTCCGCCTGGTGCACAATGGCCTGCAGTTCTTCAAGGCTGGCCGGTCGCGCGACCCGGCTAGTGCTGAAGGCAATGTTGCCGGCCCAGTTTCTCGCTTGGTCCACCATCATGCCGCCGCGTCTTCAGTCCTCGTCGTCTTCCTCGACATCGGTCAGGTAGACGGAAATCTCGATGTCGATGCCGTGGCCGGCGATGGCCGCGGCGACATGGGCGGGAAGGCGGGCGGACATGGCTTCGCCGTGCTCGGGATAGTCGAAGGCGATATCCAGCACGGCCTTGCCGACACGACGGTCTTCCAGCATGGCCGCGATGACGGGGCCGGAGCGTTCGGCCAGTTCCAGGAGAGCCCGTACCGGATTGTTCACCGGCACATCCACCTGGGCATAGTAGCTCGCCTCGGCATCCTCGGGCTCATAGCGGCTGGTGAGCTGCTTGAGAGCAGCATCGAGCGCATATTGGTCGATGGTGACGCCCGAAAGGCGCAGGGCCATGGCAAAGGGGGCAAACTGGCTCATCAGGACCGTCCGGCGGTGGCCGCAAACAGCGCGATGGCCGCGGCGTTGGACACATTGAGCGACTTGATCGGGCCGGGCATGTCGAGCTTGACCATTTCGTCGCAGAGTTCGCGGGTGCGCTGGCGCAGGCCCTTGCCCTCGGCACCCATGACGATAGCCAGCGGCTGGTCGCCGGTGCGAGGCTTGAGCTGATGTTCTGATTCAGAATCAAAACCCAGCACCAACATGCCGCGTCCCTTGAGCTTTTCCAGCGCGTCCCCCAGGTTGCGCACCTCGATCATCGGCACGAGATCGAGCGCACCGGAGGCCGATTTGGCCATGACGCCGGTTTCACGCGGGGAGTGGCGGGCAGTGGTGATGACCGCATCGGCGCCGAAGGCGCAGGCGGTGCGCAGGATGGCGCCGACATTATGCGGATCGGTGATCTGGTCGAGCACGACGACGAGTTTGAGCGGCTTGATGTCATCGAGCCCGAAGCGGCTCACCGGATCAACCTCCAACGCCGCACCCTGATGCACCGCATCGTCGCCCAGCAGGCGATCGAGCTCCTTGGGCGTGGTCTCCTTGATCGTGACCTTGCCGATCTCACCGGTCTCTTTCAGCCGCATCAGCGCGTTGGGCGTGGCCAGCAGCACCTTCTTGATGCGGTTCTGGTTATCCAGCGCGGCGCGCACCGTATGCAGGCCATAGAGATAGACCGGTCCGGTATCGGGATCGTATTTGGGCTTGGGGGGGAACTTGTTGCGGCTCATGGCAATGCCCTAGCGCCTTTGCGGCGGGCCAGCAAGCATGTGTCTGGTGGGGTAGGGCGTTTGGTGGAGGGGACTGGATTCGAACCAGTGTACGCTAAGCGGTCAGATTTACAGTCTGATGGATTTAACCACTCTCCCACCCCTCCACTACAACGTCGCCTGGGTAGGAAACGAAGCGCCGGGGCGCGTCGTCGGGGCGGTTTATGGTGGTCTCATGACAGAGTGTCAACACCCCTTTGGCAAAGCTGATAAGAAAACTGAGCGAAGGACCGGATGTCGCCTGCTGGCGATCCCGAGGCGCGCACCTGCGGCTGGGGAACGACGCCGTGCCTCTCGGCTAAGGGGTTGCC
>CBIGSA010000227.1:0-5666 GCA_966192215.1 uncultured Devosia sp. | reverse complement strand
GCCTCCTTCAGAGTGCCGAGAATTCATGTGGAGATCGCAAGGACCCCCTCCTTAGCTCCGCTACGGCCTCCGGCCTAGCTGCGCTGCCCTGCCCTCAAGGGGGAGGGTGAACGCGGTGGTTTGCACCAATCGCGCCTAAACCATCGGCTGGCGGTAGTCCGCCGCGTAGTGGCCGGTGAGGCCGTGTTCCAGTTGGCGCTCGATATCGGTCAACAGGCTCGAGGCGCCGAAGCGGAAGAGGTGGGGCTGAAGCCAGTGCGTGCCCAGTTCTTCCTTCATCAGCGCCATGTATTTAAGCGCGTCGCCGGCCGTCGCGATGCCGCCTGCGGGTTTGTAGCCGATTTCGATGCCGGTTTCCTCAGCGAACCAGCGGATCATGCGGATCATGGTCAGGCTGGTCACGAGGTTGGCATTGACCTTTTCCTTGCCGGTCGAGGTCTTGATGAAATCGGCGCCGGCCAGCATGCAGACGAGGCTTGCCTTGGCGATATTGGTCTGGGTGGCGAGTTCGCCCGTGCCCAGAATGGTCTTGATGTGGGCGTCGCCGCAGGCTTTGCGAAAGGCCTTGACCTGATCGTAGAGCGCCTGCCAGTCACCGCGCAGGACCATGCCGCGCTCGATGACGATGTCGATTTCCTTGGCGCCATCGGCCACCGATAGCTCGATTTCGCGGAGCTTGGTTTCGACCGGGGCGAGGCCATGGGGGAAGGCGGTGGAGACGGCGGCGACGGGTATGCCGGTGCCTTCGAGGGCGTTCACCGCGGTCTTGACGAAGTTGTGGTAGACGCAGACGGCGCCGGGCAGGATGCGCAAGGACCCGACATCGAGCTTGTCGAGAATATCCTGCCGCAGGGGATGGCGCGCCTTGGCGCAGAGGCGCTCGACGCGGCCATCGGTATCGTCGGAATTGAGCGTGGTGAGATCGATCAGCGTGATCGCCTTAAGCAGCCAGGCGAGCTGATAGTCCTTCTTGACCGTGCGGCGGGTGCCGATGGTGCCGGCGCGGCGTTCCAAAGCCGAGCGGTTCATGCGGATGCGCTCGACCCAGTCTAGATCGAGCGGGAAACCGGGATTGCGCTTGTGGGTCGCCTCGGACGGGCTGTTGTCTACGACACGCAGGCTCATAGTTCCTCCACCAGCGCGGGAATGAGCTGCTTGAGCTTGTCCGCGCCTTGCACTGCCATGGTCTTGGTATGCTCATGGCTGATGTTTTCGGTCGACAATCCGGCGCCCATATTGGTGATGGACGAGCAGGCCCAGACCTTCATGCCCAGGAAACGCCCGAGAATGACTTCTGGTGCCGTGGACATGCCGACGGCATTGGCGCCCAGGCGAATGGCCATCTGGATTTCGGCCACGGTTTCGAAGCTGGGGCCGGAATACCAGAGGTAGACCCCCTCCCCCAGCTTGATATCCAGCCGCTCGGCCAACCCTATCGCCTTGGCGCGCAGGTCGGGGGCATAGCAATCGACCATGTTCACAAAGCGGCGGTCGGTGGGTTCACCGATCAGCGGGTTCATGCCGGCATAGTTGATGTGGTCGGAGATCAGCATCAGGTCGCCGGGGCGGAAGCGCTCATCGACCGAGCCGGCCGAATTGGTGAGCAACAGGGTCTGCGCGCCGAGGGCGGCCATGGCTTCGAGCGCCGGGCGCATGGCGGCGGCATTGCCGTGTTCGTAGTAGTGCTCGCGGCCGGTAAGGACGGCGACGCGCTTGCCGCCGAGGGTGCCGATCAAGAGGTCACGGCCGTGGCCGGAAACGCCGCCGCCGGGAAAGCCCTTGAGCTCGGAATAGGGGATCGTCACCTTGTCGCTCAGCAGGTCGCCAATGGCCGAGAGGCCCGAGCCGAGCACGATGGCGGCCGCGATGGGCTCCTTGCCCGCGATCTTCTGGATGGTCTTGGCAGCCTTGCTCATTTCGGCAGGTACTCCGGTCCGAAGCTGTGCGGCAGCAATTGTTCGAGCGTGGCAACCAGCGGGGTGCCATCGACGCCGTGGGAAATCACCTGCACGCTGAGGTCGGCGAATTCGCGGATGCGCTGGCGGCAGGCGCCGCAGGGGGTGACCGGCTCCTTGCCGGGACCGGTGACATAGATGCGGGTGATGCGCTTGCCGCCACCCGCGATCATGGCGGCGATGGCCGAGGCCTCGGCGCAATTGCCGACCGGGTAGGCGGCATTCTCGATATTGCAGCCGGAATAGATCTTGCCGTCATCGGCCAGGATGGCCGCGCCCACCGAAAAGCGGGAATAGGGCGCATAGGCCTTGGCGCGAATGGCTTCGGCGGCCTTGAACAAGGCCTGGTCGGTCGGAGTCTTGGTCATACGATCCTTGCGCCAGCGGTTTCCGCTAGCGCTCCTTGGTATAGGGTACGCCACCGGCCTTGGGGCCGACGGCCTTGCCGATAAAACCTGCCAGCAGAACCACGGTCAGCACATAGGGCAACGCCTGGATGGCCTGGACCGGCACTTCGATGCCGAACAGTTGGGCACTCTGCAGCCTGATCTGCAGGGCATCGAGGAAGCCGAACAGCAGGCAGGTGAACATGGCCGGCACCGGCTTCCACTTGGCAAAGATCAGCGCGGCCAGGGCAATATAGCCCTTGCCGGCCGTCATGTTGTTGCCGAAGCCACTTCCCTGCGCGATGGAGAAATAGGCGCCCGCCAGGCCGCAGAGCAGGCCGGTGATGATGACCGCCTGATAGCGGAGCCTGACCACCGAAATACCGGCCGTGTCCACCGCCTTGGGATTTTCGCCCACGGCGCGCAGGCGCAGGCCGAAGCGGGTACGGAACAGCACATACCAAGTGACCGCCACCATGATGAAGGCGATATAGACCAGGATGTAGTGGCCCGAAATGAGGTCGGCATAGATGGGGCCGAGAATGGGCACGCCCGCCAGTTCATTGGCGAAGGGCAGCGTGACCGGCTCGAAGCGGCCGCCCTCGCCCAGAGGCGGGGTGCGCCCGCCCTGGCTGAACCAGGTCTGGCCGAGGAAGGTGGTCATGCCGGCGGCGAGCATGTTGATGGCCACGCCGGCAATGAGCTGGTTGCCCTTGAGCGAAATGGCGGCGACGCCCTGCAGGAGCGAGGTGCCGAGCGAGACAATCATGCCCGCCAACAGGCCCAGCCAGGCCGAACCAGAAACGGCGGCCACGGCGCCAGCGGCAAAGGCAGCCGCCAGCATCTTGCCTTCGAGGCCAATGTCGAACAGGCCGGCGCGCTCTGAATACATGCCGGCCAGGCATGCCAGCAGCAGGGGCGTCGAGAGGCGGATGGTGGCATCGAGAATGGAGAGGATGACAGCAAGATCCATGTCAGCTCTCCGACTTGGCGGTTTCCCGCGCGATGGCTTCGGCCTTCTGTTCAGGCGAGAACAGCATGAAGGCGCGTTCGAGCGAGGGCCGGAACAGGCCTTCCATGGCGCCGGTGAAAAGGATCACCAGGGCCTGAATGACCACGATCATTTCGCGGGTAATGCCCGGAATGACGAATTGCAGTTCCTGCCCGCCCTGGTAGAGCGCGCCGAACAGCAAAGCGGCCAGCGCGATGCCGATGGGGTGGTTGCGACCCATCAGCGCCACGGCGATGCCGACGAAGCCGGCGCCGGCGACATAGTCGAGCACCAGACGGTTCTGCACGCCCATGACTTCATTGATCGCCACCATGCCGGCCAGCGCGCCGGAAATGGTCATGGTGATCATGATCATCCTGGAGTTGGAAATGCCGGCATAGCGCGAGGCGGTCGGGTTGGCGCCCAGCACGCGCATGGCATATCCGAACTTGGTGTGCCAGACGAGGACATAGACTCCGATCAGCGCCAGGATGGCGATGACGATGGACAGGTTTACCGGCGAGTAGCCGAAGAAGGAGAAGAACTGGCGCAGTTGCGGCACGCGGCCGGCGACCTCGATGGTTTCCGATTCCGGGGCCATGGTCGAGGCGGGCTTGAGTACGCGATTGACCATGTAGACCATCAAGGCCGCGGCGATGAAGTTGAACATGATCGTGGTGATGACGACGTGGCTGCCCCGCTTGGCCTGGAGCCAGCCGGGGATGAAGGCCCAAAAGCCGCCCACCGCGGCAGCGGCGATCACCGCAGCCGGCATGGCCAGGAGCCAATGGGTCTGGTCGAGCGCCAGGGCCACGACGACGGCGCCGAGGCCGGCCACATAGGCCTGGCCATCGCCACCGATATTGAACAGGCCGGCATGGGCCGCGACGGCCACGGCAAGGCCGGTGAAGACGAAATTGGTGGCGTAATACAGCGTATAGCCGAAGCCATCGCCATAGCCGAAGGCGCCGTAGATGATGACCTGGATGGCGTGGAACGGGTTCTCACCAACCAGCAGCACGACCAGGCCGGAGACGAGGAAAGCCAGGGCCAGGTTGATCGCCGGCAGGAGGGCCACGTCAGCCCAGCGGGGAAGAGGTCTGCGGGCACTCATGGGAGGGGTCCCTGTTCGGCAATGCCGAGGCCGCGTGGCGCGGTCTTGTTATTGATACCGGCCATCATCAGACCGAGCTCGCCTTCGGTGGCGGTTGCTGGATCGGCCTCTCCGACGATGACGCCGTCGAACATCACCAGGATCCGGTCGGCCAGCGAGCGGATTTCATCGAGCTCGACCGAGACGAGCAGGATGGCCTTGCCCTCGTCCCGCATCTTGATGATTTCCTTGTGGATGAACTCGATGGCGCCGATATCGACGCCGCGCGTGGGCTGGCCGATGACCAGCACGTCGGGGTCGCGCTCCATCTCGCGGGCCAGCACAATCTTCTGCTGGTTGCCGCCGGAAAAGAGCGAGGTCTTGAGATTGATATTGGCCGGGCGCACGTCGAAGAGTTCGATATGGGAAGCGGCCGCCTTCTTGGCGGCGCCGATATCGAGCATGGCGCCAGAGCCATATTCAGGACTGTCCTGGTAGCCCAGGATGGCATTTTCCCATTCCGAGAAAGTAGTGACCAGCCCCATGCGCTGGCGATCCTCAGGCACATGGGCAAGGCCGGCGGCACGGGCGCGGGCAGCGCCATCATCGCCTTCGAGCGACAGCGGCTTGCCGTTGAGCAGGACATTGCCCGCCTTCTGGTCGCGCATGCCGGAAATGGATTCGAGCAGTTCGGACTGGCCGTTGCCGGAAACACCGGCAATACCGATGATCTCGCCTGATCGAACAGAGAAACTCACATCCTTGACGCGCACGACGCCCATATCGTCGGCCACCACCAGATTCTGCACTTCGAGCAGGGTCTTGCCGGGATTGGCCGGGCCCTTGTCGACCTGCAAAAGGACGCGACGGCCCACCATCAGTTCGGCGATTTCTTCGGGGTTGGTGGCCGCGGTTTCGAGCGTCGCCACCATTTCGCCCTGGCGCATGACCGAAACGCTGTCGGTGATCGCCATGATCTCGCGCAGCTTGTGGGTGATAAGGATCACCGTCTTGCCCTGCTCGCGCAGGGTGCGCAGCACGCGGAACAGGTCGTCGGCCTCCTTGGGCGTCAGCACGCCGGTGGGTTCGTCGAGAATAAGGGTTTCGGCGCCGCGATAGAGCGCCTTGAGAATTTCCACGCGCTGCTGCTGGCCGACCGAGATATCCTCGATGATGGCATCGGGATCGACCTCGAGGTCGTATTCATGCTCCAGCCGGTCGAGCTCCTGGCGGGCGCGATC
>CBIGSA010000226.1:0-5684 GCA_966192215.1 uncultured Devosia sp. | reverse complement strand
CAACCATGGGCTGGGCGTCGGGCATGGTGGTGGTCACCACTGTGATCGCGCCCGAAGCCAGCAGCTGCAGGCTGGCGGAAGCACCTTCCGACGGCACCCACGGCGCGGCGGCCGGATCGATGCCATTGGTGGTCAGCACGCCGGCCCAGCCGAGATGGGCCATGCCGCCCAGATTGGCGCCCGAAGCCTTGACCGAGCCGGGATTGGCGCGGATTTCGTCCAGCAGGGCGTCGATATCGGGGCCGTCGGTGCGCACATAGACCGCTTCCGGATCGGCATTGAACAGGGCCAGGGCCTCGTAGTTGGAATAGTTCAGCGGCGACGTGCCGATCCAGTGATACATGGACAGCTCGGTGGTGATCACGCCCAGCGTATAGCCGTCAGCGGGCGAATAGGCGATTTCGGTGTGACCGACGATGCCGCCACCGCCGGTGCGGTTGATGACGTTGATCGGCTGGCCGAGCTCCTTTTCCAGCAGCGTGGCCACGATGCGGCCGGTGGCGTCGGTACCACCACCGGCGGCCCAGGGCACGATCAGATTGATGGCATGGTCGGGATACTGGGCCATTGCCGGAGCAACCGCCAGGACGGATAGCGCCAGGGCGCCAGCGAGCTTCTTCATAAGGGTCATTTCTTGTCCTCCCAGGGATGGGTCGGGCTAGCCGACATTGGTGTGACGCTTGCCGTATCGCAAACTTCTGTACCACATTCCGGAACTATCATGCAGCAAACTAACATGCAAGATGCACAAAACATCGCGCTAGCAGCCAATTTTGTTGACACAACAGGTCCTTCCCACCTATCAAATGCGGGAATGATGTTCCGTATTGTGGAATTTCATTGTTGCCAGGGTGCAATTGAGCGCCGGGCGTGCAAAACATTTCGGACGGGGTTCGCCACGGTGGCGGCCGTCTCCGCTTTGGAGGAATTCGATGACCAACCAGATCGCGCTTTCGCTGCGCAATACGCTGACGGGGATCCTGCCGCCCCTGTCGATGCCCTTCGATGAAGACGGCAATCTCGTCAAAGGCGCGCTCAAGGCGCAGGTCGATTTCATGATCGAATCGGGTGTACGCGGCCTTGTGGTCGGCGGCTCGACCGGCGAGGGCCACACGCTGTCTTCCAGCGAATTCACCGCGGCGATGATCGAGGCCCATGAGGCCAATGCCGGTCGCGTACCCTTCGTCGTCGGCCTGATCGTGCAGTCGACCCGCGAAGCCATCGATCGCGTCAAGGCGCTGGGCAATATCAAGATCGACGCCCTGCAGGTGACCCCGGTCCACTACCTGTTCAAGCCCGGCCGCGAAGCCACGATCGAGCACTTCCGCGCCATCTGGGAAGCGACCAAGGTCCCGATCCTGATCTACAACGTCATCCCGTGGAACTACCTCTCCATCGACGACATGCTGGCCATCATGGATGCCGTGCCGGGCGTCGTCGGCATGAAGCAGTCCTCGGGCGACGTGAAGTCGGTCTCGGACCTCGTGCTGCGCGCCAAGCCGGAAAACCTTGTTCTCACCGGCATCGACGCCCTGCTCTATCCCAGCTTCGCGCTGGGCGCACATGGCGCCATCAGCGCTCTCACCTGCGCCGTTCCCGGCGTCACGGTGAAACTGTTCAACGCTGTCCAGGCCGGTGACCACAAGACCGCCAAGGATATCCACTTCCGCCTCAACGCGCTGTGGAACGCCCTGCGCCACGACAACCTGCCGGCCTGCGTGAAGTATATCCAGCACCGCCAGGGCCTGCCCATGTTCCATCCGCGCGCACCGATGGAGCGCGTCACCGACGAGCAGAAGCAGAAGATCGATGCGGCGCTCGGGCCGGTTCTCGAACTGGTCGATGTGCGCGCGAAGTCTGCTGCCTAAGCTCCGGAATGCGGGCCGATTCCCTCGCGGCCCGCATTCCGCCCCATTGGCGCCCGGGAGGACAAGATGAAGAAGCTGATCAACGATCCCGCCAACTATGTCGACGAGATGCTCGACGGGCTGTGCCTTGCCCATCCCGGCCTCAAGCGCGTGGGCGATGACCGTCGCGCCATTGCCCGCAACGAACCGATCCGGCAGGGCAAGGTGGGCGTCGTTTCGGGCGGCGGTTCGGGCCACCTGCCGCTGTTCACCGGCTATGTCGGCCAGGGCCTGCTCGATGCCTGCGCGATCGGCAATGTCTTCGAGGGCCCGACCATCAATTCCTGCCAGGACGCCATCGCGGCCGCCAATGGTGGCGCGGGCGTGCTGTGCCTGTTCGGCAATTACGGCGGCGACAAGATGAATTTCGAGATGGCCAGCGAGTTCGCCGCCATGGAGGGCGTCGAGACGCGCACCGTGCTCGGCACCGACGACATTGCCAGCGCCAGGCCGGAGGAAGCGCAGAAGCGCCGTGGCGTGGCCGGCCTGATCTTCGCCTACAAGGCTGCCGGTGCCCTGGCCGAAGCGGGCGGCAATCTCGATGCCGTCGCCGCCATCGCGCAGAAGACCGTGGATCGCACCCGCACGATCGGCGTAGCCCTCTCCTCCTGCCAGATCCCCGGCGCGGCCGGACCCAATTTCACCATTGCCGATGACGAGATCGAATTCGGCATGGGCATTCATGGCGAGCCGGGCATCTGGCGCCACAAGATCCGCCCTGCCGACGCGCTGGTCGACGAGATGATCAGCCTGCTGCTGGCCGAGCGCCCGGAAGGCGCCGGCCGGGTTGCCGTGTTGGTCAATAGCCTGGGCTCCACGCCCTTCGAGGAATTGTTCATCCTCTATCGCCGCGCCAGCCAGCAGCTCGAGGCAGCCGGGCTGACCATCGTACGGCCGCTGATCGGCCCCTATGTCACCTCGATGGAAATGGGCGGCGCCTCGATCAGCCTCTGCTTCCTCGATGACGAGATAGAGGGCCTGCTGGCCGCCCCGGCCGATTGCCCGTTCTGGAAGGTAGGCTGAGCCATGGCTATCGACGTCAACACCCTGGCCGATGCCATTGCCCGCGCCCACCAGGCCATGGGCGATCTCACCGACGTGCTCAACGCCGCCGATGCCAAGCTGGGCGATGGCGATACCGGCACCATGCTGGCCCGCCTCATCGGCACCTTTGCTGGGGTCGATGTGCGCAATGCGCCCGACCTGGGTGCCGGCTTCATGGCCCTGGCCAAGGCCGGCGCGGCCTCGACCGGATCGAGCCTGGGTACGCTGATCATCACCGCGATGATGACGGCCGGACAGCTCAATGTCGGACAACAGGAGATGGCGTGGAACCGGCTGGGCGAAGTCATCGCCGCCATCCGCGACGCCGCCATGGCGCGCGGCAAGGCAGAGCTGGGTGCCAAAACGATTATCGACGGGCTCGATGCGCTCGCCAGGGCCGTGGATGGCAAGGACGATCCCGCCAACATTGCCAGTGCTGCACGCAAGGCCATGGACCAGGTGCTGGCCGAATTCCGCCAGCGTCCGTCCGCCATGGGGCGCGCCCGCATGTTCGCCGACAAGAGCGTGGGCCTCGACGACCCCGGCATGCTGGGCCTGGCCGAGATTGTGCGTGCCGTAACCGCCGGTCATGGCGCCACCGCGCTTGCTTGAGGTGGCGTGGCAACTAGACTATCGAATCGAACCCCTTCAGTCCCAAATGACTGAGTAATCAAGGCGCTGAGACGTAGATAATGACCGATTCCGTCGAGGCATCCGTGCCAGCCAAACCGGCCCGCAGCGATGAGAGCCTTAAGTCTCTCACCAAGGTTTCGCGCGTGCTGGACTGTTTCACGACCTCGCACCGGGCGCTGAGCCTGGCGGAAATCTGTGCCCGCACCGGCTATCCGCGCTCCACCACCCACCGCCTGCTGGCGGCCATGCGCGAGGTGGGCTTCATCGAGCAGGATCGGGAGCGCGATTTCTATCGGCTGGGTCTGCGCCTGTTCGAATTGGGCAATACGGTGCTGGCCAATCTCGAACTGCATCGCGAGGGCCGTGTCATCGTCGATGCCCTGCATCGCCTCACCGGCCGCGCCGTGCACCTGGCGGTGTTCGACGGGTTGCGCGCCGTGGTGATCCAGCGCACCGAATCCGAGCCGATGCTCAGCAATACGATGGTCGAGAATTCGCCCGCCCACTGCACCAGCGTCGGCAAGGCCATCCTGGCATACCAGCCGCCCGAGATCGTCGACCGTGTCATCGCGGCCGGGCTCGAGCGCTTCACCGAGACCACGATTACCGATCCGGCGGCGCTGGAAAGCGAGCTCGACCTGACCCGCCGGCGCGGCTACGCCATCGACAATGGCGAGCACCAGCCCGGCCTGCGCTGCATCGGCGCGCCGATCCGCAACCAGGCCGGCGCCGTGTTTGCCGGCATCAGCGTCAGCGCCCCGGCCTGGCAGATGCCCCCGGCCGAAGTGGACGAGCTGAACAAGGTCGTCATCTACCACGCCAACCTGATTTCCCAGCGGCTGGGATACGTGCGGTAATCGAACCAACGCCCCCTCCTCTGGTGACGTGATGAATTTATTGGCCGGCCCTGGGGCCGGCCGCTTCGTTTCAGACCGGACCGCCGGTCTTGCCGACGGGCCAGATGCTCTGCAGGTTTTCGCCGGCCAAAATCCGCTGGCGGCAGGCGACTTCGTTCTTGCCCAGTTCGTCGGCCGCATCGGCGATGACGCCGACCAGCTCGGACGGGATCACCACGACGCCGGTCACGTCGGCGAAGATCACGTCGCCCGGGCGGATACGGACGCCGTCAATGTTGAGATCGACCTGATAATGGGTCGCTTCCATGCGGCCCGACACGCCCACCGGGCTCATGCCCTTGGCGAAGAGCGGATAGTCGAGCTTGCGCACCTCGGCGAGGTCGCGCACCGTGCCGTTGACCACAGTCGCTGCCGCGCCCTTGGTCTTGGCGCCGCTCGACATCAATTCGCCGGTGCCCGAGCCTTCGGCGCAGGAGGAATCCACCATTAGGATGCCGCCCTTGACCACGGCGTCGATGGCGCCGTGATAGACGTCCTGCGGCTGGCCCACGCGGGTGCTGGGTTCGTAAAGCACGGTCGAGACCGGCCCGCAGACGACCTGGCCGGGAGCCAGTACGCCGAACTGGCTGATACCCTTTAGGTAGCCATACGGCCCGCGACCATCGAGCACGTCGTGGATATCGCCGGAATACCACTTGGACAGGCGCTTGATGGCGGCCCAATCGGTCTGGTTGTAGTCGTAAGCGGCCATTTTAGCTGGGTTTTCCTTGTTGGTTGGCGGCGTCGATCGCCTGCTGGAGATAGGCGGTGGAATTGTCGATATGCTCGCGCATCAGCGCGCGGCTGCCCTCGACCTCGCCGGTGCGGATGGCGTTGAAAATGGCTTCGTGCTCGGCCACGCCTTCGGCCTGCGTCTTGCTCGGCACGCGGCTGGTGAGGCGGATCACGTCGGTGATCAGCGCATAGAGATTGCCATAAACGCTGGAGAGGATTTCATTGCCCAGCGACTGCACCAAGGCGCGGTGAAACCGCGCATCGGCCTCGGCATATTGGGAAAAGTCCTTGGCGCCGGAGAGTTCGTCGAGCGCGGCGGCGACATCGGGGGACAATTGCCCCTCCCCCGCGGCCAACCGGCCGTGGGCGGTCAGCGCCCGGTAGGCCGTGGCCACCCGGCAGCCGAGGCCCGCGGCCGCGACGAACGACATCGACTCGGGCAACCGCACCAGGTTGAAGTCGGCCGCTC
>CBIGSA010000225.1:0-5744 GCA_966192215.1 uncultured Devosia sp. | reverse complement strand
GCTCAAGGCCGGGCGACACTATAGCCCATCACCGAATTTGATCGTCCCCATCGTCAAAATCGGTTCGACCTTTGTTCTCCCCAGGCGTAGCGTCCGCTTCCAACAAGGGGAATCGCCATGGCTTTGCGCGACTGGTTCTGGATCATCCTGCTGGGCGCCATCTGGGGCTGCTCGTTCATCTTCAATGCCGTACTGATCCGCGAGATCGGCCCGCTCTGGGTCACCAGCTTCCGCGTGGCCATTGGCGCGCTGGGCTGCTGGCTGGTTATGCTCGCCTTGCGCAAGCCGGTGCCGCGCGATCCCGCTTTGTGGCTGCAACTGGGCCTGCTCGGCGTCGTGGCCTATGCCATTCCTTTCGCCCTCTTCCCGCTGGCCCAGGCGCACCTGGCCAGCGGCGTCGCCGCCATCATCAATGCCCTGACGCCCATGGTCACGGCGCTGATTTCCCACTTCTGGATCGGCGGCGAAAAGGCCACCCGTACCAAGTTCACCGGCGTCGCAATCGGCTTTGCCGGCGCCGCCCTGCTGGTGTCTCCTGCTCTCTCTTCGGGCGGCAATTCCCATCTCTGGGCCGTCGTGGCCTGCCTGGGCGCCACTCTCTGCTACGCCCTCACCCTCAACATCACCCGCAGTTACAAGCATATCGAACCGACCGCCTTTGCCTCGATCGCACTGACCGGCGCGGCCGTCGTCGCCATTCCGGTCGCTTTCTTTTCCGAAGGCGCACCCGTGATGACAAGGCCGGAAACCTGGGGCGCCGCGCTCGCCATCGGCCTGCTGTCGACCGCCTTCACCTTCCAGATCATGTACCGCATCCTGCCGCGCGTGGGGGCGACCAACTTTGCCACCACCACCTTCATTGCGCCGATTTCCGCGCTCATTCTCGGCGTCACCATTCTCGGTGAGACCATCCTGCCGATCCAGATTGCCGGCATGCTGGTCATTTTCCTCGGCCTATTGTTCATCGATGGCCGTATCGGCGCGATCTGGCGCCGCGTCGCCGCCTAGCAAGGAGACCATCATGCCCCTGCGCTATTGGCTTCTCATCATCCTGCTCGGCGCCGTCTGGGGCTGTTCCTTCCTGTTCAACGCCATCCTGATCCGCGAGATCAGCCCGCTCTGGGTCTCGGCCGGCCGTGTCACCATCGGCGCCGCCATCTGCTGGGTCTATTTCCTGGCCATGCGCAAGACCCTGCCCAATGACTGGCGCATCTACGCCCAGCTTCTGGTTCTCGGCATCCTCAACTATGCCATTCCCTTCGCGCTCTTCCCCTTCGCCGAGGAGACGGTGGCCAGTGGCATTGTCGGCGTCATCAACGGCCTAACGCCCATGAGCACGGTTATTGTGTCCCAGCTCTGGCCGGGCGGCGAAAAGGCCACCTGGAACAAAGTGGCCGGCGTCGCCATCGGCTTTGCCGGCGCCGTCATCCTGGCCCTGCCCTCACTGGGCGCCGGCGCCTCGGCGCAGGTCATCGGCCTCCTCGCCGCAATGGGCGCCACGCTCTGCTATGCGTTGACGCTCAACTATGCCCGCCGCTTCAAGGAGATCGACTCGGCCGCCGTCGCGACCTGCTCGCTGACAGGCGCCGCCCTGCTCTCAATCCCCGTCGCCCTGCTGTTCAGTGGCATCCCCGTCATAACCCGCGCGGAAACCTGGGGTGCGCTCTTTGCCATCGGCACCTTCTCGACCAGCGTCAGCTTCCTGCTGGTCTATTGGCTCCTGCCGCGCGTCGGCGCCACCAATCTGTCGCTCAACACGTTCATTACACCCATTTCGGCCATACTGCTCGGCGCACTTGTGCTGCATGAACGGCTGGAGCTGGCTCATATGGCCGGTATCGTGGTGATCTTCATCGGCCTCATCTTCATGGATGGCCGGTTGGTCCGGCGGCGTAAGACGGCGCCAATCTGACGGAACCCGGGCCGTTCCCGCCCGTTCCTCCGTCGAGGAGCGCGCCCATGAACCAGCCCAGACCCGACATCGACCCCAGATCGCCCGACGAGATCGTGCCCCAGCCCGAGCCGCCTCAGCCGCAACCGGTCGATCCCGTACCGCCCGGGCCGCGTGAAGTTCCGCCTCCGGATCAGCCGGTCGAAGACCCCATGCCGCCACCGGTACCGGAAATCCCGCCCGATCCAGGCCACGATGCGCGGCCGAGGGAGGCCTAGATGCCCGATCCCCACGAGCACGATCCCAAAGTGCCGCACAAGACCCCGCAGCCGGCGCCGCCCATGCCCGTTCACCTGCCCACCGGCGATGCGGAGCACCCCCATACCTCGCCCCTGCGGCATGACGAGAATGGCGAAGAGCCCGATCCGGCGCTGCCGCCGGAACCGGGTAACGATCCCAATCCGTAGCGGGCGGGTTACTCGATCCCGAGCTTGCGCTTCATCAGATCGCTCAGCGCCTGCGGATTGGCCTTTCCGCCTGAGGCCTTCATGGCCTGGCCGACGAACCAGCCGATCATGGTCGGCTTGGCCTTGACCTTTTCCACCTGATCCGGATTGGCGGCGATGATCTCGTCGACGATCTTCTCGATCGCCCCCATGTCGGTCACCTGCTTCATGCCGCGGCGCTCGACGATCTCGGCCGGCTCGCCCTCGGGCTCTTCGGCGATGATCACCTGCAGCAGGTCCTTGGCGCCCTTGGACGAAATCGTCCCCGCCGCCACCAGGTCGACGATGCCGGCGATCTGGCTCGGCTTGAGATGGGTTTCCCACACCGCCAGCCCCTGGCTGTTGGCATAGGCCGCCACATCGGCATTGAGCAGGTTGGCCACGGCCTTGCCGTCGCGCTTGCCGCTGCCGAAACCGACACAGCTTTCGTAATAGTCCGCCGTCTCGCGATCGAGCGTCAGCACCATCGCGTCATAGGGCGTTACGCCATAGTCAGCGACGAAGCGTGCCTTCTTTTCGTCCGGCAATTCCGGCAGGTTTTCTGCCAGCATGCTGATGAATTTCTCGTCGAATTCGAGCGGCAGCAGATCGGGATCGGGGAAGTAGCGATAGTCGTGCGCTTCTTCCTTGGAGCGCATCGAGCGGGTCTCGCCCAGCTTGGGGTCGAACAGCCGCGTCTCCTGGTCGATCACGCCACCATCTTCCAGAATGTCGATCTGCCGTCGCGCCTCGTATTCGATGGCCTGGCCGGCAAAACGGATCGAGTTCACATTCTTGATTTCGCAACGCGTGCCGAATTCCCCGCCCGGCCGTCGCACCGACACGTTGACGTCCGCGCGCATGGAGCCCTGCTCCATATTGCCGTCACAGGTGCCCAGGTAGCGCAGGATGGTCCTGAGCTTGCCCAGATATTCCTTGGCCTCGTCGGCCGAGCGCAGATCCGGCTTGCTGACGATTTCCATCAGCGCCACACCCGAGCGGTTCAGATCCACAAAGCTCATATTCGGATGCTGGTCATGGATCGACTTGCCGGCATCCTGCTCCAGATGCAGCCGCTCGATGCCGATCTCGATCTGCCCTTCCGGCATGTCGAGCAGCACCTTGCCCTCGCCCACGATAGGGTCCTTGAACTGGCTGATCTGGTAGCCCTGCGGCAGGTCCGGATAGAAATAGTTCTTCCGGTCGAACACGCTGCGCTTGTTGATCTGGGCCTTCAGCCCCAGCCCGGTCCGCACCGCCTGGCGCACGCATTCCTCGTTTATGACAGGCAGCATGCCGGGCATGGCCGCATCGACGAAGGACACGTTGGAATTGGGCGGATTGCCGAACTCAGTGGACGACCCCGAGAACAGCTTGCTCTCCGATGTCACCTGGGCATGGACTTCCATGCCGATAATGACTTCCCAGTCACCGGTCGAGCCCTTGATGAAGCTCTTCGGATTGGGCGTGCGCGTGTCGATAAGGGTCAATTGAACGTCCTGGGAGGCAAGGCGGAACTATGCCAAACGCATAGTTGGTAGGGCGTTCAGATGCAATTGTTTTGCACCATATTCGCCAACCACCGGCCATCGCCCTCGGGCCTGGCCGGAGGCTCTGCACTTGCAAAGCATTCAGTGGATACAGCGCCCCCGGGGCCTAACCGCAGGGTGACGACCGCGCGCGAGAAAAGACCGAGGCTCAGTCCTCGTCCTCGATATCCCCTTCGAACGGGTGCAACCGCTTTTCCAGATGCACGCTCATGAAGGGCTCATGCGCCGCCCGGCCATCCGGCCGCAGCGCCAATATCCGGTAGCCCTGCTTTTCGTAGAACCGCACCGCCCGCACATTGTCGGCCGGCGTCTCGAGCTGCACCCTTTCGGCGCCTTCCAGTTCCAGCATGCTCTCCATGCGCCGCAGCAGTGTCGAGCCCAGCCCGTGCCCCTGCAATTCGGGCATCACGAACAGATACGGGATATAGGCCCGCCGCGCCGAGCGCGAGCACCAGGCCACCACGATCCCGTCGACCTCGGCCACGATGATCCGGCTCAGCGTTTCGGCCACCGCCTGCGCCAGCCTTCGCTGCTCGGCCTGCTTCATGCCCGGCTGTTCGGTCAGCAGCGGAAAAATCCCGCTTTCCCAGGCGCGATAGGCAATGTCGGCCAGACGGCGGGCATCGGCCTGCTCGGCCTTGCGAATGGAAATACCCGCCATATTTGCCTCCTCTGAGGACTGGTCGACTAGCGGCGCCGCGCCGCGATGATGCCCTTCTCGTAATTGATGTTCCAGTCGATCAGGGTCCGCCACACAAGTTCGGCCTGATCTTCGTCGAGATCAAGGGCCAAACTGCGGTCGCGCACTTTGGCGATCACGGCCTCGATCCGCGCCGGGTCGCGCGCCTCGTGTGGATCGGTCTTGATCTGCGCCATGCGCGTCACATACCGGTGCCGCTCGGCAAACAGATTGAGCAGCGCCTGGTCGACGCGGTCGATCTCGGCGCGGACATCGTCCTTGGTTACGCAGGCTTCGGGCGATTTTGGTGCGGTCACGGCAGGCTTCCAGTCTGTTTTACTGTTGCTGGTTTGCACCGCCCGCCCCGCGATTTCAACCGCCCGCCTTGCGCAATTCGTCCAACCAGCGCTATCAAACCTGCATGTCTAGTCAGTCTGAAACCGCCTGAAGCCCCGTCCAAGCGCGACGGGGCATGAATGAACCAGTCGCCCGCCGCGCGTGACGCCGTCGGGGGATACGTGTTTGTTCGCGGATCGGTGATCCGCCACCAGGCAACTGACTTTCCATGGATATTTCACGAGACGAACAGCGGGTGCTCCACGCCCTCGCGCAGGGCGGCCGCATTGCGCTGCTCAAGAACGAAGCCGGCAAGGTGACCGGGCTCGAATTTTTCAACCGCGATGGCTGGCTGATGAGCAATTGCAGCCTGACGCTCTTCAAGAAGCTCAAGGCGAAGAAGGCGATCAAGAGTTCCGGCGGTCAGCCCTACCGCATCACCCGGCGCGGGCTGGAGCTGGTGCGGAGCGAGTATGACAATCGGTAGAGTGCACCAGATACCCCCTCCCAGCGTTGGGGCACTACAGAGCCACACCCGCCGGGCGACTCCTCCCCCTATCAGGGGGAGGTTGGGAGGGGGTATGCAACAAAGACTCGTCGCCCCTAGTGCTTGGTAACCGCGCTCAGCGCCGCCGCGATATGCTCCCACTCGGCGCCCACGCTGGCCGTAGCCCGCCGCTTGCCGGCCCGGCGATACCAGTAATCGGCATTGCCCATATCGGCCTCGATCCAGTGCATCAGCGCATGCACCCAGTCGAAGGCCTGCACGCCTTCCATCGCCTGCACGATCACATGCGCCTGTT
>CBIGSA010000224.1:0-5745 GCA_966192215.1 uncultured Devosia sp. | reverse complement strand
TTTGGGGGGGGGGCGGCGCCAGTGCTGCGGGGGGGCGCGCTGTCGGAGACGCCGCCGGTTTCATGGACCGTAATGCCCGGGTATGGGGGAATATGTCGCGGCCGCAGGGGAGATCCCCGCTTTCGCGGGGATGACGTGGTGGCTGGGCAGCATGATTGCGTGCTTATGCACAGCGCATCTTTCCACCCGCCGGCGCGACACCTCCCCTATCAAGGGAGTTGGGAGGGGAATCCCCCAAAAAAAGCCCGGACCGCGAGGTCCGGGCTTTCTGGCGCCAGGGAGGAAACACGCCAGGGAGGGGTCAGCGATGCGCGGCGATCAGCTTGGCCAGGATCTCGCGCTCGCTGTCATCCAGTTCGGTCAGCGGACTACGCACCTTGCCGGCCGGATGCCCGACAATGTCGGCGCCGGCCTTGATCATCGACACTGCATAGCCGCGCTTGCGGTCGCGCAGGGCGATCAGCGGCAGGTAAAAGCTCTTGAGCAGGCTCTGCACCGTGGCGCTGTCATGCGCCCGCACCGCCTTGTAGAAGCGCAGGGCGAGCTCGGGCACGAAGTTGAAGACGGCGGATGAATAGGTCGTCACGCCCATTCCCAGATAGGGCTGCGCAAACACTTCTGCCGTAGGCAAGCCTCCTATATGCACCATGCGTGCACCTATTTTGCTTGCTACCTGCACCATGAGCTGCAGGTCTCCGATGCCGTCCTTGTAGCCGATCAGGTTGGGGCACATCTCGGCAAGCCGCGCCAGCGAATCCGGCGTCAGTCGCGAATTGTCACGCGCATAGTAGATCACACCGATCCCCACCGCGTCGCAGATCGCCTTCATATGCGCGATGATGCCCTCCTGCTCGGAAAACATCAGGTAATGCGGCAGCACCAATATGCCCGCCGCGCCGGCCTTTTCGGCCCGCTTCGCCAGGTCCACCGCCATGCGCGTGCCATAGCCCACGCCGGCCAGAACCGGTACGTTGGCCGCGCTGTTGCGTACCGCGGTGCCGATCACATCGTCATATTCGTCATAGCCGATGGAAAAGAACTCGCCCGTTCCGCCGGCCGCGAACAGGCCGGCCGTCTCGTAGGACGAGAGCCATTGCAGGCGCTTCGCATAGGAATCGTGGTTGAATTCGCCCGCCGCATCGAAGTCCGTCACCGGAAAGGAAAGCAGGCCCGAACCGATCTTGGCCTTGATTTCGTCGAGGGTCACGTCCATCTCCTGCGCAGATAATTAGTATGATTGCTTTGAGTTAGCACCGCTGCGATCGCCCTGTCAACGGCCGATACGCTTGTGCAAAAAGCAAAGCAGTATGATTTCTTATTGACAAGGCCTTTCCAGTCATACGAAAGTGCGACCACCGAGACCGGGAGCCAATTTCCGGCTGGCATCTGCTCAAAAGCTTGATGGGAGGGAAGAGTGAAGCATTTCAGGGTCACCGCCTTGGCGGGGATATCTTTTTTTGCGCTGGCCAGTGCAGCCCTTGCGCAGGACTACAAACAGGCCCCCGAACTCGACGCGCTGGTCGCCAGCGGCGAACTGCCGGCTGTCGCCGAACGCCTGGGCGCCGAGCCCCGCGTCATTGTTCCGGTCGATGAGGTCGGCACCTACGGCGGCACCTTCCGTGGCGGCATGGTGGGCGGCAATGACCGCAACATGCTCTTCACCTATTTCGGCTACGAGCCGCTGCTGGCCTGGGATGCCGACTGGTCCGGCGAGGTCGTGCCCAATATCGCCACCGGCTACATCGCCAGCGAAGACAGCAAGTCCTTCACCTTCACCCTGCGCGAAGGCATGAAGTGGTCCGATGGCTCGCCCTTCACGGCCGATGACGTCGCCTTCTTCATCGAGGATATCCTGCCCGATGAAAAGCTCTTCCCGTCCAAGCCGGGCTGGCTCACCGTGGAAGGCGAATTGCCCACGATTTCAGTGGCTTCACCCACCGAATTCACCATTTCCTGGACCAAGCCCAACGGCCTCTTCATCATCAACGCCGCCAGCGTTTACGGCGTGCAACTGGCCCTCCTCAACAAGGCCTATTGCAGCCAGTTCCTGCCCAAATACAACGAGAATGCGGATGCCGAGGCCAAGGCCGCCGGTGCGGCCGATTGGGCCGAACGTATGGTCGCCATGTGCGGCGTCGGCATCGAGGCCATCGAGCGTTGGCGCAATCCGGAACGCCCGGTCCTCGAAGCGTGGCGCATCACGGAGCCCTACGTGGCCGGCGCCACCCGCGTCGCCTTCGAGCGCAATCCCTATTACTGGAAGGTCGATACGGCCGGCAACCAGCTCCCCTATATCGATGACCTCTCCATCTCGGTGAATGCGGAATCGCAGACGCTGCTGCTGAGCGTTCTGGCCGGCGAGATCGACTACGAAGTCCGCCACACCGCCAATCCGACCAATCTGCCGGTACTGGCCGAGGGCATGGAAGCCGGGGGATATCACATCAGCAGCCGCGAATCCCGCGTCGGCAATGCCATGACCATTTCGGTCAACCTCAACTCGCAGGATCCGGTCAAGCAGCCCATCTTCAGCAACAAGGACTTCCGCATCGCGCTGTCCCATGCGCTGGACCGCCAGGCCATTATCGACACGCTCTATCTGGGACAGGGCACGCCGCAACAGGTTTCCCCGCGCCAGGGCACGCCCTTCTACAACGAAAAGCTGGCCACCCAGTACCTGGCCTATGATGTCGACGAGGCCAACCGCCTGCTCGACTCCATCGGCCTCGACAAGCGCGGTGGCAACGGCATGCGGTTGGCTCCCGATGGCAGTCCGCTGGTCGTCAATGTCGCTGCCGTGACTGCCCTCGGCGCCATGGCCGATGCGGCCGAACTCTTCGTGCAATACTGGCAGGCCGTGGGCGTGGACGCCCGCTTCGCAGCCATGGACCGCACCCGCTTCTATGAGGAAAAGACCGCCAGCCAGCACGACATAGTGGTCTGGGGCGCAACCTCCGGCGGCATCGACGTCTTCATCGATCCGCGCGACTACTTCCCCTTCTCCACCGAGAGCAATTTCGCCATCGAATGGGGCAAGTTCTACACCGGTGCCGGTGGGCAGGAGCCGCCTGATTACGTCAAGGAACAGTGGTCGCTCTACGACCAGATCAAGGGCACCTCGAACGCCGAAGAACAGGCAGCCCTGTTCCAGCAGATCCTCGATATTGCCGCCGACCAGTTCTACCAGATTGGCGTCAGCACGGCGATCAACGGCTTTGCCGTGGTGGGCAATACCCTGGGCAACGTGCCCGAGAACACCCCGACTGGCTGGATCCACCCCGATCCGGGTACGCTGAATACCGAGCAGTTCTACTTCAAGCAGTAGCAGGCTTTGGCGGTCCGGCCATCAGGCCGGGCCGCTTCCTGAACCGGGTGACCAGTATGTTGTTCTTCATTCTCAAGCGGATCGCCGGCATGATCCCGGCCATGCTGGCGATTTCCGTGCTGGCTTTCACCGTTATCCAACTGCCGCCCGGCGACTATGTCTCCACCTATGCTGCCCAGATCGCCCAGTCCGGCGAGCGGGTCGATGACGCTGTGCTCAGTGACCTGCGCGAGCGCTATGGCCTGGGCGAGAATGTCGTGGTCCAGTATTTCAAGTGGATCGGCGGCATTGCCCGCGGCGATTTCGGCGACAGCTTCGAATGGCGCCAGCCGGTCACCGAACTCATCTGGGGCCGCATGGGCATGACGGCGCTGATTTCCCTCTGCACGTTGGTGCTGATGTGGGCCTTCTCGCTGCCGATCGGCATCTATTCGGCGGCTCGGCAATATTCGGTCACCGACTATCTCTCGACCGCCTTCGCCTTCCTTGCTATGGCGACACCCAATTTTCTGCTGGCCATCGTGCTGCTCTACATCACCACTATGTGGTTCGGCGTTTCGGTCGGCGGCCTGTTCTCACCTGCCTTCGAGAATGCGCCCTGGTCGCCGGCCAAGCTGTGGGATTTCATCACCCATGCCTGGGTGCCTATCTTCGTGCTCGGCACCGCCGGCACCGCTTCGCTCATCCGCATCATGCGCGCCAACCTGCTCGACGAGCTGCACAAGCCTTATGTCGAAGCCGGCCGCGCCAAGGGATTGCCCGAGGCCAGGCTGATCCTGACCTATCCGACCCGCGTGGCGCTCAACCCGTTCATTTCCACCGTCGGCTGGGTGCTCCCTGCGCTGATTTCCGGCGAGCTCATCGTCTCCACTGTGCTCAACCTGCCCACGGCCGGCCCGCTGCTGCTGCAGGCGCTCAAGAGTCAGGACATGTATCTGGCCGGTGCCTTCATCCTGCTCAGCGGCGCGCTCGTGCTGATCGGCACGCTGGTCTCCGACATTCTTCTCGCCATCTCCGATCCGAGGATCCGCCTGTCATGACCCTCGAAAAACCATTCAACGAGAACGACCTGCTCGACCAGCAGGTCAATGCCGGCCAGCTCCAGGCCGCCGGCCAGTGGGCCATGGTGTGGAACAAGTTCCGCAAGCATCGCCTAGCGGTGGTCGCCCTGTTCGTCGTCGGCTTCATCTATTTCGTCGCGCTCTTTGCCGAATTCCTTGCGCCCTACGATCCGGGCAAGTTCGATCCGCGCTACACCTTCGCGCCGCCTCAGGGCATTGGCCTTTTCGTCGATGACGGGGCAGGGGGCTCCCGCTTCCAGCCTCATGTCACCGGTTTCGACATCGTGCTCAATCCCATCAGCTTCAAGCGCGAGTTCACCGCCGATCCCAGCCAGGTCATTCCCATCGGCTTCTTCGTAGCCGGCCAGAGCTACAAGATGTGGGGCCTGTTCGAGACCAACCTGCATTTCATCGGTCCGCTCGACCCCAGCCAGCCCTTCTTCCTCGTCGGCGCCGACCGCCTCGGCCGGGACCTCCTCAGCCGCACCATTCATGGCACGCGCATTTCCATGTCCATCGGCCTGGTCGGGGTTGGCCTGTCCCTGCTCATCGGCATGGTCCTGGGCGGCATTTCCGGCTATCGCGGCGGTATGGTTGATCGCGTCATCCAGCGCGTCATTGAATTCATCCGCTCGGTGCCCACCATCCCGCTCTGGCTCGGCCTCGCCGCCGCCATGCCCAAGGACTGGCCGCCTCTGCAGGTCTATTTCTCCATCCTGGTCATTCTCTCGCTGATCGGCTGGACCGAGATCGCCCGCGTGGTCCGCGGCCGCTTCCTCAGCCTCAGGACTGACGATTTCGTAATCGCCGCACGGCTCGATGGCGTCAGCGAATTCCGCCTCATCATGCGCCACATGATGCCCTCGCTCTATTCGCACATCATCGCCGCTATCACGCTCGCTATCCCCAACATGATCCTGGCCGAAACCTCATTGAGCTTCCTCGGCCTCGGCCTGCAGCCGCCCATCGTCAGCTGGGGCGTGCTCCTGCAGGATACGCAGAACCTGCGCGCCATCACGCAGGCGCCCTGGCTCTTTGTGCCGGGCATCTGCGTTGTCGTCGCCGTGCTGTCGCTCAACTTCCTCGGCGATGGCGTCCGCGACGCCGCCGACCCCTATGCCAAGTGAGGCTGCCATGAGTGACAAACCCATCCTGCGGGTCAGCAACCTCTCCGTCGATTTCCCCCTGCACAAATCCATGCTGCACGCGGTCAAGGATGTGAGCTTTGACCTGCATCGCGGCGAAACCCTATGCGTCGTCGGTGAAAGCGGTTCGGGCAAATCCGTCACCGCCCGCGCTATTCTGCAACTGGTCGCCAAACCTGGCATCATCACTTCCGGCCGGATCGACCTCGCCTCG
>CBIGSA010000223.1:0-5753 GCA_966192215.1 uncultured Devosia sp. | reverse complement strand
GCATCGACGATCTCGTTATTGTCATAGACGTCGTAATTGACCTTGATGCCGGTCTTCGCCTCGAAATTGGCGATCGTGTCCTCGGCGATATAGTCGGACCAGTTGTAAATGTTGAGCACGGCTTCTTCCTGGGCCAGCGCCGGGCTGGCGATCAGAAGGGCGCCGAAGGCAAGTGCGAGCGACTTGTTCATCTGGATTGGGCTCCTGTTGGTTTGGTCTTTTGGTTTGCGGCAGATGCGGCAATCGAGGGCGTCCTGGGGCGTGACGGATCAGTCCCGGGCGTTCATCTCGGAGTACCCGGAACATCGTGTCCGGTCTGGCGTGCTGGTACGGAAAAAGAGCGCTCGGAAGCGCTGGGCAATTCGGCTGGCCTCTGCCCGGAGCCGGGCGCGTATCGATCGGCGCCTGAGGCGCGATCAACAAGGTTCGTCTGCAGCGAAGTGCCCTTTCCACGCTGGAGTTTTCCGAGGGGCAACCTAGAGCCAAATCACTGGGGCGACAAGCACTCCTGACGGAAGAATCGGTGGCTATTGACGCCTTGCTGTCGCATGGCGCAAAACCCGCGGCAACAGGGGCCGCAGCGGCCCGTTCGACCAGTTCTGCAAGCGAGTGATCCATGAGCGCCAAGGCCTATCTGTCCATCAGTTCCGAAGTGAAAAAGGCGCTGGCCGCGGGCCAGCCTGTCGTGGCGCTGGAATCGACCATCATCACCCACGGCATGCCCTATCCGCAGAATCTGGAAATGGCCCAGAATGTCGAGGCGGTGATCCGCAAGCATGGCGCCGTGCCCGCCACCATCGCCATCATGGATGGTCGCTTCTGCGTCGGCGTTTCCGGCGAGGACCTGGAGCGGCTGGCGCTGGAAGGCGGCAAGGCTGCCAAGGCGAGCCGCCGCGACGTCTCGTCCCTGCTGGTCAAGGGCGCCATTGCCGGCACAACCGTGGCCACGACCATGCAGATCGCGGCTATGGCCGGCATCCATGTCTTTGCCACGGGCGGCATCGGGGGCGTCCATCGCGGTGCCGAGGAGACGTTCGACATTTCGGCGGACCTCGAAGAACTCAGCCGCACGCCGGTGGCGGTGGTCTGCGCCGGCGCCAAGTCGATCCTCGATATCGGCACGACGCTCGAAGTGCTCGAAACCAATGGCGTGCCGGTGCTGGGTTACGGTACCGACGATTTCCCGGCCTTCTGGGCCCGCAAGAGCGGCCACAAGGTCGATCATCGCTTCGATGACGTGGCCGATATCGCCCGCGTCGTCGCCATGCAGACCGATCTGGGCCTGGGCGGGGTGCTGGTCGCCAACCCGATCCCCGAAGCCGATGCGCTTGACCCGGCCGCCATCGAGGCGCGCATTGCCGAGGCCATCAAGGGTGCCGAGCAGGAGGGCGTCTCCCGCAAGGACCTGACCCCGTTCCTGCTCAAGCGCATCTTCGAATTGACCGACGGCAAGTCGCTGGTCTCCAACATTGCGCTGGTTGAAAACAATGCCAAGGTTGCCGCGCAGATCGCTGTGGCCCTGGCTGCCCGCACCACCCCCAAGCCAGCCGTCCGCCGCGCATGAGCGGCAGGGTTCTGGTGGTCGGGGACGTGATGACCGATGTCATCGTCGTTCCCGAGGGGGCCATTGTCAAAGGCAGCGATCGCCGCGCTACCGTGCGCAGCCGCCCCGGCGGCTCGGGCGCCAACCAGGCCGTGTGGCTGGGCGCCATGGGCGCCAATGTCACCTTTGCCGCGCGGGTGGGGGCCGATGACAAGGCGATGTACGAGAACTATTTCCGTGGCCTGGGCGTCGTGCCCGTGTTGTCGGGCGATCGCGAACTACCCTCGGGTGTGCTGGTCACCATCGTCGACCCCGATGGCGAGCGCAGCTTCCTCACCGATCGCGGCGCCAATCTCAACCTGTCGTCAGCCGACCTGGACGAGGTACTGCTCGATGATATCGGCATGGTCATGGTGTCCGGCTACAGCTTCTTCGCGCCAAGTCCCCGCGCCGCGGTGCAATCGCTTTTTGCCGCCGCAAAGGCGCGCGGCATCATCGTGGCGGTCGATCCGGCCTCGGTCGGCTTCCTCATCGAAGTGGGCGCGGCACAGTTTCTCGCCTGGACATCAGGCGCCAATGCCATCTTCGCCAATGAAAGCGAGGCCGAGGCTTTGACCGGTGTCACCGGATATGAAGCGCAGATGCGGGCCCTGGGCGATCACTACGACACAGTCCTCATCAAGCGCGGCCGGCACGGCGCCGCCATCGGCGGGCGCGACGGCGTTCGCGTTGAACTGCCTGCGCCCGAGGTCACCGTCGTGGATTCCACCGGGGCCGGCGACGCCTTCGCCGCCGGCTTCATCGCCGCGCGGCTGGCCGGCGCGGACGAGGCCGGAGCCCTGGCCAAAGCTATCGAGGCTGGCGCCAAAGCCGTCCAGTCGATCGGCGGTCAGCCGAGCTAGCATTCGCCCCAATTCGCCCGCACCCACCTGCCAGCTTGCCCGTCGCCATTGCGGCATGGCACACCATCAGCGGAGACCGGACCCCATGAAAACCTTCATCGCCACCCTGACCACGACTCTCCTGCTCGCCAGCCCGGCTTTGGCCGATGGCAAGATCTATGTGCAATTGCCCGATCTCTCGGGCATTACCGGCGCGGAGGCGGAGGCTTTTCTCAGCGAGGTCGTGCTGGCCAATGTCGTTTCGTCCAATTGCGCCGGTTATGAAATCACCGACGAGGAATGGTCGCTGCTGACCGATTCCGCCGACATCCTGGCGCGCGAGCAGTTGCGCCTCAGCGTCGATGACTATGACAGCCTCTATTACGGTCCGGCATTCGAGGCGCTCGACCGCCCGGAAACCTGCGATCAGGCCGGCCCCGGCGTACAGCCCACCATCGACCGGCTGGTGGAACTGGGCGGCTCGCGCGAAGCCCTGCCCGATCAGGATGCGGCCTACCAGGCCGAACAGGCCCGTCAGGCGGCCTGGGATGCAATGGCCGAACAACCGAGAAAGACCAAGACCAAATGAGCCTCATCGCCGTCATCCTCGTTGCCCTCGTGGCTTTGCTCCACGTCTATATCCTGATCCTCGAAATGTTCCTGTGGACGGGGCCGCGCGGGCAGAAGGCCTTTGGCCTTACGCCCGAATTCGCGCAGCAGACCAAGGCCCTGGCGGCCAATCAGGGCCTCTATAACGGGTTCCTCGCCGCCGGGCTGATCTGGTCGCTGCTGCATCCGCAGGCCGAATTCGCCTGGCAGATCGCCCTGTTCTTCCTGGCCTGTGTGGCCGTGGCCGGCATCTATGGCGCCGCCACTGCCAGCCGGAAGATCCTGTTCATCCAGACTCTCCCGGCCGTGGTGGCCATGCTGGCGGTGATTTTCCTCTAAGTCTTTGTTTTGTCGCGTTTCCGAACCGCAAAGCCGTTGCCAGTTTTGCTGGAAACGCTACCCCGCCAGGCTGGCCAGCACGCGCACCCAGCTCCTGATGCCGCGGTGGTAGCTGTCGAGGTCGTATTTCTCGTTGGGTGAGTGGATCTGGTCATCCACATGGGCAAAGCCGATCAGCAGCGTATCGAGGCCGAGGATGCGCTTGAAATCGCCCGCCACCGGAATGGACCCGCCCGATCCGGTCACCACGGCCGGCTTGCCCCATTCCCCGCTCAGCCCTTCCAGCGCCCGCCGCAGGTGCACGCCATCTGACGGCACGGTGATGGCGGGTGAGCCGCCATGCGGATGGAAACTCACCGAGCAATCGGCCGGGATGCGATCTTCGACATGCTTGCGGAAGGCGGCGCGGATTTTCTCCGGCTGCATGCCCGAAACGAGCCGGAAGCTGATCTTGGCGCTTGCCTTGGCCGGAATCACGGTCTTGAAGCCGTCGCCGGTATAACCGCCGCTCATGCCGTTGATTTCGCAGGTCGGCCGTGCCCAGAGCATTTCGAGCACCGAGCGGCCCGCTTCGCCCGCCGGCAATGACAGCCCGGCTTCGCCGAGGAATGCCTGCTCGTCGAAGCCCAGCCCCTGCCACTGCGCCTTGAGTTCGGGGCTGATCTCGGCCACATCGTCGTAGAATCCGGGCAGCGTCACCGAGCCATCGGGCGCGCGCAGGCTGGCTATGATCTCCGCTAGCACCTGGTTGGGGTTGCGCGCCGCATTGCCGAACATGCCGGAATGGAGGTCCTTGTTGGCGCAGGTGATCTCCACTTCCTCGGCCACCAGCCCGCGCAGCATGGTGGTGATGGACGGTGTCTGGCGGTCCCACATATCGGTGTCGCAGACCAAAGCGATATCGGCGGCAGCCAGTTCGGCCTTGTTGGCCTCCATGAAGGGCGGCAGGTTCTTGCCGCCCGATTCCTCTTCGCCCTCCAGCATCAGCGAGACGCGCACCGGCAAGCTGCCGGTCGCCTCCTTCCAGGCGCGGCAGGCCTCGATGAAGGTCAGCATCTGCCCCTTGTCGTCCGAAGCCCCGCGCGCCACGATGATCTGGCGGCCCTGCGCGTCGGTCTTCAGCACCGGTTCGAACGGGTCGGTATGCCAGAGGTCCAGGGGGTCCACCGGCTGCACGTCGTAATGGGCATAGAACAGCACATGCGGCCCGGCCCGTTCCGGCCCATGGGCCACCACCACCGGATGGCCCGGCGTCGGCCGCGCCTCGGCCGAAAAGCCCAGTCCCTTGAGTTCACTGGCGATCCAGTCGGCGGCGCGCCGGCATTCGGCCGCATAGGCCGGGTCAGTCGAAATGGATTTGATGCGCAGCAATTCATAGAGCCGCTCGAGGCTCTGGTTGAGCCCGGCATCGACATGGTCGAGTACGGCCTGGGTCTGGGTGGAGGCGGTCATGCGGCTGATTCCCTTTTTGCCGCTACACTCGCCCGGCACGATGCGCCCTGTCCAGCCACCCGGTTGCCGTCCGGCCCTGCGTCGGTTAGTTCATATTGTAACACTAATGGGGGGTGCCAATGGTCACGCGTGACACGCCGGAAAGGACGACGGGGGATATCATCGCCTCGATCGCCGGTCGCGTGCCGATGCGGAACCTGCATTCCCAGGTCCTGTGGCAGCTCGGCGTGGCCATTGTCAGCGGCGACTATCCCGAAGGCACCATCCTGCCATCCGATACCGAATTGCTGGCGCGGTTTTCCGTGTCGCGCACCGTCTTGCGCGAAGCGCTCAAGACATTGGCCGCCAAGGGCATGATCGAGGCGCGCGCCCGCATCGGCACCCGCGTGCTACCGCGCTCGCGCTGGAACCTGTTCGATTCCGATGTTCTGGCCTGGCATTTCGAAACCGGGCCCGATGTCGAATTGCTGCGGAGTCTCGCTGAAATCCGCATCGGCGTCGAAGTCGAATCGGCCGCCCTCGCTGCCGAGCGCCGCAGCGACGCCCAGGCCGAAGCGCTCCTTGCCATTGCCGCCAGCATGGGCGAGGCGAAAACCCCCGAGGAATTCGCCCGCACGGACCTGGCTTTTCACCGCACGGTGGCTGAAGCCTCGGGCAATCCCTTCATGGCCTCGGTCAGCGCGCTGGTCGAACTGGCGCTCACGGCCGCCTTTACCATCAGCTCGCCCGTCGAGGATGCGGCGCTCACCGCCGCCACCGTCAAGTCGCATAGCCGCATCGCCCGCGCCATCCAGGCCGGCGACGCCGAAGACGCCCGCGCCGCGATGAAAGCCGTCATCACCGAAGGCTTCGGCCGCGCCTCTGGGCGCATGGCCGAGGGCAAGCCCAGGCGCAAATAGGGGAAAGCCGGAATGGTGGAGCTGAGCGGG
>CBIGSA010000222.1:0-5764 GCA_966192215.1 uncultured Devosia sp. | reverse complement strand
AGGGGGAGGAGCCGCGCCGGTGGCAGGATGAGATCGCGCCCCATCCGCGATCTGTTCCTCCCCCTGTCAGGGGGAGGCTAGGAGGGGGTGTCGGGCAAGACCCTACCCATCACCCGCTCCACCATCCGCACCCAGTTCCCCAGCGCGATCTTGCGCACCAGCGCTTCCCCATAGCCCTTGTCCAGCAGCGCCTGCAGCAGCCTGGGCACACCCGTTATGTCACCGATAGCGGCCGGCATCATCGCCCCGTCGAAATCGCTGCCCAGCGCCACGCCATCCTCGCCCAGTGCCTCCACCAGTGCATCGACATGGCGCACCATCACTTCGATCTCCGTGTCGGTCACGAACTTTCCATCCGGCCGCAGGAAGCCCACGGCATAGTTCAACCCCACGATACCGCCACTCTCTCGGATCGCCGCCAGCTGCCAGTCGGTCAAATTCCTCGCATGCGGGGAAATCGCATGCACATTGGAATGTGTCGCCACCAGAGGATGATTTGAAATCGCGGCCACGTCGCGGAACCCAGCCGCGTTGAGATGGCTGAGGTCGATCATGATCCCCATGCGATTGCATGCGCGCACCAGCTCTTTTCCCGCATCGCTCAGGCCCGGCCCGATATCGGGATCGGCATTGTGCCGGAACGGCACCCCGGTGCCGAACGCATTGGCCCGGCTCCACACGATGCCGATGGACCGCAGCCCGGAAGCATAAAGCAGGTCCAGCGAGCGGAAATCGGTGTCGATCGCTTCGGCCCCCTCGATATGGAAAATCGCCGCCAGCCTGTCCGCCGCCATGGCCGCGCGCAGCTCTGCCGCATTGCGGCACACCGCCAGCGCGCCCTCCCGTTCCAGCCGCAAGAGAATGGAAGCCATGCCGCTGGTCGACGCCATGGCATCGCTCCAGGCCAGTTCCGGCGGCAGGTTCGGGTTCAGCCCCGGATTGCTGGCCTGCGCCAGCCCGGCCTTCAGCGGCGGCGGAAACATGGCGAAAAATCCGCCGGCCATTCCGGCAGCCTTCGCCCGCGGCAGATCGATATGTCCCCCCGGACTGCCCTCGATGAATGCCCGCTCCTTGTCGGCCCCCTCCGCCTCCAGCAGGCGCAGCAGCGTGTCATTATGGCCGTCGAAAAAGGGAATGGTCATGAGGAGGGTCCGGTTATGCGAGTCGCCCGGGCAAGTTAGCGCCCCACCGCGAAATGGACCACACCGCCAGCCAAATCCACCGTACCGCCCTCGGACTTGATCCGAGGGCCCCTGTCAACTCGCCGCAGGCGGCCAATGGTCCTCGGGTCAAGCCCGAGGACGGTATCGCGCTCGCGGAGCACTTGCGGGCACGATCCGTGTGCCCATTTGCCGAACCGCCCGCCATCCCCTACATATCCCCCAACATGAAAATCAAAAAACCCGCAAAGTCCCGCAACACGTCCGGCCCCCGCCGCGCGACCCATTTGCGCGCGACCGAACTACCCACCCGCGAACAGTTGCTCGAAGCTCTCGCCCAGCAATCCGACATCAAGGGCAAGCGCGACCTTGCCAAGGTCTTCGGCATCCGTGGCGACATGCGCCGCCCCTTCAAGGCCATGCTGGCCGAACTCGAGGGCGAGGGCATCATCACGCGCACGCGAAAAGCCCTGCGCCGCACCGCCGCCCTGCCCCATGTCACCGTGCTCGACATCCCGGCCGATGCCGATCCTGACGATCTCCATGCCTATCCGGCCCAGTGGAACGAGGAAGAGGGCGACAAGCCCCGCGTAACAGTGCTCGGCGGCCGCGACGCCCGCGTCGTCCCCGCCCCTGGCGACCGTATCCTAGCCCGCATCGATGCCGGCGAAGGCGATGTTCCCGTTTACACCGCCAAGGCGATGAAAATCCTCGACAAGCCGCGCCGCGGCCAGATCGGCATTGTCCGCATGGACGAGGATGGCGCGCGCCTCATCCCGGTTGATCGTAAGCAAAAGGAAATGCGCATCCCCCTCGGCGACCTGCTCGACGCGAAAGACGGCGACCTCGTCGAGGTCGAAGTCAAGCTCTCCGGCCGCCTGATGATTCCACGTGCCAAGGTCACCTCGGTCATTGGCAATCCCATGTCCGAAGGCGCCGTCAGCCTCATTGCCATCCACAATCTGGAAATCCCCTACCATTTCCCCGCCTCCGTCACCCGTGAGGCCGAGGAGGCGAAGGAAGCCACGCTGAAAGGCCGCGAGGATTGGCGCGACCTGCCGCTGGTGACCATCGATCCGCCCGATGCCAAGGACCACGACGACGCCGTCCATGCCGCGCCCGATCCCGATCCGGCCAATCCCGGCGGCCACATCGTCACCGTGGCCATCGCCGATGTCGCCGCCTATGTCCGGCCAGGCACGGCGCTAGACCGCGAGGCCTATTTGCGCGGCAATTCGGTCTACTTCCCCGACCGCGTCGTCCCCATGCTGCCCGAACGCATTTCCAATGAACTCTGCTCGCTCAAGCAGGGCGAGCCCCGCGCGGCACTGACCGTGCGCATGGTGTTGGGCGCCGACGGCAAAAAGCGCAGCCACAGCTTCCACCGCATTCTCATGCGCTCGGCTGCCAAGCTCAGCTATCAGCAGGCCCAGGCGGCTATCGATGGCAATGCCGATGACCAGACCGGCCCCCTGCTCGATCCGGTCCTGCGCCCCCTCTGGACCGCTTACGACGCCATGGCGTCAGCCCGGGATAAGCGCGGACCGCTCGATCTCGACCTGCCCGAGCGCAAGATCGTGCTCGACGAAAAGGGCATGGTGAAGGATATCCGCATCCCCGAGCGGCTGGAGGCCCATCGCCTCATCGAGGAAATGATGATCGCGGCCAATGTCGCGGCAGCCGAAACGCTGGAGCAGAAGCAATCCGCCCTGCTCTATCGCGTCCACGACGAGCCGAGCAGCGAAAAGCTCCAGGCACTGCGCGATTTCCTCGGCTCGCTCGATATCTCGGTCAAGAAATCCGACAGCGTTCGCGCGAGCGACTTCAACGGCATCCTCAGCCAGGCCCGCAAGGCCGGCAATGTGGAACAGGTCAGTGAGATGGTGCTGCGTAGCCAGGCCCAAGCCGAATATGCCGCCGAGAATTACGGTCATTTCGGCCTCAACCTCGACCGCTACGCCCATTTCACCTCGCCCATCCGCCGCTATGCCGATCTCATCGTCCACCGCGCGCTGGTCACCGCGCTCGGCTTGGGCGATGACGGGCTCAGCGAAAACGAGGCCCTTCGTCTCGCGGGCATTGCACAGCACATTTCGGCCACCGAACGCCGCGCCATGCTGGCCGAGCGTGAAACGGCCGATCGACTGCTGGCGCAGTTCCTCGCCGCGCAGATCGGCGCCCGTTTCGAAGGTCGCATTTCCGGCGTCACCCGCTCCGGCCTCTTCGTCCGCTTGCTGGAGACCGGCGCCGATGGCTTCATTCCGGCCTCGACGCTAGGCGAGGACTATTATCGCTATGTCGAGGACCAGCAGGCCATGATAGGCGACCGCTCCGGCGAGAAATTCGCCTTGGGCGACCGCGTGACCGTCCGCCTGCTCGAGGCCGCGCCTGTCGCCGGCGCCCTGCGCTTCGAGCTTCTGTCCGAAGGCACGCGCGGCAATCCGTCATCTGGTCGTCGCGGCCAGAAGCGCCCATCTAGGTCTTACGGCCCGCGGGGCCGGAAGAAGAGGTAACCCTGATGGCATCGAAGAGTCTTGAGGAGCGCAGCGTTGCGCAGGCCATGTGGCGCGGTACGCTGTGCAAGTGCCCGCATTGCGGCAAGGGTCGCATGTTCCGCGCCTATCTCAAGGTGGCCGACCAGTGCGACGTCTGTGGCGAGCAGCTCAATCTGCACCGTGCTGATGACTTCCCGCCCTATATCGCCATCATGATCGTCGGCCATCTTCTCGTCGGCATCATGTTGCATCTGGACATGGTCTATCACGTCAACCCGCTGACCTATCTCTACACCATGGTCCCGCTGGGCATCGTCCTGCCGTTGCTTATCCTGCCCTCGGTCAAGGGATCCATAGTGGGCCTGCAATGGGCCAACCACATGTATGGCTTCGGCACCGGCCAGCGTGACTGATCTGACTTGACATTTAAGCGCAAATCCGTAGTTTGCGCCCAAATTCCGGCGCCGGGGATTCCGCGGCGCCTTTGCTTTTGTGAGGACTGACCAATGGCCAAAGCCGCTTCCGTCAAGATCAAGCTCGTGTCGACGGCTGATACTGGCTACTACTACGTCACCAAGAAGAACGCCCGCACCCAGACCGAGAAGCTCTCGTACAACAAGTACGACCCGGTCGTGCGCAAGCATGTCGAATTCAAGGAAGCCAAGATCAAGTAATCTGGTCTTCGCACCCTGCTGAAAAGCGCGAAAGCCCCGCATTGAAAATGCGGGGCTTTTTGCTGCTCTGTGACGTGAGCCTGAACTCGATGCTAACAGTCTGTTAGCGAATTCGCACCATGTGTGAATGGCATCGGACCGCAAAGTGCGACGCGGTTTTCGGCCGAATCCGATGCGGAAAAACAAGAGTGGCTGGTCCGGAGCGGCATGTCGAAGAGGCCACTCTGTCCGCATCCGGACCAACCGCCCTACGGGACTCAGGAGTTGCGGCGGACCTGAGAGAAGCCGTAGGGAACCCTCAGCAACTGTCCCAAAATGGGTCAATCGCTGTATTGAGGGCAACCTACCGCTTGCTGGGCAAAACTCAAGGAATACCGGACGCTACGGACCGCTAAAGCTTTGTTAATTATAACAGATAACCCTAACGCGTCGAATTGCGCAGGGTTTTCGCAAGAGCGGCTGTTCCGGTCAGGCGGCGTCGAACACCACGCGGTTCCGACCTTCGCGCTTGGCACGATAGAGCGCCACGTCCGCTCGCTTGATCAGCGTTTCCGGGGTGTCCGCATCGCTTTCGTTGAGCGTCACGCCCGCCGAGACCGTCACCGATAGCGGCCGGCCGGCATTGACTTCGAAGGGCCGCTCGGCAATCGATTGCCGCACCCGCTCGGCCACCAGTTGGGCCTGGCCATAGTCGGTATCGGGCATCAGGACGACAAACTCCTCGCCGCCGAATCTGCAAGCAAGATCAACGCCTCTGATGTTTCGCCTCAACCGTGCCGCGAACTCTCTCAGCACCGCATCGCCGATATCGTGGCCATGGGTATCGTTGACCGCCTTGAAGTGGTCGATATCCAGGATCATCAGCGCCATGTCGCGTTCCTGGCTCTGCGCCTTGCCCAGCATCACGCCCAGATGCCGGTCGAAATAGCGCCGGTTGTAGAGCCCGGTCATGTCGTCGGTCACGGCCAAAGCCAGGGTATTGTTGACGCTTTGCCGCAGTTCCAGCGCATAGCGATGCCGGCGGATCTGCGTACGCACCCGCGCCGCCAGCTCGTTCCGCTCCACCGGCCGCGAGATGAAGTCGTTGATACCCAGGTCCAGCGCCCGCACCACCTTGGGCTTGTCGCCCTCTTCCGACAGCAGGATGATCGGCAGGTTGCGCGTATGCTCCAGCGTGCGGATCTGTGAGCACACCCGCAACGGATCGAAATCGGTCAGCGCCATGGCCACCAGCGCCAATTCGTAATGCGCGCCAGTCACTTGGAACACAGTATCGGCCGGCTGCACCAGGATATCCACGTCATGCTCGGGCGTGAGATAACCTTTGATACGCTCGGCATGTCGCTGATCGGTATCGACAATGAGAATGGAGCCGCCCGCTGTATTGATCTTGTCCATCGCCCGCATGGCGTCTTCGATGGCGATCTGCTGCCCG
>CBIGSA010000221.1:0-5770 GCA_966192215.1 uncultured Devosia sp. | reverse complement strand
CCTATGTGTTCGAGGAATTCCGCTTCCACATGACGCTGACCGATCGCCTCGACGATGCCGATGCGCGCGACATCGCCGTGGCCGCCTCCACCTGGTTCGGCCCGGTGCTGGAAGAACCCGTCCTGCTCGACCGTCTCGTGCTGTTTCACGAGGCCGATGCCGGCAAGCCCTTCCGGCGCGTCGGCGATTTCAAGCTCGGAGCCGCGCCCTGATGGTCGAAACCCGTTTTCACAATGCCCGCATCGTGCTGGGTGACGCGGTCGTCGAAGGGAGCCTGCTCGCCCGCGACGGCATCATCGCCGCACTGGATACCGGCCCGGCCCAGTCAGGCGAGGATTTCGACGGCGATTACCTGATCCCGGGCCTGGTGGAACTCCATACCGATCATCTGGAAAGCCACTACCGCCCCCGCCCCGGCGTGTTCTGGGATGCCATGGCCTCGCTCCATGCCCATGACGTACAGATCATCGGCTCGGGCATTACCACCGTCTTCGACGCCGTGCGCATCGGCTCCGATCCCGACCTGCCCAATATGGGCGAGCATGTCGAAAAGCTCACCGGCGCCATCGAGACCGGCCGCAATGACGGCTGGCTGCGCGCCGAGCATTTCGTGCATCTGCGCTGCGAATTGCCGGCGCATGACGTTATTGGCCAGTTCGAGGCTCATGCCGCGCACGAGCATACGCGGCTGGCCTCGGTGATGGACCACACGCCCGGCCAGCGCCAATTCCGGTCGCTCGACGACTACCGGCGCTTCTACAAGGACAAGATGGGCCACAGCCAGGCGGAGCTGGATGCCTATCTGGCGGCACGGCAGGACGAGCATGACCGCCACTCGGCGCCTAATCGCGCGCATATCGTCGCGCGCGCCAAACAGCTTGGCCTGCCGCTGGCCAGCCACGACGATACAACCCTGCTCCATGTCGAAGAGGGTGTGGCCGATGGTGTCGCCATTTCGGAATTTCCCACCACGCTGGAAGCGGCTGCCGCGGCGCATGACGCGGGCCTCGCTATCCTCATGGGCGCGCCCAATGTGGTGCGCGGCAAGTCCCATTCGGGCAATATCTCGGCCACGGACCTGGTGCGGGCCGGCCTGCTCGATATCCTGAGCTCCGACTACGTGCCCTTTGCCCTGCTGCAGGCCGCCTTCGTGCTGCCGCAGCGAGTCGATGGGCTGCAACTGCCCGAGGCGCTGGCCACGGTCACGCGCAATCCCGCCAGGGCGGCCGGGCTGGACGATCGCGGCGAGATCGCCATCGGCAAGCGGGCCGACATGGTGCGCGTCCGCGTCGTGGGCGGGCTTCCGGTTGTCAGGGGTGTGTGGCGGCAGGGCGAAAGGGTGAACTGATTGATGGCGCGGCCGCTCGGTTCACTCGTTCTGGTCGTGGGCCCCTCCGGAGTGGGCAAGGACACGCTGATCGCGGGCGCCCGCCACGCCCTGGACAATGACAAGCGCTTCGTCTTCGTGCGGCGCATCGTGACACGGCCCGTCGATGCCGAACTCGAGGACCATGACAGCATGGATCCCGAGACCTTCCGGCAGATGGACGAGACGGGTCGCTTCGCTCTCTCCTGGGATGCGCATAATCTGCGCTATGCCCTGCCGCTCAGTGTCGATACCGATCTGGCTTTGGGCAAGACCGTCGTCGCCAATGTGTCCCGCCATGTCGTGGCTGAGGCGCTGGACAAATATCCGAGCTGCGCCGTTGTCCTCATCACTGCCGAGATTTCCTGCCGAGCTGAACGGCTCATCCGGCGCGGTCGTGAAAATCCCGACCAGATCACCGCGCGGCTGGCGCGCGAAAGCGCGCCCGTGCCATCAGGCGTAACCCCTGTCATCATCGACAATTCGGGCCTGCTCGCCATTGGCGTCACCGCCTTCGTCATGGCCCTGCGCAGCATCGCCGCGCAGGAATGAACTCTTGCCGCTCCGGCGCGTTGCTGTCTCAGCAAGCGTCAGGAGCCTTCCATGAATCGCAACGGTCTTTATGCCGTGATTGCCGTCCTGCTGGTCGCGGTCATCGGCTTTGCCATCTATACCTATCAGCAGCAGACCCGCCCCGGCATCGAGGTGCGGGTGGACGAACAGGGGATTTCCATCGATGGCAATGGATGATGATACGAGCGATCGCCGCCAGGCCATCGCCACGGCCATAGCGGGCGAACTGGAGCGTCAGGCGCGCGACGGCGCGGTGCGCATCGATGTCGAGGCGCTGGCCGAGGCGATCGATATCGCGCTCGATCCGCCGGCACCGGCCAGCGAAGGCCGGCACCCGGACGAACTCAACGCCACCAATGACGATTAACCCCAGGCTCCCCCTATCAGGGGGAGGTTGGGAGGGGCGAAATCAAGCCGCGTCGGCGCCGCCCTTGCGGACGGCCTGCGACACGGCGAAATGGGCCTTTTCGACCGTTTCGAACTGCTGGCCGTCGATGGCGAAGGCCGGCAGCTTGACGGCGAGGAAGCGGTAGCCGTCGGCATGCGGCACCACGACGCCGAGCGGTTCGCCGGCGACTTCTATGACAATTGGCTTATGGGCCTGGGCCCGGTCGAGACTGCGTTCCTGCATCGGTGGGTGCTCCACTTGCACATTGCACGGGCCAGGAATCGGTAGCACGAGGAAGACTCGCACATCCTGGCGGCAACGCTGGGGGTTCTATCGGAAGACTGAGACGAAGTGGTGACAGCGGGTCACATTCGTTTCGAGAGACAGGCCCCTTGCCAGCGTTTGGCGGCTTGCAGGTCGGTGCGTACGAGCGAACAACCGGCATGGATGGTGAAGGTCATGGATGGAGTCATCTTCATTCCTTTCCTGCTGGTTGACGACAGAACATCGGCAAGTACCGATGCAAGACACAAGATAGGAGCGTTTCGTTCCGATTGCCAGACCTGCAACCCCTCAGAAATGCAGATTTCTGGAAAAAGACTGCTCGACTTTAGGCGCAGGCAGAAATATGATGAGGGAATTCATATTTTGACATACGTCCATCATTCCCCTTCCGGTGCCGGCAGCGCTTGAACTGGGACAAACAATCTGTTGTTGTCCGCCTTCAACAATGGCGCCACCGCAAAAAAACGCGGTTCGAGGGGGATGCGACGTGTCTGAAGACGACCTGCCGGCTGCCAAGGGCAAGCGCGGCGTCAAGCCATCCGGCAAGCCGACGCTCAAGACCATCGCGCAGATGACGGGCTTTGCCGTCACGACCATTTCCCGCGCGCTCAACAATGCGCCCGAGTTGGCGCAGGAAACGCGCGACCGCGTGCAGAAGATCGCCGCCGAAATCGGCTACCTGCCCGACCGGGCCGCGCTCCGCCTCAAGACCGGCCGCACCAATGTCATTGCCTTGGTGCTCGAGCCGGACGAACAGATCTATGGCTTCGGCTCCAACATCGTCACCGGCCTGACCGAGGCGGTGCGCGACACGGCCTATCACGTCGTCATTACGCCGCTGTTCCGCAATGTGCAGCCGATCGAGCCGATCAGGCATATCGTGCGCAACCGCATGGCCGATGGTGTCATCTTCTCGAAGGCCGAAAGCTTCGACGAGCGCATCCGCTTTCTCATCGACAACGATTTCCCCTTTGTCAGCCATGGCCGCACCAACTGGCCCGAGCAGCATCCGTCCGTCGACTTCAACAACGAAGCCTATGCCTATGGCGCGGTGAAGCGCCTGGCGCAGAAGGGCTGCAAGAAGGTTTCGATCGTGCTGCCCGACAGCGCGCTGACCTATACCGATCATCTCAAGACCGGCATGGCGCGCGCCGCAAGTGAAGCCGGCATCGCCCACGAATTCGCGGCCGACGTCAATCTGGGCAGCCCCACCGACGCCATCCGCAACTATGTGATGAAGCGCACCAAGCGCCCCGATGGCCCCGATGGCTGGGTCTGCGCCTCGGAAGTCTCGGCTTTGGCTGTCATTGGCGGGCTTACCGAAGCCGGGCGTGTCGTCGGCAAGACAGCCCATGTCGTGGCCAAGCAGTCCTCGGAAATGTTCGCCCAGTTCCAGCCGGGCGCCGAAACCGTGTTCGAGGATTTCGTCGATGCCGGCCGCCATCTCGGCAAGGTCCTGCTCCGCCGCATCGGCGGAGAGACCGACAATCTGCAATATCTGCTCGAGCCGAAATTCGACTGGAAGGATTGAGATAACCCGCCATTCGGGCCTAGCCCTCATGGCCTTCTCGCCGTAGCGGGCGTCCTAGCCCTCCAGCTCCTCCCGCAGCAGTTCCAGTTCCAGCCACTCTTCCTCGGCCGCCGAGCGCCTGGCTTCGGCCTCCATCAGGGCCTTGGACTTGGCGGCGAAACCCTGGGGGTCGCGCTGGTAGAAATTGGGATCGGCCAGGGCGGCGTTGATCGTCTTGATCTCGTCTTCCAGCTTGTTGATGACGCCGGGCAGCGTTTCGAGCGCATGTTTCTCGCGGAAGCTGAGCTTGCGCTTTGGCGCGGCGGCCGGGGCCGGGGTCGGCGCGCTGGTCTGGGCCGGGCTGGTCTTGCCGGGGCGGTGGGCCCGGGCAGCCAGCTCGCGGGCGGTAACGCCCTCGCCGCGCTGGATCACCATGTCGGAATAGCCGCCGGCATATTCGGTCCAGACGCCATTGCCCTCGGCAATGATGATCGAGGTCGCCACCCGGTCGAGGAAATCGCGGTCGTGGCTGACGACGATCACCGTGCCGGCATAGTCGGAAACCATTTCTTCCAGCAGGTCGAGCGTTTCGAGGTCGAGGTCGTTGGTCGGCTCGTCCAGCACCAGGAAATTGGAGGGCAGCGACAAAGCCCGGGCCAGGGCGACACGGGCGCGTTCGCCGCCCGAGAGCTTGCCGATGGGCGTATTGGCCTGTTCGGGGCCGAACAGGAAATCCTTCATATAGCCCACGACATGCTTGGGCTGGCCGTTGATCTGCAGCGTGTCCGAACCGCCGCCGGTCAGCGCCTCCTTGAGCCGCGTATCGGGGTGGAGCTTGGCGCGACCCTGGTCCAGCATGGCCAGTTCCAGTGCCGAACCGAGCCGGATGGAGCCGCTATCGGGCTCCAGCAAGCCGGTCAGCATCTTGATGAGCGTGGTCTTGCCGGCGCCATTGGGGCCGACAATGCCGATGCGGTCGCCGCGCAGCACGCGGGTCGAGAAATCGCCGACAATGACCCTGTCGCCATAGCGCTTGGAAATATGCTCGGCCTCCACCACCAGCGCGCCGGATGTGCGGCCCTCGGAGACCTGCATATTGACCGAGCCGGTCACCCTGCGTTGCTCGCGCCGCTCCTGCCGCAGGCCAGCCAGCCGCTCCAGCCGGCCAACATTGCGCTTGCGACGGGCAGTGACGCCATAACGCAGCCAGTGTTCTTCGCGCACGATCTGCCGGTCGAGCTTATGACGGTCGCGCTCCTCCTCTTCCAGCACCTGGTCGCGCCAGCCTTCGAAGGCGGCAAAGCCCTTGTCGAGCCGCCGCGTCACGCCGCGATCGAGCCAGACCGTGGCCCTGGTGAGATCGGCGAGGAAGCGCCGGTCGTGGCTGATGAGCACCATGGCCGAGCGCAGGCTGTCGAGTTCCGCCTGCAGCCACTCGATGGCGGGCAGGTCGAGATGGTTGGTCGGTTCGTCCAGCAGCAGGATATCGGGCTTGGGCGCCAGCACGCGCGCCAGGGCGGCGCGGCGGCCATCGCCGCCCGACAGGTTCTTCGGGTCCAAAGCGCCGGTCCGCCCCCGCGAGTTAAGCAGATATTGCGCGCGATAGTCGTCATCGCCGGCCGCGTCGACCAGCATGCCGAAGGCCACG
>CBIGSA010000220.1:0-5817 GCA_966192215.1 uncultured Devosia sp. | reverse complement strand
CAAGCACCTAGACCTCGCCGATCGCCAACTCTATCAGGACGCTCGCGACGTGCGCACTAAGTTTGGCAAGTCGTTTCCAACCTGGTTCTTTCCAGTCGGCGACGACTTCGTGTCCATCCTAGCAGATTGGAAACGCGAGCTTGTCGAGACGCTGTGCTATGGTCCCGACGACCCGCTCTTTCCGCAAACAGAGGTCACCTTCGGACCCGACGGGGACGTCTTGCCGGCTCGCCTCAAGCGGGAATGCTGGGCGAATGCCGATCCGATCCGCAAAGTGTTCAAGCAGGCTTGCAGCGCGGCCGGTCTACCAGACTTCAAGCCGCATAGCTTCCGCCATACGCTCGTGCAGCTTGCCGACAATTTCTGTTCGACGCCGGGGGAATTCAAGGTTTGGTCGCAGAACCTCGGTCACAAGGAAGTCCTGGTGACGCTCACCAGCTACGGAACGGTTCCAGGGCACAAGCAGAGGGAGATGATCCTGCGGATGGCCCAAAACGGCCTTACCGAACCGTCCAAAGACGTGACCGCTGCCTAAGGAAGGCTTTGCTGATCGCGTGTGCCCAGAGAGGTATGGCCTTGATCTCTATTTCGGATGACCGTCTAACGACTATACTGGTGCTCTGCTGACGCATTGCAGCGGTTGGGTTCAACGTTAGGTCGCATCACTGCAACAGAGCGCACCCATTTCCAGGACCGGCCTCGACGTACCATGCTGCAAGGCGGCATCCTTGAATGAATGCTTGAGGGATAAAATTGCCGTTGGACAACCTGCTGATCGTCGGTGCTGGTTTTTCCAGCAATGCCGGACTGCCGCTGGCGAGCAATTTCACCCCGGCGCTGCTAAACACCAGGCGCTTGCGTTTGGATGGGCCAAGCAACGCTCTGGTGCGGTACATCAAAGGCTTCGTAAACGAAACGTTTGCCGACGGTCACAGCGCCGCTGCCGATGAATGGCCGGACCTTGAGGAGGTGTTCACCCTCGTCGACCTGTCGGCGAATACGGGACATCACCTTGGTAATTATTCCGCATCGGAATTGCGGCTAGTCCGCCGCGCCATGCTGGTGAGAATGATCCTGATGCTCTCTCAGTACTATGCGCGTGGTCAGCGTCTCGCAGACGAGAGTTGGGAACGGCTCGAGACACTTTTGGAGGATTTCGACGAGGTCAGCACCGCAATCCTGAGCATGAACTGGGACACTGTCATCGAAGCGGGCCTAGCTCGTAGGCAGAACTTGGACCGCATCGACTATGGCTGTGAAGCCACTGGCGTCGATTTCGACGGAAGCGGCCGTTTGCGCGGTAGGCGCCCAAACGGAGGGCGCGCGGTTGCGCTCACCAAGCCGCATGGTTCGGTCAACTGGCTCTACTGCGACGCTTGCCGAGATGTCTTCTGGGTGCCCCCGAGCAGCGTCTCGAAAGTCGCCCAGACGCTATTCCGCGAGCAGGACTGGACCGCCCTTGGCGCTCGCACCAGACTGAGGCGGCATAGCCGTGTTCGTGACCCGGCTTGCCCACATTGTGGCACGCATGCCTTGGGCACTCGCTTCGCCACATTCAGTTACCGCAAGGCTCTAGACTTCCCGATGCATGCGGCTAGTTGGAGGACGGCGGAACGTCACATGCGCCAGGCGAAGAACTGGATCTTCTTTGGCTATTCAATGCCTAGCGCTGACTTCGAATTCAAGTACATGCTGAAGCGCGTCCAACTTGCCATGAACCCCGAGCCGACCATCACTGTGATCACCGGCGGCACTCGACGGGCCGCGGAGGACACAGTGCAACGTTTCAAGAAATTCTTCGGTGACGTTCAGTTCGAGTTCCGCGAGGGTATAACCGACGAGGTTCTCGACCACCTACGGGACATCGGGGTCATGGCAAGCTAACCCACAGCATTGAGTCGGACCTAACGGGCACTTCCCTCCGGCGGCAAGCTGGCCCGAAAAGTTCCGGAGGTGTTACCCCGGTGTTACCCGAACCGCCGACCCGATCAGGCACGCGAAGCATGGCCAGCTAACTCTTTGATCATAATAGGGAAATTGGCGCACCCGACAGAATTCGAATCTGTGACCTCTGCCTTCGGAGGGCAGCGCTCTATCCAGCTGAGCTACGGGTGCATCCGTCACGCGGGGGCGGGCCCCGGCTGAACAGGGCGCAACCTACCCAAAGAGGGTGCGCTGCGCAACGGGCGTTTTGCGGCAAAAGCGGCTCGCGGCGCGGACGTGGTGCGGCCGCCACCAAATCGCCATTAACCTGCCGCGATTGACCTCTATCGCGCCGGGAAGGGAAAATCGCTACAATACGGGGTATGGCAATAATGACGACGATCCGCGACGGCGCCACCCTGTTTGGCGCGGCCCTGCTGCTGGCGCTGACGGTGTCGGGCTGTTCGATGAGTTCGTTCAAGCCCGCGCCAGGTGCGGCCACGGCGGCCCTGGCCAATTTCGCCACGCCCAGCGCCACGCCGGAAGGCCATGTGCCCGATGCGGTCGCAGTGCCCGCCGCGCCAGTGGCGCTCGGCTATGCCGGGGGCGCCTATGATGGGCTCATCGCCCATTATTCCCAGCAGTATAACGTGCCCGAGGCGCTGGTGCGCCGCGTCATCGTGCGCGAGAGCAATTACAACGCCGCTGCCCGCAACGGCCCCTACTATGGCCTCATGCAGATCAGCCACGCCACCGCGACCGGGATGGGCTACCGCGGATCGCCCAGCGGCCTTCTCGATGCTGAGACCAATCTGCGCTATGCGGTGCGTTACCTGGCCGGGGCCTATCTCACCGCCGGCGGGAACCAGGACCAGGCGGTACGCTTCTATGCGCGTGGCTATTATTACGACGCCAAGCGCGCCGGCCTGCTGGAAGCCGCAGGCCTGCGCTGAATAGGTCGGACGCCCGTCGCCCGTATCTGAAAAATCGCGGGGCCGTCAGGCCTCGGCGCCCATGGCCTGTTGCAGGCAGGCTTCCAGGTCGGCCGGCTGGAACGGCTTGCTGAGCCGGGGCAGGTCGGTAACCTCGCCGCCCGGCAGCTCGCCATAGCCTGTCGCCAGCACGACATGCAGGTCGGGGCGCAGGGCCAGCGCCTTGCTGGCCAGTTCGATCCCGTTCATGCCGGGCATGGAATAATCGGTGATGAGCACGCGCACCGCCGCGTTGCCGGCCAGCAGGTCGAGTGCTTCCTTGCCGGAATAGGCTTCCAGCGCGCGCATGCCCATATCCTGGATCATATCGACCGTGCCGATATTGACCAAGACGTCGTCGTCCACGACCAGTACGGTCGGGGTATTCATTTTCTCGGAGTCCACAGCAGGGACTTTCTTAAGACGGTACAGTGTGGCCAACAACAGACGCCGTCGTCGCGTGTTGCCAAATTCGGCCTTCGGGACTGACCTGCCTGACATGCAAATAGGCCAACGCGACCCAAATGTAACGCAACCGGGTGGCGATGCCCATCCTTGGCATGCAAAGGCGGTGGAAGTATGGCCGGCGGGTCGAAGCGCCCTTTTGCCGGTCCGCCATCTGCCCTAAAGTCGGCCTTCGTTCACGACGGAATCGGTTTCATGCATCTGCTGCTTGTCGATGGCTCGGGCTATATTTTCCGCGCCTTTCACGCTTTGCCCCCGCTCAATCGCAAGTCCGACGGGCTGCCGGTGGGGTGCGTGCAGGGCTTCTGCAACATGCTGTGGAAGCTGATGGAGGATTTGAAGGGCGAGGACGAGCCGACCCATATGGCCGTCATCTTCGACCATTCCGGCAAGACCTTCCGCGACGAATTCTACGCCGAATACAAGGCCCAGCGTCCGCCCGCGCCACCGGAGCTCGTGCCGCAATTCCCGCTGACCCGCGCCGCCACCCGCGCCTACAATATCCCCTCCATCGAGATGGAGGGCTGGGAGGCCGATGACATCATCGCCACCTATGCCTGCCAGGCGCGCGACCGTGGCGGCAAGGTGACCATCGTCTCCTCCGACAAGGACCTGATGCAGCTTGTCGAGCCCGATGGCAGCATTCGCCTGCTCGATACCATTCCCCGCCCCGGCCAGCCGCCGCTCCGCTGGATCGGCGTCGAGGAAGTGTTCAATAAGTTCGGCGTCACGCCGGACAAGGTCATCGACGTGCAGGCGCTCTGCGGCGACAGCGTCGACAATGTCCCGGGTGTGCCGGGGATCGGGGTCAAGACGGCGGCCGAGTTGATCAATACCTATGGCGACCTCGAAACCCTGCTCGAGCGCGCCGGCGAGATCAAGCAGAATGCCCGCCGCGAAAAGCTCATCGCCAATGCCGAGCTGGCCCGCATTTCCAAGCGCCTCGTCACGCTCGAGCAGAAGGTGCCGGTCGAACTGGATCTGGGCGCGCTGGCGCGCCAGCCGATCGAGCCGGGCAAGCTCTTCCCCTTCCTCAAGGCCATGGAATTCCTGACCATCACCAAGCGCCTGGCCGGGCTGATCGGGGCCGATCCCGACGCCTGGGAGGCCGATCCCGCCCTGGCCGCCGTGCCCGCCTCTCCGGTCGGCTTCAACAATGAGGCCCGCGCCGAGGCCCGCGCGGCGCGGCAGGAGGCCGAAGGCCGCGCCGGCTCGCCCGTCGTGCTGCATGCCGCTGCCATGCACGAGGCGACCCGCGCCATCCCCTGGAACAAGGACGCCTACGAGATCATCCGCGATGCCGCCCACCTGCAACGCTGGATCGATGCCGCCTATAGGGAAGGCCTCGTCGCCGTGGATGCAGAATCCACCGGGCTGGACAATCAGACGGCCGACCTGGTCGGCCTCTCCTTCTCTACCCAGCCGGGCAATGGCGCCTATCTGCCGCTCGGCCACACGGTGGGCGAAGGCGACATGTTCGGCGGCGGCCGCGCCGAGGGACAGATGGATATCCGTCAGGCGCTCGACATGCTGCGGCCGCTCTTTGCCGACAAGTCGATCCTCAAGATCTTCCACAATGCCAAATACGATCTGGGCCTGCTCGCCCGCTATGACATTGCGGTCAATTCGCTCGATGACACGCTCCTGCTGAGCTATTCGCTCGACGGCCCGCAATTCAACACCATGTCCGAACTGGCCGATCACTGGCTGGGCGTGCCCGGCCAGTCGATCAAGGACCTGATCGGCTCGGGCAAGGGCCAGATCACCTTTGCCCAGGTGCCGATCGACAAGGCCGCGCTCTATGCCGCCGAGGACAGCGACATGACGCTCCGCCTCTGGCGCATCCTCAAGCCACGCCTGGCCGCCGAGGGCATGACCGTGGTCTACGAAACCCTCGAACGGCCGCTGGCGCCGGTGCTGGCCCGCATGGAAGGCCGCGGCATTTCCGTCGACCGGCAGATTCTCGCCCGCCTGTCGGGCGATTTCGCCCAGCGGGCCGCCGCGCTCGAGGCGCAGGCCTATGAACTGGCCGGCTCCAATTTCAACCTGGGCTCACCCAAGCAATTGGGCGAAATCCTCTTCGACCGCATGGGGCTCGAAGGCGGCACCAAGACCAAGACCGGCGCCTGGTCCACCGGCGCCGATGTGCTGGAAGACCTCGCGGCCAAGGGCATTCCCCTCGCCCGGACGATTGTCGACTGGCGCCAGCTCACCAAGCTCATGGGCACCTATACCAATGCCCTGCCCGAATATATGAACCAGCGCACCGGCCGCGTGCACACCACATATTCGCAGCACTCCGTGCTGACCGGGCGCCTCTCCTCCAACGATCCCAACCTGCAGAACATCCCTGTTCGCACCGAGGATGGCCGCAAGATCCGCACCGCCTTCGTCGCCGCGCCGGGCACGCTGCTGATCTCGGCCGACTATTCCCAGATCGAGTTGCGTGTCCTCGCCC
>CBIGSA010000219.1:0-5823 GCA_966192215.1 uncultured Devosia sp. | reverse complement strand
GCCTTCACGTCGAAGGCGAAATCGAGCATGTCCTCTTCCATGTTCGAGGGGCCGCCGACGGTTTCGGTCCAGGCGTCATCGACATAGACATGGCAGGTGGCACAGGTGCAGGCGCCGCCGCATTCGGCAACAATGCCGGGAATGCCGTTCATGATGGCGGTTTCCATCACCGTGGCGCCATTCTGGCCCTCGGTTTCGATACGCTCGCCGTCCGGCTGGACGAATGTGATCTTGGTCATGGTCTCGGGGTCTTGCTGATTACATCGTATATAGGCGATGGGCGCGGATTTAAAAACCCACGACTTGGAAAACTCGGCTACAGCCCCAGCAGCCCTTCCAGATAGTGCCGCTCCACCCCGAACAGCGCCTTGATCTCCGCGATCTGCTTGAGCACGGCGTCGCGGTCGCGCCCTGCCCGCCCATCCTTTTCGGCAACAACGAGATTGTTCTTGGGCGTGTGAGCGTCCGAGACGAATTCGAACACCTTGACGCGATAGCCGCTGAGTTCGAGCAGCAGGGCGCGCAACGTGTCGGTGACCATCTCGGCCTGGCGCTCAAGGAAAATGCCGTGGCGGAGCAGGACATCGAGCTGGGCGGCCGGCCTGCCGGCCTCCATCTGGCGGCGGATCTGCTTGTGGCAGCAGGGGGCGACAGCGATCAGGGACGCGCCGGCCTTGATGCCCTGATAGATGGCGTCGTCGGTGGCGGTATCGCAGGCATGGAGCGCGATGACGGCGTCGGCTCCATCAGCGTCATAGTCGAGAATGGTGCCGGGAACGAAGCTAAGCCTTTGGAATCCCGAGGCAGATGCCGTGGCATTGCCGTCGTCCACCAGCTTGTCGCGCAGCTCGACGCCGATGACTTCGGCTTTGCCGTCGAGATAGTCGTAGAGGGCGAAATCGAGATAGCCCTTGCCGGCGCCCATATCGACGATGCGGGGCTTGTCGGCCTTGATGGCTTGAATCAACGGCGCGAAAATCTCGACCATCTTGTTGATTTGCCTGAATTTATCCTGCGCATCACTGCGAACCTGGCCGTCCTTGCCGGTAATGCCCAAAGCGTGCAGCCAGGGCTTGTCGGTCTGGGTAAGGGGGCGGTTCTTGGCGCGATCATGCTGGGAAGAAACAGCAGGCCTGCCTGCAACTTGCTTGCGGTTTACCCGCACCTTGCTGCCATTTCGCTCGAAGAAAAGATCGAATTCGGTCGTAGCGAGGCGGGCGCTGCGGAATTCCTCGCGCAGGGCGGTGCGCAGATGGCCCAAAGCCTCGGGCTGGATGTGGTTCTTGATGATGTCGCGCGTCTTGTAGTGGAAGGTGAAGCTGAACTTCTCCACGCCCTTGACGACGATCTTCTTGATGTCAACATTCTTGAGGTCGGCTTCGGCGCCGTGATAGCCGCCCAGCCGGAGGCCCACCAGCGTATTGCCGGCAAAGGCCGCCTTCACGGCACTCAGGAATTCCTCGATACGGTCCGCGCTCAATGCCGTTCCTTCGTGGTGAGGAAGCGGATTTTCGGGAAATCCTGCTTGGCGCGATCGGCCCACCAGGCGTTCTGCGCCAGGAAGACCGGCGCACCGGTGCGGTCTTCGGCGATGTTCATCTTCTGGGCGGTGATGAAGCGGTCGAGTTCCTTGGGGTCGTCGCTCTCGATCCAGCGGGCAACTTCATAGTTGAGGCTCTCGAAGGTGATCGGCACACCATACTCCTTCGCGACGCGCGAGGAGAGGACTTCGAGCTGGAGCTGGCCCACGACGCCCACGATCCAGTCGGCGCCGACGATGCGGCGGAAGACCTGGGTCACGCCCTCTTCGGAGAGATCGGACAGCGCCTTGGCCATCTGCTTGGTCTTCATGTGATCGGTGAGGCGCACGCGGCGGATGATTTCGGGCGCGAAATTGGGAATGCCGGTGACGTTGATCGTGGCGCCTTCGGTGAGGGTATCGCCGACGGACAATGTGCCATGATTGGGAATGCCGACAATGTCGCCGGCCACGGCCTGCTCGGCCAGTTCACGATCATTGCCGAAGAAGAACATGGGGTTGGAAACCGCCATATCCTTGCCGGAACGGACATTCCTGAGCCGCATGCCGCGGGTGAAGGTGCCGGAACACAGGCGGACGAAGGCGATACGGTCGCGGTGGTTGGCGTCCATATTGGCCTGCACCTTGAAGACAAAGCCGGTCACCTTCTTCTCGCTTGGCGCGATGGGGGCGGGAATGGCCGGCTGCGGGCGCGGCTCGGGCCCCCATTCGCCCAGAGTGCGCAGCAGTTCGGCAACGCCGATGCCCTTGAGGGCAGAGCCGAACAGGACCGGGCTCAGATGGCCGGCATGGAAGGTTTCGAGGTCGAAGGGTGGCAGCATGGCCGTGGCCATTTCGAGCGTTTCCAGCGCCACCATGAAGACCGGATCGTCGACCAGCTTTTCGTTGTCGAGCAGATCCTCGATGGCCTCATATTCAGCCACCGGCTTGCCCTGGGGCGAGAGAACGCGCTTCTCGAGCAGGTCGAGATAGCCGTGGAAGTCGACGCCCTGCCCGATGGGCCAGAGAACGGGCGTGAGATCGAGCGCCAGCTTGCCCTGGATTTCATCGATCAGGTCGAGCGGGCTGAGGCCCTCGCGGTCCACCTTGTTGATGAAGGTGATGATGGGAATATCGCGCAGGCGGCAGACTTCGAAGAGCTTGAGCGTCTGGCTCTCGATACCCTTGGCCGCGTCGATCACCATGATGGCCGCATCGACCGCGGTCAGGGTGCGGTAGGTGTCCTCGGAAAAGTCGGAGTGGCCCGGCGTATCGAGCAGGTTGAGCGTCAGCCCGTCATACTCGAAGGTCATGACCGAGGAGGTGATGGAAATGCCGCGCTGCTGCTCCATTTCCATCCAGTCCGAACGCGTCGAGCGCACACCCGCCTTGCCGCGTACCGCGCCGGCCGACTGGATAGCACCGGCTGCCGCCAGCAGGCGTTCGGTCAGCGTCGTCTTGCCGGCGTCCGGGTGCGAAATGATCGCAAAGGTACGGCGGGTACGGAACGGCTCGGCAGTGGACCGGGGCGCAGCCTCGGCGGCAGAAGATAAGGTCATGGGAACGTGTCGGGTCATGGGCCGCGACGATGGCGCAGCGCGTGAGATATTGGCCGCTGTATAGGGGCAGACAAGGGGAGGGTCAAATGACGGTTGGCATTTGGCACTCGGGACAGATGTCCACCGGGTCATGGGAAAACTTAACAAAACCCTTCTGTCAACTTGACCACCAAACAGAAGAAAGAATAACTGCGGCCATTGGGGGGAACCAATGTCCAGTTCTGTGTTCGTGAATCGCGCTCAAATATTCGCGCCGATGGCCGTCGCCGTCGTGCTTGCGGCATCGATTTCCGCCCATGCACAGACCTGGGACGGCAGCGACAGCACCGACATGTCCGACGGCAACAACTGGATTGGTGGCGTTGCTCCCGCCCCCGGCGCCAATATCGTCATCACCGGACCGGCCGTGTTGATGCCGACCATCGATGGCGACACCGTGACGGCCAATGTTCTCTATGTGGGCCACGACGCGTTTGATGGTGGCGCCGAGCTCGACCTGATCAATGGCGCCAGTCTGACCACGTCGTCGGCTTCCATCGGCGAAGCCAGCAACAACAATGCCGGCAACCTGCTGGAAGAAGACGAGGGCCTGGTTGCCCTGTCCGGCGCCTCGGACTGGGCCACGGGCTGGCTCAATATCGGCGCCTATGGCGACGGCACCGTGGTCGTGTCGGATGGCAGCACGCTCACGGCAACAACCTCGCTTCAACTGGGCACGCATTACAATGCGACCACGCTGAACCAAGGCGTGGGCAGCCTTGAGATTTTTGGTGCCGGTTCAAAAGTGACCAGCCAGGGCACCACCATCATCGGCGCCTCGGGCACTGGCGGCATTGGTGTGCTGGACGAAGCATCGCTGGTGACCGGCGCCACCACGCTCGGTCAGAACTACGACGGCTACGGCGTTCTTAACATTGTCGGCGAAGGCAGCCGTTGGGATGTCAGCTCCGGCACTACCATTATCGGCGGCAATGGCCTGGGCGGCGTGCTCATTTCCGACGGCGCCACCGCTTCGACGGTGGCCATGGGCGGCGCTGGGCGCATCAATATCGGGCAGAGCATAGACGGACAGGGTTTGCTGTACGTTACTGGAGCGGGCAGCCAGCTCGATGCCGGCCAGATCTGGGCCGGCCAGCGCGGCCTGGGTGGCGTGCAGATCGACGATGGGGGCGTGATCAATGCCACACATCTGCTGCTCGGCACGACGACCGATGGCATGGGCCTTGCTAGCATCAGTGGCGCCGGCAGCCTGCTCGACGCCAGTACTTATGCGATGATTGGCTACCTGGGATACGGCGAGGCCGTGGTTGGTGATGGCGGCACGCTGCGCGGCCCGGTACACATCGCCTACGGGGCAGACAGCTTCGGCGTGCTGACGGTCGGAGGGCTGTCGACCCCCGAAGCACCGGGAACGATCGACGCCCCGACCATCACCTTCGGCGACGGCGACGGCCTGCTGGGCTTCAACCACACCGCCACCAACCTCGATTTTACCCCCGACCTTGTCGGCGATGGCGGCCTGTTCCAGCTCGCCGGAACCACTACCCTGTCAGGCGACGGTTCGTTGTTCACGGGTGAAACTGTGGTCCAGGGCGGCGCGCTGCGGGTTATGCAAACGCTGGGCGGCACGGTCGACGTCCTTGGCGGCGGCCTGCTCGGAGGCAGTGGTACGGTCGGCGCGACTGTGGTTGACGCATTGGGCAGTCTGGCGCCCGATGGCCAGCTGTCGGTGGCCGGCGACTTGACCTTCGAGGATGGCTCCTTCTATCTGGTCGATGCGGCGCCGGGCGGCCACGACTCCATCGCCGCGACGGGAATGGTGACGCTCAATGGCGGAACCGTACAGCACCAGGCTGCGGCCGGTACGTTCGACTGGCAGCAATCCGTCCGGATCCTCAGCAGCGATACGGACCTGAACGGCACATTCTCGGGCGTCACCAGCGCCCTGGCCTTCCTGGATCCCACGCTGGACTACGATAAACCCAACGAGGTGTGGCTGACCCTGTCGCGCAACGATGTCGCCTTCCAGGATGTGGGAAACACCGGCAACCAGGGCCAGGTGGGCCAGGCCCTGTCTGGCCTGCCCGGTACCAATCCGCTGGTCCAGGCCATGCTGACGCTGACACCCGAACAGGCGCGCAACGCACTGAACCAGCTTGCTGGCGATACGCATGGTACGCTGCAGGACGCAAATATGGCGCTGGCCCAGCAGGTGCAGAACTTCGCCGCCGCACGGGTGCGCCAGACTTTCGCGGCGATAGACCAGGCCAATCCCGTTTCGGCCTATGCCAGCCAGGGCGTGGTGGAAGCGGATGACGCCTTGCCTGTCGGCCTATGGCTGCAGGGGCTGGGCGAATATGTGCGCGTCGAGCCCAATGGCGGTGCAGGCGGGTTGAGCGCCGGCGCGGGCGGCGTGTTGGGCGGTGCCGACGTGCTGCTGCCGACCAACTGGCGCCTGGGCGTGCTGGGCGGCTATACCGGATCGGGCTTTGCCGCCATCGACCGGCCAGCCACGGGCACGGCGCAAAACCTGCATGCCGGCGTCTATGCCAGCGCCGCGCTCGATGCCCTGAGGCTCCAGGGCAATGCCATGCTGACCTGGCATGGCCTCGCCACCCGGCGCGACGTGGCCTTTGGCGGTCTGACCAATACGCTGACGGCCAGCTATGGCGCCCGGACCGCGCAGGTATTCGCCGAGGCCGGCTATGTGTTCGACATGGGCGCGGCCGAGCTCGAGCCATTCGG
>CBIGSA010000218.1:0-5828 GCA_966192215.1 uncultured Devosia sp. | reverse complement strand
GCTGGAGCGCAAGGGCAAGGTACGCATGGCCCAGATCGCCACGCGCAAATCCACCATCGTCGCCCGCACTCCGGCGCAGGATGCCTATATGCGCGCCATGGAACGGAGCGAGCTGGTGTTCGGCGTCGGCCCCGCCGGTACCGGCAAGACCTATCTGGCCGTGGCCCATGCCGCGAGCCTGCTCGAACGCGGCGACATCAACCGCATCATCCTCTCCCGCCCGGCCGTCGAGGCCGGTGAGCGCCTGGGGTTCCTGCCCGGCGACATGAAGGAAAAGGTCGATCCCTATCTGCGCCCGCTCTATGACGCGCTCTACGACATGATGAAGCCGGAAAATGTCGAGCGCTGCATCACGTCGGGCATCATCGAAGTGGCGCCGCTCGCCTTCATGCGCGGCCGGACGCTGGCCAATGCCGTGGTGATCCTCGACGAGGCGCAGAACACCACCTCGATGCAGATGAAGATGTTCCTGACCCGCCTGGGCGAGAATTCCAAGATGATCGTCACGGGCGATCCGACCCAGGTCGACCTGCCGCGGGGTGAGAAATCCGGGCTGATCGAGGCGGTGCACCTGCTCGATGGCGTCGAGGGCGTGCATGTCAGCCGGTTCAACGACAAGGATGTGGTGCGCCACGCGCTGGTCGGCCGCATCGTGCGGGCCTATGAACAGGATGCGCAACGACGCCTGGCCGAAAAGGATCGGGATACCGAGGGGCTGCAGCGTACGCTGGGCACCTTGCCCCGGAGCTGAATCCGACAGATGCCGCCCAGACCACCATTGGACATTGCCGTCATCCGCAATGATGACGCCTGGCCCGAAAATCTCGATGCGCGCGCCGAAGAGGCCGTGCTGGCGGCGCTCAGCCTTGCCAGACCCAAGATAAAGGGCGCGGCGGAGCTGTCCATCCTGCTCACCAATGACGAGGAGCAGCACGAGCTCAACAGGCAGTGGCGGGGCAAGGACAGCGCCACCAATGTGCTGAGCTTCCCGCAGATCGAGCCTTTCGGGCCGGTTATCGGCCTATTGGGCGACATTACCCTGGCGCGCGAGACCCTGATCCGCGAGGCGGAGGAACAGGGCGTCACATTCGAGGCGCATTTCACCCATCTCGTGGTGCATGGATTTCTGCATATTTTAGGGTATGATCACCTCACGGATGCGGAGGCTCTTCAAATGGAGGGTCTCGAAACCCAGATATTGGCAAGCCTTGGGGTCGCAGACCCCTATGCCGATTAGGGCCGGCAGGAACGAAAGCCGGGCATTATCCCCGTTTCGAGGACAGATAAGCCGCTTCCATCGCGGCGAGAGACAATGAACGACAGCGACAGTCCGGGCCCATTGGCGCCCACGAACCCCGAGCCTCCCTCTAGCACCGCCTCCGTGCCCGCACGGGGGCCATCGATCTGGAGCCGCATCAAGGCCATGCTGGCGCGCGGCACCGTTTCGCTGCGCGACGACCTGCAGGTCGCGCTCGAAGAGCAGGGAAGCGCGGAATCCGCGGATTTCTCCGAAAGCGAGCGCACAATCCTGCAGAATGTGCTCAAGCTCTCCAATGTGTCGGTTGCCGACGTGATGGTGGAGCGCAGTGACATCCAGGCCATCGAGGCCGATGTCAATCTGGGCACGCTGATCGCCCGGTTCCGCCAGGTGCGCCATTCGCGCCTGCCGGTCTATGACGACAATCTCGACAACATTCTGGGCTTCATCCACGTCAAGGATGCCCTCAGCAAGATCACCGAGCCGGTGACGGACCCGGCCAAGGATGTGCCGGTCAAGCTGGTTTCGAGCGTGCTCAAGCAGAAGATCATCAGGCTCGACCTGACGCGCGATGCCATGTTCGTGCCCACCTTCATGCCGGTGGGGGACCTGCTGCAATCCATGCGCGCCTCGCGCGTCCACATGGCCATCGTGGTCGACGAATATGGCGGCACCGACGGGCTCGTGACCATCGAGGACCTGCTGGAAGCCGTTGTCGGCGAGATCGAGGACGAACACGACGAAATGGCCGCGGCACTGATCCGCAAGGTGGGCGCCGATACCTATATCGCCGATGCCCGCGCGGAACTCGACGATGTCAGGACCATGCTGGGGCCCGACTTCGACCCCGGCGAATATGCCGAGGACGTGGAAACCATCGGTGGGCTGGTCTTCGACCTGGCCGGCCACGTGCCCAAGCGCGGCGAGCGGGTGAGCAAGCTGGACGGTTTCGAATTCGAGATTCTCGCCGCCGACAGCCGCCGCATCAAGCGGCTGCGCATCAGGCGCAAGCGGGAAGGCGACAATGCCGAGCCGCTGGCCATTACCGACCAGCGCACGCCCGCCGAGAAAGCAGCGGCAGAGTAGGCCCTTCGCGAGGCGCCAAACCAAAAGGCCCGGATCGCTCCGGGCCTTTGGCTTGCTGCTAAACTTGTCGTCAGACCTGCTGTACTGCTTCCACGCCCGGCACGAAGTGGCGGAGCAGGTTTTCGATGCCGCTCTTGAGCGTGGCGGTCGAGGAGGGGCAGCCCGAGCAGGCGCCCTGCATGTGCAGGAACACGGTGCCTTCCTTGAAGCCCTTGAAGGTGATGTCGCCGCCATCCATGGCCACGGCCGGGCGCACGCGGGTGGCCAGCAACTCCTTGATGACTTCCACGGTCTCGCTGTCTTCTTCCTCGAAGAATTCGTCGACCTCGTCGAAATCGGCCACGTCAACGCCGCCCTCGACGATGACGGGCTTGCCGGACAGGAAATGGTCCATGATGACGCCGAGAATGGCCGGCTTGATATGGGCCCAGTTGGTATCGTCCTTGGTTACCGAAATGAAGTCGGAGCCGAGGAACACGCCGGTCACGCCGGAAATTCCGAACAGGCCCTGGGCCAGCGGGGAATTGCCTGCAGATTCGATACTGCGGAAATCGCGCGGCTCGCCCACCAGCACATCGCGCCCCGGCAGGAATTTGAGGGTCGCGGGATTGGGCGTGGCTTCGGTCTGAATGAACATCGGGGCGCCTGCGGTTTACGATTAGAACGCTTCTAAAATAGACTTTTGCGGTCAGGATGCAAGGGGGATGAGTGGAGGAGGGTGTGTGTTTGGCTCGGCGTTGCAGTCGTCTCCCACCCCCTTGTGGGGAGGGATCAAGGGTGGGGGTGAGTCACGCGCACTGAGCCTGCGGAACATACCCCCACCCGAACCCTTTGGGCCCGCCTTCCCACAGGGGGAGGGAGTGGCATCGAGCATGCGGCGCGTCTGGGCCATTCGAGCGTAGCTCTCATGGCCTGCTTCGCTAAAAGCGCGCCACTGGCGCGATTTTGCCTGCGGCCGCTCAGCAGATCGCAATGATCTCTTCGTCGCTCATCCGGCCCGGCACGATGGTCAGCGGGATGGGCAGTGCATTGGCGCGGTTGGCGAAGTGGTTGATCAGCGGGCCCGGGCCTTCTCCCGAGGTTGAAGCGGCCAGCACCAGGATGGCGATGTCGCGGTCCTGGTCGATGACGCGCTCGATTTCCTCGGCAGCATTCCCCTCGCGGATCACCGATTCGCTGCGAACCTCGCCGATGTCGCGGATGCGGGCCAGACGCACATCGAGATTGCGCTCTGCCTCCTCAACAGCCTCGGCACGCAGCACGTCCTCGACGCCCAGCCCGATGAATTCAGGCTTCTGCACCACGCTCATCAGCACCACGGTGCCGCCTGTTCGCTTCACGCGGTAAGCCGCGAAGGTCAGCGCCCGTTCGCATTCAGGCGTCTCGTCGATAACGACGAGAAATTTGCGCTTGTATTCGGTCTGGGAAACCAATGGCGCCTCCGGGTTCGGGTCAGCGGATGAAGCCGACAATAGAGCGGACATCGACCATTGTCGCCTCCGCCAGCGCGCGGGCCCGCTCGGCGCCATCGCGCAGGATGGCGTCGATCGTGGTCGTATCCTCGACCAGCCGGCGCATTTCGTCGCCCATGGGCCCCAGCACCGACACGGCCAGATCGGCCAGGGCCGGCTTGAAGGCACCCCAGCCCTTGCCGCCGAATTCGGCAATGACCTGCGCCTTGGTCTGGTCCGACAAGGCGGCGTAGATGCCGACGAGATTGTCGGCCTCCGCGCGGCCGGCCAGGCCTTCCACCGTCTCGGGCAGCGGCTCGGGGTCGGTGGTGGCCTTCTTGATCTTCTTGGCAATGCCGTCGGCATCATCGAGCAGGGAGATGCGCGACTGGTCGGACGGGTCCGACTTGCTCATCTTCTTGGTGCCGTCGCGCAGGCTCATGATGCGCGTCGCCGGGCCGGCAATCAGCGGCTCGGTGATGGGAAAGAAAGTGCCATCGTCCTGTCCGGCACCCTGGGCGGCGATCGAAGCGGCGTAGTCATTGTTGAACTTGGCGGCGATGTCGCGCGTCAGCTCCAGGTGCTGCTTCTGGTCGTCGCCCACGGGCACATGGGTGGCCTTGTAGAGCAGGATATCGGCGGCCATCAGGCTGGGATAAGCCAGCAGGCCCAGAGAAACATTTTCCGAATTCTTGCCGGCCTTGTCCTTGAACTGGGTCATCCGGTTCATCCAGCCGATGCGGGCGACGCAATTGAATACCCAGGCCAGCTCGGCGTGCTGCATGACCTGGGACTGGTTGAAGATGATCGCCCGCTTGGGGTCGATGCCGGCGGCGACATAGGCGGCCGCCACTTCGCGGGTGGCGCGGCGCAGATCGTCCGGGTCCTGCCAGACGGTGATGGCATGCATGTCCACGACGCAATAGATGCAGTCATGCGTATCCTGCAGCGGCACAAAGCGCCTGATGGCGCCGAGATAGTTGCCCAGGTGCAGGTCGCCCGAAGGCTGGATGCCGGAAAACACGCGATTGGTGAAGGCCATGGAACTACCGATCAAATTTGATAATGCCGAACTACACCGGCAGGCGGGACGGGTGCAAGTCAGCCGCGCCGCAGGCGGCGCAGCAGCAGGCCCAGCTTCTGGGCGCCGGTGACGTGGACCAGGGTGAAATAGGTGGCCATGCCGAAGGCCACGAGCACGGCGAGCAGCCCCGCCTGCAGCCAGAGCGGGGCACCGCTGGCGAAATAGGCGGCACCGCGCTGCACCAGCAGATAGAGCGCGCCGCCCATGACGGCGCTGACGGCGATGATGAGGCCATGCCGCCCCCATTCGGCCCGCGTCAGGGCGAAATGGCCGCGCCGTGCCAGGAACAGGGCCAGCAGCACCGCATTGAGCCAGGCCGAGGCCGAAGTAGCGATGGCAATGCCGACATGGACCAGGCTGGGAAACAGCAGCAGCGATATCGAGATATTGGCCACGACAGATATGCCGGCGAAAATGGTGGGTGTCACCGTGTCCTCGCGGGCGAAATAGCCCGGCTGCAGCACGCGGATCAGCACATAGGCCGGCAGGCCCGTGGCAAAGGCCATCAGGGCCTGGGCCGTCTGGGTGGTGGCCAGCGCGTCGAAGGCGCCGCGCTCGAACAGCACCCGGACGATAGGCTCGGCCATTGATATGAGCGCGGTGGCCGCCGGCATGGAGAGCAGCATGGCGGCCAGCAGGGACTGATCCTGCGTGGCGCGGGCCTCGGCGTCGCGGCCACCCTTCAGATGCCTGGAGAGTTCGGGCAGCAGCACCGTGCCGATGGCGATGCCGATAATGCCGAGCGGAAGCTGATACAGCCGGTCCGCATAATTGAGGATGGAAATGGCATTGTCGGCGCCCGAGGCGATAATGGTGCCGACGAAGATGTTGATCTGGGTGATGCCGCCGGTGAGGATGGCCGGCACGGCCAGCGCCCAGAAGCGGCGCACCTCCGGATCGAGCCGGGGCAGGCGCAGGGCCGGTACGAAATTTGCGCGCCTGATAGCAC
>CBIGSA010000217.1:0-5888 GCA_966192215.1 uncultured Devosia sp. | reverse complement strand
CTCAGCCCCGCGGCAATGGTATAGAGTGCCCCGGTCCCGGGCGAGACGACCACGACCAGCGTGGTAACGAGAAATTCGATGCTCATGGCCTGCCTCCATTGGAGCAGCCATCATGCCCACGATTTGCCTTCGTGCTCCAGTGCACCGGCATGCATAATCCAACGGAACGCGCATCCATCCGGTGCATTGTTCCGGCACTGATCGGGGCCAGAAATGAAACTCTTCACCTGCGACCATTGCGGCAATACCGTCTATTTCGAGAACGCCGTCTGCGAGCGCTGCGGGCACCAGCTCGGCTACCTGCCCGAACACAATGCCCTGGTGTCGCTGGTCGAGGATGGCGGCCTGTGGTCCACGCCGGCCTTCACCGACGATGCCTATATCTTCTGCGAGAATGCCCATCATGGCGCCTGCAACTGGCTGATCCGGGCCGAGCCGGGGGGCGACCTCTACTGCGCCGCCTGCCGGCACAACGAGACCATTCCCGCCATTGCCGACCCTTTGAACCTTGCCCGCTGGCAGGTCATCGAGCGCGCCAAGAAGCGCCTGTTCTATTCGCTGCTCCGCCTGGGCCTGCCGCTCGAGACCCGCGACGAAAACCCGGCGCATGGCCTGGCCTTCCGTTTTCTCGCCGATACGCCCGTGGCCTCCGAGCCGGTGTTGACTGGCCATGAGAGCGGCATCATCACCATTGCGCTGGCCGAGGCCGACGATGCCGAGCGCGAGGCGCGCCGCACCGGCATGGGCGAGCCCTACCGCACCCTGCTGGGCCATTTCCGCCACGAGATCGGCCATCACTACTGGGATCTGCTGGTCGCCGGTCACCCGGCCCAAACCCGCTTCCGCACCTTGTTCGGCGACGAAACCGGCGACTATGCCGCCGCGCTTCAGGCCTATTACGCCAATGGCGCGCCCGCCGGCTGGCCGCAGACGCATATCAGCGCCTATGCCACCGCTCATCCCTGGGAGGATTTCGCCGAAGCCTTCGCGCATTATCTGCACATCACCGATACGGTCGAAATGGCCGCGGCCTTCGGCGTCCGCGCCAGGCCCCGCGATGCCAGCCTTGCCGTCCATGTCGACTTCGACCCCTATGTCGAGTCTGATATCCAGACGATCGTCGACAACTGGATTCCGCTGGCCTCCATGCTCAACAATCTCAACCGTGCCATGGGTCACCCCGACGCCTATCCCTTCGTGCTCACGCCGCAGGTCATTGAAAAGCTCGGCTTCGTGCATGGCCTGGTTCGCGGCCGGCCCTAGGCAGGCATGGTCCGCCTCCGCTAAGCTCGCGCCATGTCCGTCACGATCCTCGTCGTCCCGCCCTTCTCCACGCTCTGCAACGCCGCCTTCGCGCTGCGGCGCGAAGTCTTCGTCTGGGAGCAGAAGGTGCCCGAAGAGGAGGAGCACGACGCCGACGACATGACCGCGACCCATTTAGTCGCCATTGCCGAAGGCGAGGTCGTCGGCACGCTGCGGCTCATCGACAAGCCCGAACACGTCAAGATCGGCCGCGTCGCCGTGCGCCAGTCCTTCCGCGGCCACGGCATTGCCAGGCAGATGATGGTGGCCGCCATGGACCATGCCCGCGCCAGGGGCCGCGACCGCTTCTACCTCACGGCCCAGTCCGACAAGCTGGGCATGTATGAAAAGCTCGGCTTCGCCGCCTTCGGCCCCGAATTCCAGGATGGCGGCATGCCCCACCGCGCCATGCGCAGCTATGACCGGGAAACGGCGGTATTAACCAGTTAGCGCCCTCTTAAGCCTGTCGCCCGACAACGGGTCCCCTGCCCCGCCAATTGCGCTATTGTCACCGATGTTGGGAGGCCTGCGCAGCCATTGCGCGGCGCCCGGAACAATACCGCCAGGGAGGCGGAGAAGGCCGGCCTCGTTGCGAGAGCCGGCCTTTTCAATTCCACCGCGACATTTCGGCCCGGAACGTCTGCGCTTGTCGCTGCGTTGTCGAAACATCATGGGCCGCACGGTGCGCCACCGGCAAGTTTTGCACCGCACGGCCCGTTCACCGCTAACGATGAACCTATGGAGCCTACAATGATCCGCACCCTTCTGGCCACTACGGCCCTCGCCGCGCTGCTCGCCACTGGCGCCATCGCTCAGGATGCCGCGCCTGCCGATCCGGCGGCACCCGCAACCGAAGCCCCCGCCGATCCGGCGGCTCCTGCGGCCGAGCCGGCTGCGCCGGCCGATCCTGCTGCCCCTGCCGCTCCTGCAGCCACTGATCCTGCGGCTGGTGCCGACGTCGAATCCGGCGCCATGGAAGAAACCGATGTCCACGAGCCCTGGGACATGTCGGCCGGCTATGTCGCCGCTGACACCGACAATCTCGCTTCGCGCCTGATCGATCAGCCCGTCTATTCCAGTGCTGGCGATGATGCCGAGGAAATCGGCAATATCACTGACCTCGTCTTCGCCGAAGACGGCCAGATCACTGCTGTCATCATCGGCGTGGGCGGATTCCTGGGCATCGGCGAAAAGGCCGTGGCCGTCGACTTCCAGTCGCTCGAATTCACCCTGGCCGCGGACAATACCGAACGCTGGGTGCTGCCCACCACGGCCGATGCCCTGACGGCTGCTCCGGACTTCGTCTGGGAAGAAGATGAGCCGGCCGATGCCGGTGCCGATGCGATGGCTCCGGCTGCCCCGGCCGACCCCATGGCTCCGGCCGCTGATCCGGCTGCCCCTGCAGCTGAGCCGGCCGCTCCGGCAACCAACTGATCCCTGGCGGATTAATGCCTGAAGGGCCGGCCCTCGGGCCGGCCCTTTGCGTCACAGGAGATTCTCATGCTGCGCCCATTCGTCATCGCCGCGCCCCTGGCCCTGCTGCTCGTCACGCCGGCACTCGCTCAGGCCCCCGCTGCCCCAACCGAGCTTGAACAGAGCGGCCTGACACCACCCACCGTGCTGTCCGAGGGTTATGCGACCGGCGGCGAGGACGTGCTGGTGACGGCTCTGCTGGGCGAAACGGTCTATGCCTCGGTCGAAGACGACGCCGAGCAGCTCGGCACCATTACCGACATGGTCGTGACCTCCGGCCTCGGCATATCTGCCGTGGTCATCGGCCTGTCCGGCAGCGATCCTAAGGATGTCGCGGTGGATTTCGCCCAGCTCGAATGGGCTGTGCGCGAGGATGGCTCCCGCCGCTGGGTACTGGCGACGACAGCCGAGGCGCTGGCCACCGCACCGGCCTTCATCTGGTCCGACAGCGAGGAGGTAACCGGCGAGCCCGCCCTCACCCCCCAGCAGGAGGAGAACCAGTTGGTCGATGGCGATCCCAATGACACCAATATCGATCCGGCTCTCACGACGGACCAGCCCGAACGACAGCACATCACCACGCCGCTGGACCGGGAAGGCCTGACGCCATTCGACGAATTCGGCCTCAGCGCCGATGACCTGCGGGGTATCGGGGTCTATGGCAATGACGATAGCCAGATCGGCACCATCAGCGATGTCCTGGTCAATCCCGATGGCAGCTTCGATGCCGTCATTGTCGATGTCGGCGGCTTCCTGGGCCTCGGCGCCCGCCCGATAGCGGTCGCAGCCGACGACCTGGTCTTTTCCGCCGATACGTTCGGCAACCGCTACCTGTTCCTCAACACCACCGGCCAGCAGCTCGAAAGCCAGCCGGCCTACGAGCCGGCCACCTATGCCGATGAGCGGGAGACGCAGCGCATCGTCATCGCGCCATAAGCAAAGGCCCGCATCGCGCGGGCCTTTCAAAATCCTGTCGCTGCCGATTACTGGCGCGAGAAGCGCAGCCGGCCGATCTCGTCATATTCGGCCTGCTCCACCTTGAGCTGCTCGGCCGCTTCGCGCTGATGCTCGCGCTGGTCGAGCAGCTCGACCTTCTTGAGCTCCTCAAGCGCCTCGGCGAGGCTGTCCTGGGCCGCTTCGAGCTTGCCCTTCATGTCATTAGCCGAATTGAGCAGGTTGTCGCGCCGGGTCAGCGCGGCCTTGGCAAAGGTCGAATAGGCGAAATGGGCCACATCGGAAATGCCGGTCTTGGTGTGCTCGATTTCGATCTGCTGGTCGAGTTCGGACGCCATGCGCTCGAAATCGGCAATCATCATCTCGATCTGCGCAACCTGACGGCGCTTCTCGTCCACCTGGAATTTCTTGAGCCGGATGAGGCTCTCGCTGCGCGATTTCAAGACCTGTACTCCTTACACACCAAGTCAGTTCCGGAACCCATACACGGCCCCATCAGTCTGCCGCGCCCGCCTCGGCCACGATCGCTTCGAGCATTTTATAGCCCTCGGCGATTCCGGTCGTCTCCTCCCGCTCCTGCCCGAGAAACGCCTCGAGCGCGGGATAAATGGCGATCGCGCGGTCCACTTTCGGATCTGACCCTTTCCGGTAAGCCCCCAGCCGGATCAGTTCCTCCATGTCCGAATAGATGGACATGAGTTCTCGCGCCTTCTGCAGGACCGGCCGGACTTCGACCGGAACACACCCTGGCATGGTGCGCGAGATGGACCGGAGTACGTTGACCGCCGGGTAGCGTCCCCGCTCGGCAATCCCGCGCTCCATCACGATGTGCCCATCAAGAATACCGCGCACGGCATCCGCAATGGGCTCATTGTGATCATCACCTTCGACCAAAACGGTAAAAAGTCCGGTAACAGAACCTGTCGTCGGTGTTCCCGGCCCCGCCCGTTCCAGCAGGCGCGGCAATTCGGTGAACACGGTCGGCGGATAGCCCTTGGCCGTCGGCGGCTCCCCGATGGCGAGGCCAATTTCGCGCTGCGCCATGGCAAAGCGGGTCAGGCTATCCATCATGCACAGCACGCGCTTGCCCTGGTCGCGGAAATATTCTGACAGCGCCAGGCTCAAATAGGCCGCCTGCCGCCGCATCAGCGCAGCCTCGTCACTGGTGGCCACAACGACGACGGCGTGCTTCAGCCCTTCTTCGCCCAGATACTCCTGGATGAATTCGTGCACCTCGCGCCCCCGCTCGCCGATCAGCCCGATCACCGTCACGTCGACATTGGTATTGCGCGCCAGCATGGACATGAGCACCGACTTGCCGACGCCCGAGCCGGCAAAGATGCCCAACCGCTGGCCCTCGCAGACCGTGGTGAAGGTATTGAGGCATCGCACGCCCAGGTCGAGCGGATCGCCCACCCGCACCCGGTCATGGGCCAGCAGCGGATTCTGGCGTAGCGGATAGGGCGTGGCCCCACGCGGCAGCGGCCCCTTGCCGTCGATCGGCTCGCCATCGGCATTGATGACCCGGCCCAGCCAGCCCTCGGAAGGAAAAGCCGCCCCGTCATGGCGCTGGAACACCGCCTTGCAGCCCAGCCGCACGCCGGAAAGCTGCCCAAAGGGCAGACAGAGCGCATGGCCGTCCTTGAAGCCGATGATTTCGGCGGCCAGCAGGTCCTCGTTGACCGTCTCGATCTGCACCCTGCCGCCAACACGCAATTCGCGCACCGGCCCGACAATTTCGACGAGCAGGCCCTGCACGGATTTGACCCGGCCGAACACCTCGATGTCGTCAATCGCCTCGATAGCCGAAATCAGCGCTTTCATGCCGCAACTTTAACCCTGGTGCCGCAAATGACTATGGTTTCCACGCCAGTCGAATCGCGTTGGAACGCGAATCAGAGAGTAACCCATCGTTAAGCAAAAGGCGCTATTTGAGGGGTTGGCCCCGTCTGTCCGCTGCATTGCACCGACCCCGCGCCAAACCCCTGACATAGCCACAATTGCTTGAGTCGGAAGAGTCGGTTGAAACGACTTCTTAAACCATTTTCTTAAGAAAAATAGATAAGATTAACCCTTAAATTTCAACGACTTAGACTAAATTCATCCTAACGTCGTTTGCGTATTGCCGAACCGAATTAAACTTTGTTAACTATTTGGGC
>CBIGSA010000216.1:0-5917 GCA_966192215.1 uncultured Devosia sp. | reverse complement strand
CATTCGATAACGTTGTTCGGAAGAAGCGCGGACCTGCCCCTTGTGGGGAGGAATGAGGGTGGGGTAGCCCCACCCACCGGATTACTTCCCCAGCAGCCAGCCATCCACGATGCCGTGCAGGGCTTCGGCCAGGGCCTCGTCCTCGACGGGATCGAGCAGTTCCTCGATGAAGCCGCGCACCAGCATGGTTTCGGCTTCATCTTTAGGGATGCCGCGGCTGGTGAGGTAGAACATGGAATCCTCGTCCAGCTTGCCGCAGGTCGAACCATGGCCGCAGACGACGTCGTCGGCGTAGATTTCGAGCTCGGGCTTGCTGAGGATTTCCGCCTCGTCCGACAGCATCAGGCCCTGATGCATGAACTTGGCGTCGGTCTTCTGGGCGTCGCGGGCGACGACCAGCTTGCCCTGCACCACGGCCTTGCCGCGGCCGCGGGCAATGGACTTGAACAGCGGCTGGGACGACGTATGTGGCACGGCATGGCTGGCATCCATGGTGATGTCGGCATGCTGGCCATCGACCACCATGTTGAGCCCGGTAATGTCGCCATGGGCGCCCGCGCCTTCATAGCGGGGGAAAAGCTGGGTACGGGCGAGGCCCGCGCCGGCATGGATGACCAGCGTGCGGAGCTTTGCGCCCTCGCCGACATGGTATTCGTTGCTGGCGAAATGGGCTGCGGCCCTGGGCGACAGGTCCACCGTGATGTGGGTCACCTGCGCACCCTTCCCCAGGGCGATATAGGTGGCGTGGTTGCCGACATGGGCCGCATCGGAACCCGAGAAGGTTTCAAGGATAACCGCCGAAGCGCCGTCTGCCAAGAAGACCTTGAGCGAGTCCGCGACATGGGCGGCCTCGTCCTCGCTGCGGCGGTCGATCTGGATCACCGGATCGACGCTGTTTTCCAGCGTCAGCGTCAGGCTTTCCTTGGCGAAGGCGCCATTGAGATGGACCAGAACATCATCCCGCGTGGTGAGGACGCCGCCATGCGCCTTGCCGACGATGACGCCGGCCGGGGCCGTCGAGGCGGCCTGGATGACGCCATTGGCGATCATCAGCTGATAGGCGCCGGGCACGCGCAAAGCCGGAGCGCTGGCTTCATTGGCGGCCTGGGCCAGCGGCGGAATGGCGCGCAGCAGGGTCTTGAGGTCGGTATAGTGATAGCTTTCGACGCGGCGCGTCGGCAGGCCGGCGACGGTGATCCGTTCGGCGGTCGCGTCGGCGCCCACGCTCTTGAGCTGGTCGATCAGGGTATTCTCGGCTGCACCCAGCCGGACGGGAACGGGAAGTGCCATGGGTCAGGCCGCCGTCGCGTCGAAATCGGCATAGCCCTTGGCTTCGAGCTGCAAAGCCAGGTCCTTGTCGCCGCTCTCCACGATCCTGCCGTCGCTGAACACATGCACCACGTCGGGCACGATGTGGTTCAGCAGGCGCTGATAGTGGGTGATGACCAGCATGGAGCGGCCGGTATCGCGCAGGGCGTTGACGCCGCGCGACACGACCTGCAGCGCATCGATGTCGAGGCCGGAGTCGGTTTCGTCGAGCACGCAGAGCGCGGGCTTCAGCAAAGCCATCTGCAGGATTTCGGCGCGCTTCTTTTCGCCACCCGAGAAACCGACATTGAGCGGGCGCTTGAGCATATCCGCATCGATATTGAGCTGGGCGCCGGCTTCCTTGACGGCGCGCATGAAATCGGGCGTCGACAGCTCACCCTCGCCGCGCGCCTTGCGCTGGGCATTGATGGCAGCCTTGAGGAAGGTCATCGTGGCGACGCCGGGGATTTCGATCGGGTACTGGAAGGCGAGGAAAATGCCGGCGACAGCGCGCTCGGCCGGTTCCATTTCGAGGATATTTTCGCCATTGAGCAGGATTTCGCCCTCGGTGACCTCATAGTCCTCCTTGCCGGCCAGCACATAGCTCAGCGTCGACTTGCCCGAGCCGTTGCGGCCCATGATGGCATGCACCTGCCCGGCCGGAATGGTGAGGTTCACGCCCTTGAGGATTTCGCGCTCTTCGATGCGCGCGTGCAGGTTGCGGATTTCAAGGATCGGGGTGGTCATATCAGGTCTCCAGTCATTCGGTTCAGACAGCGGCGGCGCCTCAGGCGCCCGGCTCGCCGTCCCAGTAATCAAGATGGTCCTGGCCTTCGCGGCCGCAGTGGCGCAGGCGGCGGGTAGCCGATGTGCGGCTCGTCACCTGGAATTTGCCGGAGTCCGGGTATTCGCAGACCTCGGTATCGGCATTATTGGCAATGCCCAGATATTTGAGCGTCACTGACCCGGTATTGAGGATCTGGTGCGCAGTTTCCGGGCCGCCATTGGGCGCGCCGAGCACATCGCCGGCCTTGAATGGGTGGCGCTCGTCACCGAAGCGATAGGTCCCCTCGCCTTCCAGCACGATGAAGAGTTCTTCCTCGACGTGGTGGTTGTGGAAGGGACAGCTCGACTTGCCCGGTGGCACTTCGTTGTAGCTGATGCCCAGCGCGCTGAGACCCAGCAGCTTGCCGAAGGAGGTATCGGCAGACTTGTAGAGCGTGCCCTGCTCCCAGGCATCGAGCGCCAGGGAGGCAAGTGAAACTACCGGGTTACGCGTTTCCGTCGTCATCTAGCCCACGCTGCCTTCGAGGCTGATCGAGATCAGCTTCTGGGTTTCGACCATGAACTCCATGGGCAGATGCTGCAGCACGTCGCGGACGAAGCCGTTGACGATCAGCGCCACGGCTTCCTCTTCGGAAAGGCCGCGCTGCTGGCAATAGAACATCTGGTCGTCGGAAATCTTGGACGTGGTGGCTTCGTGCTCGAAGACGGCCGTGCCGTTGCGGCTCTCGATGTAGGGAACCGTGTGGGCGCCGCACTTGTCGCCGATCAGCAGGCTGTCGCACTGGGTAAAGTTGCGGGCATTCCTGGCCTTGGCATGCGCCGAGACCTGGCCGCGATAGGTATTGTCCGAGAAGCCGGCGGCAATGCCCTTGGCGATGATGCGGCTGGAGGTGTTCTTGCCCAGATGCAGCATCTTGGTGCCGCTATCGACCTGCTGGTAGCCGTTGGAAATGGCGATGGAATAGAATTCGCCGCGCGAGCCGTCGCCGCGCAGGATGCAGCTCGGATATTTCCAGGTGATGGCCGAGCCGGTTTCGACCTGCGTCCAGGAGATCTTGGAGTTCACGCCGCGGCAGTCACCGCGCTTGGTGACGAAATTGTAGATGCCGCCCTTGCCGTCCTTGTCGCCGGGATACCAGTTCTGGACGGTGGAATACTTGATCTCGGCATTGTCGAGCGCCACCAGTTCCACCACGGCGGCGTGCAGCTGGGATTCATCGCGCATCGGCGCGGTGCAGCCTTCGAGATAGCTCACATAGCTATCGGCTTCGGCGATGATCAGCGTGCGCTCGAACTGGCCGGTCTTCTTCTCGTTGATGCGGAAATAGGTCGACAATTCCATCGGGCAGCGGACGCCCTTGGGGATGTAGACGAAGGACCCGTCGGTGAAGACGGCCGAATTCAGCGTGGCGAAATAGTTGTCGGAAACCGGCACCACCGAGGCCAGGTATTTCTGGACCAGTTCGGGATATTCGCGGATGGCTTCGGAGATCGAGCAGAAGATGATGCCGACCTTGGCCAGTTCCTCGCGGAAGGTGGTGACGACGGACACCGAGTCCATCACCGCATCGACCGCCACGGGGCGCTCGACGCCGGCCAGGATTTCGCGCTCCTTGAGGGGCACGCCCAGCTTGTCATACATGGCGATCAGCGCCGGATCGACCTCGTCGAGGCTCTTGGGGGCCGGCGAGGATTTCGGCGCCGCGTAATAGTACATGTCCTGCAGGTCGATCTGCGGGTAATGCACCTTGGCCCAGGTCGGCTCGGTCATGGTGAGGAAGCGGCGATAGGCTTCCAGGCGCCAGTCGAGCATCCACTGGGGCTCGTTCTTCTTGGCCGAGATGAAGCGGACGGTATCCTCGCTCAGCCCCTTGGGGGCCATGTCGGATTCGATATCGGTCTCGAAGCCGTACTTGTACTTGTCGACATCGAGCGCCAGCACCGATTCAACGGTTTCGCGGTCGATCTCTTCCTTGAGCGTCGGGATATTGTAGTCCGCCATAGTGGCTTCTCCTATTTGCCCGGTGGCGATTCAAGGTCGCCGCGAGCCGTCTAAAACTGTTGCGGCCTCAGGCCGCCTGCCCCTGCCGCGCCCGGTGACGCTCCAGGATTGATCGGTAACCGGCGAGGAACGCATCAACGTCATCACCGGTGGAATTCCAGCCCAGGCTGACGCGCAGGGCGCAATCGGCCAGTTCGGGCGCGATGCCCATGGCCGATAGCACATGGCTGGGCCCAACCTTGCCGGACGAACAGGCCGAACCTGAGGAGACCGAGATGCCAGCCAGATCCAGCGCCATCATCGCCGTGGCATTCTTGATGCCGGGCACGGCGAAATTGACGACATTGCCAAGGCGATTGCCGCCAAACACCGTGCAATCGGCAGGCAAGCCCGCTTCCAGCCGCGAGACAAGCGCAGGCACGCCTGCGGCCGCATAACGGGTTTCGAAAGCCGCTGCCGCTGCACCGAAAGCCGCGATCAGCGCCGCTGCCTCGGTGCCGCCACGCCTTCCCTGCTCCTGCCCACCGCCCGGAATCAGCCGGACCGTGTCGGCATGCGCCTTGACCAGCAGCGCGCCAATGCCCTGGGGGGCGCCTATCTTGTGGCCGCTCACCGCCATCATATCGGGTGCCGAGGCGGCAAAATCGAGAGGCAGCTTGCCAAAGGCCTGCACGGCATCAATAAAAAGCGTGTGACGGGTGGGGCCGACCAGGGCATTGATGCGCGTGATGTCCTGCACCACCCCGGTCTCGTTGTTGACCCAATGCAAAGCCACCAGCAGGTTGCCTTCGGCCTGCGTGATCACGCCGGCCAATTGATCGAGATCAATACTGCCGTCCGGCAGAAGTCCGATTGTGGTGATCGGCAGGCCCGTTGCCTCGGCGGCCTTGGACACCGCCGCATGTTCGCCGGCGCTGATAACCACGGCGCCTGCCGCAAAGGCCCTTGCGCCACCTACAATAGCCTGGGTGATGGCTTCGGTGGCTGAGCCGGTGAAGACGACCTGCTTGCGCTCGGCGCCCGCAAGGGCTGCCACCTGCGCGCGGGCCGTATCGATGAGATTGCGCAATGCACGGCCATGGCCATGCACCGATGAGGCATTGCCCACGAGATCGAGGGCGTTGACGAGCGCCGCCCGCGCCTCCGGCAGAAGCGGGGACGCGGCATTGTGATCAAGATAGATCGCCGGTCTCGTCATCGGTTTCCCGTGCGGCGCATGCGCGCCAGTCATGCCTTCCATGCCCGGGCCGAGGCGCTGACGCGCCCGTTGGCTCAAACACTTCTTGAAATTTGTCGCCCAACTTCATTACAAGGGGCGCTCTTGCAGGCCGCAGAGCGGCTCAAAACCGAGTTTCGAATAATTCTAAACTAGATTTTGCGACCCATGTTTTAGGGAGCGGAGCGGGCTTAGTCAAGCTGCAACGCCGCCACAGGGGACCCACGCAAACCACACCAACAGAGCCGAACGGCCGGAAGAACAAGACCATGCCAGAAGTGATCTTCAACGGACCCGAGGGACGCCTCGAAGGCCGCTACCAGCCGGGCAAGGAGCCCAATGCGCCGATCGCCATCGTGCTGCATCCGCATCCCCAGTTCGGCGGGACGATGAACAACCAGATCGTCTATAATCTCTTCTATATGTTCGCAGAGCGCGGCTTTGCCGTACTGCGGTTCAATTCGCGCGGGGTGGGCCGCAGCCAGGGCATGTTCGACCACGGTATCGGCGAGCTTTCCGACGCTGCCGCGGCGCTGGACTGGCTACAGGTGATCAACCGCGAGTCGCGCGGCTGCTGGATTGCCGGCTTCTCCTTTGGCGCCTGG
>CBIGSA010000215.1:0-5969 GCA_966192215.1 uncultured Devosia sp. | reverse complement strand
ACGGTCGCGACCATCCTGCAGCTCCTCAAGCTCCCCGACGGCACGGTCAAGGTGTTGGTCGAAGGCCTGAGTCGCGCCACCATCGATCGGTACCTCCAGACCGACGAATATTTCGAGGCCGAAGCCTCCATCCTGCCCGAACCGGCCGAGGATGCGACCGAGATCGAGGCCCTGGCCCGCTCGGCCACCACCGAGTTCGAGTCCTATGTGAAGCTCAACAAGAAAATTTCGGCCGAGGTCGTTGCTGCCGTCGGGCAGATCGAGAACCACAGCAAGCTCGCCGACACCATTGCCAGCCACCTGGTCATCAAGATCAACGAGAAGGAAGACCTGCTCTCGACCGTTTCGGTCGCCGAGCGCTTCCAGAAGATTCTCGGCCTGATGGAAGGCGAGATCGGCGTGTTGCAGGTGGAAAAGCGCATCCGTTCCCGCGTCAAGCGGCAGATGGAGAAGACGCAGCGCGAATACTACCTCAACGAGCAGATGAAGGCGATCCAGAAGGAGCTGGGCGACGGCGAAGAGGGCTCCAACGAGATCCAGGAGATCGAGGAGCGCATCGCCAAGACCAAGCTTTCCAAGGAAGCCCGCGCCAAGGCCGAGGCGGAGCTCAAGAAGCTCAAGTCGATGAGCCCGATGTCGGCTGAAGCCACCGTCGTGCGCAATTATCTCGACACGCTGCTGGGCCTGCCCTGGGGCAAGAAGAGCAAGGTCAAGCGCGACCTGGTCCTGGCCGAAAAGGTGCTGGACGAGGATCACTATGGCCTCGAAAAGGTCAAGGAACGCATCCTTGAATATCTGGCCGTGCAGGGCCGCACCGGCTCGCTCAAGGGCCCGATCCTGTGCCTGGTTGGCCCTCCGGGTGTCGGCAAGACCTCGCTGGGCAAGTCGATCGCCAAGGCGACCGGCCGTGAATTCGTGCGTATGGCGCTTGGCGGCGTTCGGGATGAAGCCGAAATCCGCGGTCACCGCCGCACCTATATCGGCTCCATGCCCGGAAAGGTCATCCAGTCGCTCAAGAAGGTCGGCAAGTCCAACCCGCTCTTCCTGCTCGACGAGATCGACAAGATGGGCCAGGACTTCCGCGGCGATCCGTCTTCGGCATTGCTGGAAGTGCTCGACCCCGAGCAGAACCACACCTTTGCCGATCACTATCTCGAGGTCGACTATGACCTTAGCGACGTGATGTTCGTCACTACGTCCAACACGCTCAACATCCCGGGCCCGCTGATGGACCGCATGGAGATCATTCGCCTGTCGGGTTACACCGAGCAGGAGAAGCACGCGATCGCCAAGCAGCACCTCATCCCCGAGACGCTCAAGGAAAATGGCCTTGCCCATGGCGAGTTCGAGCTTTCCGACGAGATGCTGACCGCTTTGATCCAACGCTACACCCGCGAAGCGGGCGTGCGTAACCTCAAGCGCGAAATCGGCAAGTTGATGCGCAAGGCCGTGACCGAGATCGTCAAGACCAAGGTCAAGAAGATTGTCATCGACGAGGAGAAACTCACCAAGTATCTCGGCGCCGATATCTACAAGCATGGCGAGATCGAAGCCGAAGCGCAGGTTGGCCTGGTCACGGGCCTGGCCTGGACCTCGGTTGGTGGTGAGCTGCTGACCATCGAAGGCGTGATGACGCCGGGCAAGGGCCGCATGACGGTCACCGGCAACATCAAGGAAGTGATGAAGGAATCGCTGACCGCTGCGACGGCTTATGTCCGTTCGCGGAGTATCGATTTCGGCATCAAGCCGCCGATGTTCGACACGCGCGACATCCACGTCCACCTGCCCGAAGGCGCCACCCCCAAGGATGGTCCCTCGGCCGGCATTGGCCTGGCCACCGCCATCGTTTCGGTCATGACCGGCATCGCTGTCCGCAATGATGTCGCCATGACCGGCGAGATCACGCTGCGAGGCAGGGTGCTGCCCATCGGCGGCCTCAAGGAAAAGCTGCTTGCAGCTCTCCGCGGCGGCATCAAGACGGTGCTGATCCCGGAGGAGAACGTCCGCGACCTTGCCGAAATCCCTGATATCGTCAAGGAGGGCATGGAAATCGTCCCGGTTTCCCGCATGGACCAGGTGATCGAACGCGCTTTGGTGCGCAAGCCCGAGCCGATCGAGTGGAACTTCGACGAAGCGCCGGCGGCCGTCTCCACCACGGTCGATGCTGGCACTGACGATGCCACGGCGGGCCTGCCGCACTAGGCTGGTCTTGATTGATGAAAAACGGCGGTCCGCAAGGGCCGCCGTTTTTGTTTGGATGCTTGATAAGGGTCAACTTCCAGTCGCGCATCCGCTCTACGCTCCATCGACTCACCGACTGGAGACATGTGGTGGTACAAGCAGTGGGCAGCGGCGCCGATCCGGAGGTACTGGACTGGCTGCTTGCCGGCGATGTTGCCATAGTCTTTCAGACCCGGCGGGACCTGCTCGATGACACGGATCAGCGGTTGCAGGCTCGGATCGCAAGCGAGGGGTGGGGTAAGCGCTTCCTCGCCGCGCGGCATGCCGACGGTACCTGGGGGCAGCGCTTCTACCAGCCCAAATGGATCAGTTCACACTATACCCTGCTCGACCTCAGGGCGCTGGAGCTTGATCCACGCAACGAGCAAGTCCGGCAGAGCATTGCCAAAATCGCATCCGAGGAGAAGCGGCCCGACGGTGGGATTGGCCCGGCCCGCTCGATCCCAGTGAGCGATGTCTGCGTCAACGGCATGTTCCTCAACTATGCCTCCTATTTCCAGACAAACGACACCGACCTGCAGTCCATCGTCGATTTCATCCTTGCCCAGCGAATGGACGATGGCGGTTTCAACTGCCTCAGGAATACCTCGGGCGCGCAGCACAGCTCATTGCACTCCAGCTTATCGGTGGCGGAGGGCATTCAGCAGTATGCAGTGAGCGGCTATGCCTACCGACTGCCTGAGCTGGCGGAGGCGGCTGCTTCGGCTCGCGAGTTCATGCTCCGGCACCGCTTGTTTCGCTCGCAACGCACGGGCGAGATCATAAGTCCGCAAATGCTGCGCCTTGTGTACCCGCCGCGATGGAAGTTCAACATCCTCCGCGCCTTGGACCACTTTCGGGCTGCCGGTCAGCCCTGGGATCCACGCATGTCGGATGCGCTGGCAATCGTAGCCTCGAAGAAGCAGCCGAATGGGCGATGGCTGCTGCCGGCGGGACATCCCGGTCAGGTCCATTTCCAGATGGAAAAGGTCGGGCAACCCAGCAGATGGAATACGCTCCTGGCGCTGCGTGTGCTTCGCAGGTTCGGTGCCGAGATGGACGCCACTGCCAGGATGATCCGGCAGGATTGAGCAGGCGACGACCGAGCCCGCTCACAGGGTTGGTCGCGCTGGAGAGAAAGGGTTCCCTGCTACTCTGGCAACCCGGGCGGCAGGTCGCCAAGTCGCAGCAGCACCCTGGGCTCGTCATAGGTGTCCGTCTCGATATCGACCGCCTGCGAAAAAGCGAATACGCCGGCGCGCGTCGTTGCCATCCGTTCGGCCAGCATCACTGCCGCCTCCGCAGTCTTGGCCGTTCTGGGCTGGTCGGGGGTCAGCTTGCGCCCCCTCAACGAAAAGCCCTGCACGATATAGGCGACCACCATGGGTTTCTCGCGGTTCTGATGGTTTGGACTATCACGTTCTCCTCCGATGACAGCGCACCAAATGCTGCTGTCTAAATCTGTCAGCACCATCCGTCATAACCAGGCGGGCTTGTAACGTGCCCGTGAACGCCCTACCTCCCTTTGTCGGCTGGCGAAGCAAACAGGAGTATCCCTTGAACAAGGCCCTCGTCGTCATTCTCGCCGCCGTCACGCTCGATGCCGTCGGCATCGGCCTGATCTTCCCAATTCTGCCAGCTTTGCTGCGCGATGTGGGGCACATTTCCGAAGTGGCGACGCTGCTCGGCGTGATGCTGGCCCTCTACTCGGCCTGCCAGTTCCTGTTCTCGCCCATTCTGGGCGTGCTGAGCGATCGGTTCGGTCGCCGGCCAGTGCTACTTGTTTCCCTGGCTGGCGCGGCCATCGACTATCTCATCATGGCTTTCGCGCCCGAACTCTGGCTGTTGGTGCTGGGGCGAGCCATTTCCGGCATAACCAGTGCCAACATGGCGGTGGCCACCGCCTATATCACTGACATTTCCACCGAGGAGGAGCGCGCCAAGCGCTTTGGCCTCTTCCACGCCATGTTCGGTATCGGTTTCATCATCGGACCGGTGCTTGGCGGCATTCTCGGCGATATCTGGGTGCGGGCGCCCTTCATTGCGGCGGCCCTGCTCAATGGCGTCAATTTCGCGCTGGCGCTGTTCGTGCTGCCGGAATCGCGCAAGGGCCAGCCCGGCGCCCAGTTCACCTGGGATACGCTCAACCCGTTCAAGCCCCTCAAATGGGCGCTGACCTTCTCGGCACTGATTCCGCTGATGGCCATTTTCGTCATCATGAATTTCGTCGGCACCATGTATGGCACGATCTGGGCGCTGTTCAGCGAGGACAGCTTCCAGTGGAACGGCATGATGATCGGCCTGTCGCTGGGCGCATTCGGCGTATTCCATGCCGGCGCGCAGGCCTTCCTCACCGGACCGGCCGTGGCCCGGCTGGGCGAACGCTGGGCGCTGGTGGTCGGCATGGCCTGCGAGTTGACGGCGCTGGTGATTCTGGGTGTGGCTACGCAGGGCTGGATTCTCTTTGCCCTGGCGCCACTCTTTGCCCTGGGCGGCATCGGCATGCCGGCCCTACAGTCCTTCACCACCACCCAGGTGGACGCCGACAAGCAGGGGCAGTTGCAGGGCGTCTTGGCGAGTCTGGTCAGCCTTGCGGCGGTGTTCGGGCCACTTTTCTTCAGCTTCGTCTATTTCGGCGTTCGCGGCTCCTGGCCTGGGCTGATCTGGATCATCGGAGCCGGAATTTACCTGTTGGCACTTCCACTTATGCTGGGAATCAGGCGGGGCGCCGCACCTGCGCCCGCGGCAGGGGAATAGGCCACAGACAAGCAGAAAAGCCCGGAAAACCGGCAAAAATCCACAGTTCGGGACTTGCAGGGTGGATATTTCCGGTCCATTAACAGCTTTGCACCGTCCGGCCTCGTCAAAACCCCGGAAATCCTTGCCTTTCGTGCAGAATCGACCAAGGGTTGCCGCGTTTCAAGCTTCGCCAGCGAGGGCGGGCAATTCACTGTGAGGAAACGCTATGAACAAGAACGATCTGGTTGGCGTCGTTGCCGACAAAGCGACGATTACCAAGGCACAGGCCGCTGAAGCGGTGGACGCAGTGTTCGAGGCAATCACCGGCTCCCTGAAGAAGGGTGAAGAAGTCCGTCTCGTTGGTTTCGGCACCTTCGCCGTGTCGCAGCGCAAGGCTTCGACCGGTCGCAACCCGGCCACCGGCGCCGAGATCAAGATCCCGGCCTCGAACCAGGCCAAGTTCAAGCCCGGCAAGGGCCTGAAGGATGCGATCAACTAAGATCGTCAGGGGCCGGCAGGTCCGGCCCCGGGATCGGCATACCGATCGGCCCCGAGCGCATTGCGCCGGGGCCATTGCATTTTTGCCGGTTGACGCTGGCGGGCAGGGGCAATAACAAGGCCACCTTGCAGCGGGCCATTGGCCCTGCGGGCGATTAGCTCAGTTGGTAGAGCGCTTCGTTTACACCGAAGATGTCGGCGGTTCGAGCCCGTCATCGCCCACCACTTCCATTCGTCAATGCCAACAGTCTGTTAGCGAATTCGCCGAATGCGTGAATCTCACCTTCTGCATCAGGCAACGGCTGCTAGCGTCTGTCTTGCCGGCACTTTTCCACATGGAATGGCGACATTCATGAAAATGTCGTCCTGATCCTCTCAACCTCGCTTGACTTGCGCCGAGGCGGTGGGTAAACGGACGCCACGTTGCGCGAACGACTTGTTTGCAAGCGCTGCGGGAGTAGCTCAGTTGGTTAGAGCGCCGGCCTGTCACGCCGGAGGTCGCGGGTTCGAGC
>CBIGSA010000214.1:0-5987 GCA_966192215.1 uncultured Devosia sp. | reverse complement strand
CGGCCAGACCTGGGGCACGCGGCTGTGGATCTGGCGCTTCGGCGACTATGTCGGCAGCGACGAGTTCGGCAACAAATACTACCAGGACCGCAAGGCCGACCGGCGTTATGTGACCTATGGCAGTGGCTATGCCGATGCCTCGTCCATCCCGCCCGGGTGGCATGGCTGGATGCATCACCGCACCGATGTCGTGCCCACCGATGCCAAATATGCTGCCCGCGCCTGGGAAAAGCCGCATGAGGCCAACCTGACCGGCACGGCCGCGGCCTATCGCCCCGATGGGAGCCTGCTCAACAAGGGCGAGCGTCCGCGCGTCACCGGTGACTACAACGCCTGGTCGCCCGAATAAGGGTCGCGGCGCCTTGCAGCCGCGCTTCCGGCACATGTTGATATTGGCCAAGACGCTGGCGGTTTTGCTGGCGCTGTTCGGTTTCGCCGCGCCCGCAATGGCCCAGCCCGTGGCCAATCCGGTGGCGACCTTCGCCGGGCTCGACAAGATCACCGGCCGCATTACCCGCTTCGACGTCTATATCGACGAAACCGTGCTGTTCGGTGCGCTCGAGATCACGCCACGCGCCTGCTACAACCGCCCGGCGACAGAAACACAGCGCGTCTCGGCGTTTTTAGAGGTCGACCAGCGCAGCCTGACGGGTGTCTCCAAGCGCATCTTCACCGGCTGGATGTTTGCCGACAGCCCCGCGCTCAATGCTGTGGATCATGCCATCTATGATGTCTGGCTGATCGAGTGCAAAACCAGCACCGACGTGCCGCCGCCCGACCAGCGCTAAATTTTTCGCGGCCCGTGTCGGGATTGCCCGCCTTCCGCCGTCCTTGCCTCGGGACAAGACGAGGGAGGGCATCCATGCTGCTCAAGGACAAGACGGCGATCGTCTATGGCGGCAGCGGCGCTGTTGGAGGCGCGGTGGCCAGGGCCTATGCGCGCGAGGGGGCTTATGTGTTCCTGGCAGCGCGTAACCGCGCCGGGCTCGAGACGGTGGCCGCCGACATACGAACAGCCGGCGGCAGGGCCGAAATCGCCACGCTCGATGCCATGGATAGTGCTTCGGTCGAGGCGCATCTGGCCGATGTGGCCGCCAAGGCCGGACCGGTCAGGCTGATGTTCAATGGCGTCTCCTGGGACGATACACAGGGCCAGTTGTTCACCGACATGCCATTCGACCGCATGATCGCGCCGGTCCGTAGTGCGCTGACCACCTGGTTTCACACCGGCACGGCCGCCGCCCGGCATATGGGCCAGCATGGTGGCGGCGTGATCGTCGGCATCACCGCTAACGTGGCGCGTTGGCCTGTGCCCTATGTGGGCGGCTTTGGCGTCGCCTGCGCGGCGGTCGAGAACTACCTGCGCCAGTTGGGCATGGAAAATGGCCCGCCGGGCGTGCGCGTCTGCTGGGTGCGCTCGCCGGGTTCGCCCGATGCACCGGGTGTCCGCGAAGCCTGGCAGTTGCGCGCCGATGAGCTTGGCGTCACTTTCGACGATGTCCATCGCGAATTCGCCAAGGACACGCCGTTGCGCAAGGTGACTGCTTTGGCACAGGTGGCCGACGCCGCCGTATTGCTGTCCAGCGACCTCGCGGCCGGCATGACCGCCACCATGGCCAATGCCACGGGCGGCGCCCTAGTCGACTGATTTCAAGAGGAGGAGACGACGATGCTGACCCTGCCCGAAAATATCACCCGCCAACCGCAGGCCTATGCCTATGTCAATTTCACCGTGCGCATGAACCAGATGCAGCAGCCGGCGCAGGAAGGGTTTCCACTGCTGTTCGGCTACCTGGCCGAACAGGGCATCGAACCGGTCGGCGCGGCCTTCTACAATTATCGCCGCATCAACATGGCCGATACGCTCGATGTCCAGGCCGGTGTGGCCGTGAGCCGCACGGGGCCCAACAGCGATCGCGTAAAGTTCGGCACGCTGCAGGGCGGCCGCTTCGTCACGCTCAAATGGCACGGCCATCCTGACAAGCTCGAAAAGGTGACCGGCATGCTGATCGGCTGGCTGCGGCTGACCCAGCAGCCAATGGATATGGAGGAGAAGGCCGATGGCGACCACTTCGCCTGCCGGCTCGAAATCTACGAAACCGACCCGGCCGAGGAGCCGGACATGGACAAATGGGTGACCGAGCTGGCCTTCAAGCTCAAGGATTAGGCCGGTCCCAGGCAGACCAGTCGCCGGAGACGAGGAGCGCTTCGGCCAGGCGCTCCTCATACTGCTCGCGCGGGATTTCCACCCCGCCGAGCGAAGCCAGGTGCGGCGTCAGGAATTGCGTATCGAGCAGCACGAAGCCGCCGGCCTTGAGCCGCTCCACCAGATGCGCCATGGCCATCTTGCTGGCATTGGTCCGGCGGTGAAACATGGATTCCCCGAAAAACGCCCCGCCGATCGCCAGGCCATAGAGCCCGCCGACGAGGTCGTCGCCGTCCCACACCTCCACCGTGTGCACCACGCCGCGCCGGAACAGCTCGCCATAGACGCCGCGGATGGTGTTGTTGATCCAGGTGGACTCACGGCCATCGTCCGGCTCGGCGCAGCCGTCGATGATTGCCTCGAAATCGGTATCGACCTTGACCACAAAGCCCGACTTGCGGATCGCCTTGCGCAGGCTGGTGGAGAGATGGAAGCCATCGAGCGGAATGATGCCCCGCATTTCTGGACTGACCCAGAACAGGTCCTCGTCCTCGGCATCCTCGGCCATGGGGAAAATGCCCGCACGATAGGCGCGTATGATGAGTTCGGGCGTGATCTCGATGTCGAAGGGGCCGGGCTTGGACATGGCGCTCCCGCCGAAAGGAAAGGGGCGCAAAGCGCCCCTTGTCGTCTTACACCTTGTTCGCGGCCAGGTATTTTTCCAGCCAGTGGATGTCGTAATTGCCCGCCAGGATATCCGGCTCCTTGATCAGGCGCTGGAATAGCGGCAGCGTGGTCTTGATGCCGTCGACCACGAATTCATCGATGGCGCGGCGCAGGCGCTGCAGGCATTCGTCGCGCGTGCGGCCATAAACGATCAGCTTGCCGATCAGCGAGTCATAATAGGGCGGGATCTTGTAGCCCTGATAGACCGCCGAATCGACGCGGATGCCCACGCCGCCGGCCGGGTGGTAGAAGGTGATCGTGCCGGGCGAGGGCGCGAAGGTCTGCGGGTCCTCGGCATTGATGCGCACTTCGATGGCATGGCCATAGAACTGCACCTTGTCCTGCGTCAGCGAGAGCTTTTCGCCCGAGGCGACGCGAATCTGCTCATAGACGATGTCGACGCCCGTGATGCGCTCGGTCACCGGATGCTCCACCTGCAGGCGGGTATTCATCTCGATGAAGTAGAAGTTCCCGTTCTCGTACAGGAACTCGATCGTGCCGGCGCCGGAATATTTGAGCTTGCGCATGGCCGCCGCGCAGATTTCCCCGATCTTGTCGCGCTCTTCCGGCTTGATGGTCGGCCCACCGGCTTCTTCCCATACCTTCTGGTGGCGGCGCTGCAGCGAGCAGTCGCGCACGCCCAGATGCACGGCATTGCCCTGGCCGTCGCCGAGCACCTGCACCTCGATATGACGCGGCTTGCCGAGATACTTTTCCATATAGACCGAGTCATTGCCGAAAGCGGCCTTGGCCTCGGACCGGGCGGTCGACCAGGCGACCAGCACATCGGCCTCGGACTGGGCCACCTTCATGCCGCGGCCACCGCCGCCGGCAGTCGCCTTGATCAGCACGGGATAGCCGATTTCCTTGGCCGTCTTTTTGGCCTCGGCCTCGGTCTCGACCGCGCCGGCCGAACCCGGAACCACCGGAATGCCCAGTTCGACGGCGGTCTTCTTGGCCGTGATCTTGTCGCCCATGATCTCGATATGGTGCGACGACGGCCCGATAAAGGTCACCTTGTGCTCGGTCAGGATCTTGGCGAAGCGGGCGTTTTCCGACAGGAACCCATAGCCCGGATGCACGGCATCGGCGCCCGTGATCTCGCAGGCGGCCATGATCGAGGGAATGTTGAGATAGCTGTCCTTGGCCGCGGGCGGGCCGATGCAGACGCTTTCGTCGGCCAGGCGCACATGCATGGCATTGGCATCGGCCGTCGAATGGACTGCCACGGTCTGGATGCCCAGTTCCTTGCAGGCGCGCAGGATGCGCAGGGCAATTTCGCCTCTATTGGCGATGAGGACCTTCTGGAACATGCCGGTCCCCCTTACTCGATGACGACGAGCGGCTCGCCGTATTCCACCGGCTGGGCATCCTGGACGAGGATGCGCGTGACGGTGCCGGAGCGGTGCGCCGGGATCTGGTTCATCGTCTTCATCGCTTCGATGATGAGCAGGGTCTGGCCTTCGCTGACCTTGGTGCCGACATCGACAAAGGCCGGCTTGCCCGGCTCGGGCGAGCGATAGGCGGTGCCCACCATCGGGGAGGTCAGGGTGCCTGGATTGGAAGAAAGGTCCTCGGCTGCGGCAGGGGCCGCAGCGGCGGCAACTGAACCGGCGGGCGCAAGCGGGGCAGGGGCGGCGGCGGCCGGCGCCAGATATTGCGGCGCGGGGGCGGCATAGGTCACGCCTTCATTCGCATAGGAGCGGGTGACACGGACCCGGAAATCCTCCTGCTCGATCTCGATCTCGGCGAGATTTTCCTTGTTGAGCAGCTCGGCAATGGCCCGGATCAGGTCCTGATCCACTTGCGATGACTTGGTCATTCTTGTCGGTCTCCCGCGCTGGACGCGTTGATCGTTATTTGAGTTTCTCGGCGAGCGCTATCAGCGCCAGTCTATACCCGGTGATGCCGAAGCCGCAAATGACGCCAAAGGCCACGGCCGACACGAAGGAGTGGTGCCGGATGGCTTCGCGCTGGTGGATATTGGAGATATGCACTTCCGCAACCGGCAGCCCGACGCCCTTGAGCGCGTCATGAATGGCGAGCGAGGTATGCGAATAGGCGGCCGGGTTGATGAGGATGGCGTCGGCGGTCTTGCGGGCATCCTGGATCCAGGTCACCAGCTCGCCCTCATGGTTCGATTGGCGAAAATCGACGTTGAGGCCGAGTTCGGCGCCGGTCTGCTTGCACAGCGTCTCGACATCCTTGAGCGTGGACGCGCCATAGATGTCAGGCTCGCGGGTGCCGAGCAGATTGAGGTTCGGGCCGTTGAGGACGAGAACGCGTTTAGCCATGATTTTTGCCTTTTGCACCGGCCCTTCCGGCCGGCGCAAGCCCGGTTATACGAAATGCACCGAAAAGGCAAAGAACACGGCAAAAGTAGGACTTAGCCCTCGCATTGCGTCTGCCCGCAGGCCCGCATATTGGCGATACGGGTGCGCAGCTCGTCAATGCCGATGGCACCGGGGATGATCTCGTTGCCGATGATATAGGTCGGCGTGCCGGTGATGTTGAGCGCCCGCGCGATCTCGTAGGAGGTCTGGATGGCCTTGGCCACGGCGTCGGTACCCATGTCGAGCTCCAGCGCCACCGGCGACAGGCCCAGATCGGCGGCGGCGGCGAGCGCCACCTGCTTGTCCACCTGGCTGCGGCTGGTGAACAGGGTCTCGTGGAAGGTCCAGTAGTCCACATCGGCCTTGCCGACGAGCACGGCAACGCGTGCGGCATCGATCGACTCGTTGGAGAGGATCGGGAATTCCTTGAGCACGATGCGCAGGTTGGGGTCTTCGGCCAGGAGGGCCGCCATGTCGGGCAGGGCGGCGCGGCAATAGCCGCAATTATAGTCGAAGAATTCCACCAGCGTGACGTCGCCGTCCGGATTGCCGAGCACGACCTGATCGGGGTCGTTGAAGATGGCGTCCTGCATCGAGGCGATGGCCGTGGTGGCCTGCTCGCGCTCTTCGGCCTGCAATGTCGTGTCGAGCGCCACCGACATGCGCTGCAGGATCTTGGGATCGCTCATCAGGTAGGATTCGATCATCGGATTGAGCGTATCCGCGTCGATGGTCGCCACATCCTGCGGCGCAGCGGCGGCCTCGGCCACCCGCCTGGTGTC
>CBIGSA010000213.1:0-6014 GCA_966192215.1 uncultured Devosia sp. | reverse complement strand
CGTCTTCGGTGAGGCCGGAATAGACGGCGATGATGAGATCGGGTTGGAGCGCGGCGACGGCTTCCACCGGCACGTCATTGCCCGCGGGCAGGATGGTGGGAAATTCACCACCAAGCGCGGCCACAGCATCCTTGTCCCAGCCCAAAGCGCCATTCTCGTCGCCGCCATAGTCGAAATGGGGAATGCCGATCGGAATCTCACCCAGAGCCAGCACGGCATCCTGGCTGGCCCAGCCCCAGGTGACGATGCGCTGCGGCTTGGCCGGAATGGTGGTTTCGCCGAAGGCGTGGGGTATCGTGGTCGGGAATTCCTGCGCGTGAGCCGACGTGGCGAAGGCCAGGGTCGCGACGATCAGGAGCGTGTGGAGGAGCTTGGACATGGGGCACCTTTTGCATGGAGGTGGCTCTCCATACAAAAGGTGAGTTGTTGTGTCATGTAATTATTTCAGACAGGCCGCCAGGCCGTCTATGCCTTGAGCGGCACCACATTCCCCGCCCCGGCCTTGGAGCCCAGCAGCTTCTTGATGTTGCGGGCAGCCTGACGAATGCGCTGTTCGTTCTCGACGAAGGCCAGGCGGATATACTGATCGCCATATTCGCCGAAGCCGACGCCGGGGGCCACGCCAACGCCGGTTTCCTTGATGAGGAGCTTGGCGAATTCGAGCGAACCAAGATGAGCGAACTGGGCCGGGATCGGCGCCCAGGCGAACATGGTGGCCTTGGGCACCGGAATATCCCAGCCGGCGCGGGCAAAGCTTTCGACCATGACGTCGCGGCGGTGCTTGTAGATCCTGCGGACCTCGTCGATCACGTCATCGCTGCCGTTGAGGGCGGCAGTGGCGGCGACCTGGATGGGGGTGAAGGCGCCGTAATCGAGGTAGGACTTCACGCGGGCCAGGGCGGCGATCAGGCGTTCATTGCCGACGGCGAAGCCGACGCGCCAGCCGGGCATGGAATAGGTCTTGGACATGGAGGTGAATTCGACAGAGATGTCGATGGCACCGGGCACCTGCAGCACGGAGGGTGGCGGATCGTTGTCGTCGAAATAGATCTCGGAATAGGCCAGATCGGAGAGGATGAAGATGCCGTGCTCGCGGCAGTATTTCACCACTTCGGTGTAGAAATCGAGCGAGGCGGTGTAGGCCGTGGGATTGGCGGGATAGTTCAGCACCAGTGCGATGGGCTTGGGAATCGAGTGTCGCACGGCGCGATCGAGCGAGCGCATGAAATCTTCATTCGGATCGGCCGGCATGGAGCGGACGACGCCGCCGCTCATGATGAAGCCGAAGGAATGGATGGGATAGGTCGGGTTGGGCACCAGCACCACGTCGCCCGGGGCGGTGATGGCCGAGGCCATGTTGGCAAAGCCTTCCTTGGAACCCAGCGTCGCCACAACCTGGGTATCGGGATTGAGTTTTACCCCGAAGCGGCGGCCATAATAGCTGGCCTGGGCCTTGCGCAGGCCGGGAATGCCGCGCGAAGTGGAATAGCGGTGGGTGCGCCCGTCCTTGACCGTTTCCTGCAGCTTTTCGACGATATGCTGGGGGGTCGGCATATCCGGATTGCCCATGCCCAGATCGATGATGTCGACGCCTTCGGCGCGGGCCTTGGCCTTGAGCGGATCGATATGGGCAAACACATAGGGGGGAAGACGGCGGATTTTGTGGAAGTCGTCGCTCATGATTTCCTCGGGGGTCCCGCGCTGGGACCTGAAACTGGCCGCGATGCGCCCGGGGCGCCGCGCCTCCATAGATAGAGGCGGTGATTATCGCGGAATTGTGGTTGTGAACGGGTTAAGTGCCCCCGAAAGGGCCGGTATCGTGTTCGGCTCTTCCCGGCCCCGGCGGGCCATACGGGAAGAGCTAGCGGGCTTCTGCCGCCGCCACGAAGGCGCCACGGGCGATTGCAAGGGCAACACCGACCACTGCACTTGCGGCGAGCGAGGCTCCAACCTTAGCAACAGTGTACAGAGACCGCATGTCCCTTGCCCTTCAGATGCGATTTTTGTAAGGAAATCAGCTATCGACAGGCCGTTCATAAATCCTCCACAGGGTATTGTAAATGGTCCGAGGGGTGCCAACCTTCGGCTCCAGAACGGTGTATGGTGAGGTAAGACTTTGAAGCGCATTGCCCTTGTCACGATCGGCACGCAAGGCGACGTTCAACCCTATCTGGCCCTGGCGAGCGCGCTGCAGGAGCGCGGATATTCCGTTGTGCTGGGGGCTTCGGAAGAATTCCAGGGCATGGTGGAAGGCTATGGAATCGAGTTCCACACGCTGGGGCCGTCAATCCAGTCCTTCCTGACGCAGCAGCGATTCGAGAATGCGATGAGCCAATCCATGCTCATCAACGGGCCTTCCCTGTTGCGGCAGGGTCAGCAGATCGTGGACACGGCGGCGCGGCACGCCTGGCATATGTGCCAGGGCGCCGACATGCTGATCCTCAACATGAATACCAGCTTCGGCATCGACATTGCCGAAGCGCTGCATATCCCGGCCATCATGGTGGCGCTGCAGCCGCTCAATTCGACCAGCGAATTTCCGCTATGCATCTATTATGGCGCCGATTTCGGGCCGGCTTTCAACAAGCTGACCTATACCGCCATGACCGTGCAGCAGATCTATTACAACCTGCCGCGCAACAAGCTACGGCGCGAGCTGATGGGGCTCGACGCGCGCAAGAAGGGCGGCTTCTTCCGCAATACGGACGGCACGGCACTGACCACGCTTTATGCCTATTCGCCCGTGGTGTCGCCGCGCCCGCGCGACTGGCCCAAGAGTGCCCTGGTGACCGGCTATTGGCAGCTCAAGGACCGCACCGACTGGCAGCCGTCGCCTGAATTCCAGCAATTCCTCTCCGAGGGCGAGGCGCCGGTCTATATCGGCTTCGGCTCGATGCCCTTCGGGGCGGAGCGCAATACCAAGATCTTGAAGGAGGCCGTTTCCATGTGGGGCGGCCGGGCGGTGGTGGCGCGGGGCTGGGGCGGCATCAACCCGCAGGACCTGCCCGACACGATCTTCGCCATCGAAAAGGCGCCGCACGACAAGCTGTTCAAATATGTCTCGGCCGTGGTGCATCACGGCGGGGCAGGCACGACCTCGGCGGGACTGCATCTGGGGCGGCCGACATTCGTGGTGCCGCAGACGGTGGACCAGCCCTATTGGGGCCGGCGCGTCTATGAACTGGGCTGCGGGCCCAAGCCGGTGCGGCTGCGCAAGCTGACCTCGGAAATCCTGGCCGGTGCACTGGCGGACCTTTCCACCAATGAGGACTATCGCCGCAACGCCGCCGATATCGCGGAAAAGCTGCAGGGCGAGGACGGTACGGAAAAGGCGATCAAGGTCATCGAGCGCGTGATGGCCAATTATGTGCCGCGCATGCCCAAGATGAAAAAGCCGCGCAGGGCGAAGAAGCCGGCGCTGAAGCTGGTAGGGTAAGGGCCTCCCCCCGAGCCAAGACAAGGCCCCCTCACCCGGGCTGCGCGCCGACCTCTCCCGCAGAGGGAGAGGTGAGCTGACGCCCTACCCTTTGCGCGCCATGCGCCAGCTATAGAGCACGCCCAGCAGCAGTGGCAGGATGACCGCGGCGAGGATGCCCGCGAAGATGGTCGGGGCGGAGCCGGTGATGAGCGTCAGGACGACCAGCAGGCCGCCCGCGATCATCATGGCAAGACCAGTGAAGCGGTGGGTGGCCGCCCAGTTGGCGGGATCGGCCAATGTGGTCCTGGTCCGGATGCCGCCATAGCGGTTGGGCTGGGACTTAGGCATGAGGTTGCCCAGGACGATCAGCAAAGCCGCAATGCTCCAGGCGGCGACGCGGGCAATGGCGAAATCGAACTGGAAGACCAGCACGACCTGGAAGGCCAGGAACATGGCCAGCAGCACCGGCAGGACGGCGTTCAGCACATAGATGCCGCCGGCCAGGCGCTGCGGATGGCTGAAGCGTCCGATGGCCCAGAACAGCACCAGCACGCCGAGCCCGAAGGCAGGCATGAGGATGAGCGCATCGTCGCGCCCAGCGAAGCGGTCGGGCTGACCGAAGAGGTCGAAATGCACCGGCAGTCGCGCATCGGGCGGAATGCGCACCACGCCGGCAATGGTGGTGACGGCGATCAACGACAGCAGCAGGTGATTGAGGCGGGTGAAGACGCGCAGGTCGGTCATTTTTCGTCATCCTTGAGGGAGAGAAGGCCGGCCAGGGCCGCCTCCAGAATGCTGGCATTGAGATGGTAAATGAGGCTGGTGCCCTGCCGCTCGACCACGACCAACTCAGCTTCCTTCAGCTTGGCGAAATGCACCGAAAGCGTGGGGCGGCTGATATCGAAATGGGCGGCGAGGTCGCCGGCACTCAGCGGGCCGGATTTGAGCAAGGCGAGGACCTTGCGGCGGACCGGATGAGACAGGGCTTCGAAGACGGTATTGATGCCCACGGGGCGATCCTTATTTCGTTCATTCGCTAATTAGTGTTTTAGCTAATTAGAGTCAAGACGAAATAAAAGGGGAGGCCGAAGCCTCCCCTTAGGATTGGATACGCGCGTCTGCGCGGGACTATGCCTTGTCGCAGACCAGTTCGAGGTTGTTGCCGTCGGGGTCGATGACGAAGGCAGCGTAGTAGGTCGGCGTGTAGTCGCGCAGGCCGGGGGCGCCATTGTCCTTGCCGCCATGGGCAAGGGCGGCGGCGTGGAAGGCGTCGACGGCGGCGCGGCTGTCGGTCTTGAAGGCGAGATGGATATTGGACCCGCCCTTGTCGTCGGCGCCAATCCAGAAATCGGGATAGTCCCTGCCGATGCCCGCCGCGCCGGGATATTCCATCATGACTGTGTAGCCGAGGGGCGCCAAAGCCGCTTTGTAGAAGGCGAGCAGAGTGTCGAACTGGGCGGTGCGCAGGCCAATGTGGTCGAGCATGAGATATCCTCCATAGTTGGGACGCCATGGAGCAGCACCCTGCTGACGATGTGTGTCAGGAGGCAAACAAAAAGGGGAGGCTTTCGCCTCCCCTCGATATCGGGTGATGTGCCCTGCCCTTACTGGGCGGGAACCGGAGTGGCTTCGGCATCGAGGGATTCGATGCTTTCGCCCGCGTCGTAAACGGCCTGGTCAAGAATGCCCTGCCGCTTGGCGACGATGGTGGGCACCAGGGCCTGGCCGGCCACGTTGACCGCGGTGCGACCCATGTCGAGGATCGGATCGACGGCGAGCAGCAGGCCGACGCCTTCAAGCGGCAGACCGAGGGTGGAGAGCGTCAGCGTCAGCATGACGGTGGCGCCGGTGAGGCCGGCAGTGGCCGAGGAGCCGATGACCGACACGAAGGCGATCAGCAGGTAGTGCTCGATGCCAAGCGGCACGCCGAAGAACTGGGCCACGAAGATGGCCGAGATCGCCGGATAGATGGCGGCGCAGCCGTCCATCTTGGTGGTGGCGCCGAGCGGCACGGCGAAGGCGGCATATTCACGCGGCACACCCAGATTCTGCTCCGTGATGCGCTCTGTGACCGGCAGGGTGCCGATGGAGCTCCGCGACACGAACGCAAGCTGGATGGCCGGCCAGGCGCTCTGGAAGTAGCGGATGGGGTTCAGACCATTGCTCTGCAGCAAAACCGGATAGACCACGAACAGCACCAGGGCCAGGCCGATATAGATGGCCGCCGAGTACCAGCCGAGCTGGGCCAGGGCATCCCAGCCATAGACGGCAACGGCATTGCCAAGCAGGCCGATCGTGCCGATGGGCGTCAGGCGGATGACCCACCACAGGATCTTGTGGACGATCTTGAGGAAGGAGCGGTTGAAGGCCAGGAACGTGTCGGCGGCGGGCCCGACCTTGCGGGCGGCAATGCCAACGACGATGGAGACCACCAGGATCTGCAGCACGTTGAAATTAAGGCTGGTGGTAGCGCCGCTGTCATTGACGCGGGTCGAGGCCTGGAGACCAAGAATGTTGGACGGGATCAGGCCCTTAAGGAAGTCGAGCCACGAGCCCGACGACGAGGGGGCGCGAGCGGCCTCGGCGGCAACGGCGG
>CBIGSA010000212.1:0-6015 GCA_966192215.1 uncultured Devosia sp. | reverse complement strand
CCGTGGAAATCGGCAATACCGACGCCGAAGGCCGCCTCATTCTCGCCGATGCCTTGGCTCTGGCCGATGAGGAAAAGCCTGAACTTCTGCTCGACATGGCCACGCTGACCGGCGCCGCTCGCGTCGCTCTCGGCCCCGATCTGCCGCCGCTCTATAGCACCGACGACAGCCTGGCCCGCGCCCTCATGGAGGCGGGCGCCGCCAGTGACGACCCGCTCTGGCATATGCCCCTGTGGTCGCCCTACGATTCGATGATGAGTTCCAAGATCGCCGATGTGAACAACGCCGCGACGGGCGGCTTTGCCGGCTCGGTCACCGCCGCCCTGTTCCTGCGCCGCTTCGTGGCCAATGCCGCTGCCTGGGTGCATCTGGACATCTATGGCTGGGCCCCGGAAGCCCGCGCGGGCCGTAGCCAGGGCGGCACCGATCAGGGTATTCGCGCTGTCTATGGTGTGCTGAAGCAGCGATATAGTTGACTCTGACAACTGATTAGTTGACTATGTCAATGGTCAACTCCTGGAGTCGGGCATATGTCCGTCAATCCCGCCGATATCGCGCAGGTGCGCGCTTTCAATCGCTTTTACACCAAGGTCATCGGCCTGCTCGAAGAGGGCATGCACAATAGCACCTATAGCCTGGCCGAGGCGCGGGTGATCTACGAACTGGGCAAGCATGGCAGCTCCACCTCTGCCATCATCGCCCACACGCTCCAGATGGATCGTGGCCAGATGAGCCGCCTCGTCTGGCGCCTGATGGATCAGGGCATTGTTGCCTCGCTCCCCCGGGCCGGCGACAAGCGCCTCATCCCCCTGGCGCTGACACCGGAAGGCGACGCGCTGTTCCGCCATTTCAACGAGATGAGCGATGCGGCGGCCGCCACCGGCCTGCTGGAGCCGCTGGACGAGTTCGGCCGCCGCGACCTGGTCGGCGCCATGCGCCGCATCGAATCCCTGCTCGGGGAGCCGGACGACACACCGCTCGTTCTGCGTCCCCATCGGGTGGGCGAAATCGGCTGGCTCATCCACCGCCAGGGCCTGCTCTACCATCTCGAACAGGGTTGGAATGGCGAGTTCGAGACCCTGATCACCCAAATATATGCCGAATATGAAGCAGCCCCCGCCACTCCGCCGAAATCGCTCTGGATTGCTGAGCAGGATGGCGAAGTCGCCGGCTCGGTCTTCATCATCCCCGCCGCCGAAGAGGTCGGCGCCGCACAGCTCCGCATGCTTTATACCGAGCCCGCCTTCCGCGGCCGCGGCATCGGCAAGCGCCTGGTCGAGGAAGCCGTCCGCTTCTCCCGTGCATCAGGCTATAGGCGCATCATCCTCTGGACTCAGGACTGCCTTGTCTCAGCCCGCCGCATCTATCAGGCCGCCGGCTTCCAGCTCGTCCGCGAAGAACGGCACCACTCCTTCGGCGCCGACCTCAACGGCCAATATTGGGCACTGGAGCTTCAGGGCAGCTAATACCCCCGCTTGCGATCCACGACATTGACCAGTGGCTTGCCCGCCTCGTGCTCGCTTATGATGCGCGAGAAATAGCTCACCCCGGTCGCTTCGTTGCTGATCGCCGCGATATGGGGCGTAATGTATCAATTCTCGATGTCCCAGAGCGGGCTCGACGCCGGCAGCGGCTCGGTCTCGAATACGTCCAGGCTCGCGGCGCCCAGCGTGCCGTCCTCAAGCGCTCGCACGATATCGGCCTCGCGCTGGTGCCCGCCCCGCGCCGCATTGATAATGACTGGCCCGCCATCGAGCTTGCCCCGCCGCAGCTTGCCGAAGGTTTCGTAGTTGAGGATGCCCGTCGTCTCCGGCGTCAGCGGCAGCAGATTCACCAGGATATCGGTACCCGCCAGGAAGGCGTCGAACGTCTCGGTTCCGGCAAAGCCCTCCACGCCTTCAACGTCCTTCGGGGTCCGGCTCCAGCTCCTGAGCGTAAAGCCCAGCGGCCTCAGCCGCTGCGCCGCATCCTGCCCCAGCACGCCCATGCCCATGATGCCGACGGTGGTTTCCGAAGCCGCCGGCGGATAGAGCTGGCTCCAGCGCCTGGCCTTCTGGTCAGCGCGGAACCGCGTATAGAGGCGGTGATGCATGGTCACATGCGCCACCACATAATCGCTCATCCGCTGGCTGAGGTCGGCATCGACGAAGCGCACGATCGGCGCATCGGGCAGGTTGGGATGCTTGAGCAATGCGTCGACGCCCGCCCCCAGCGACAGAATGGCCTTGAGGCCATCAAGCCCGTCGAACGCATCGGGCTTCGGTTTCCACACGAAGATGTAGCGCACCGCCGCCGGGTCGAAATCATCGCCCCGCCGGACGACAGGGTAGGGCGCCAATGCCGCCTTCAGCTTGCCGGCCCAACTGGCCTCATCGACATCGGACAGGTGCAGCAGCAGCATGATCACAATCCCTCAAAACACAGGAGCCGCAACCCTGCCGGGCGCGGCTCCCTCAGATCATCTGTCTCGCGCTTCGGCCTTAATTGGCGGCCGGCGCCGGCGCGGCTTCGGTGCCGCTCGTAGTGGGCGTGCCTTCCACCTGGGTTTCCGTCGAGGTGGTTTCCGGCGTTTCGGTCACTTCGGCCGGGGCGGCCGGCTCGGCGGCATTTTCCGGATTGGTCGCGGCCGGGTCGGTCGGCGCGGCAGCGTCCGGCTGCTGCGTACCCGCGGCTTCCGCGGCCGGCGCTGCAGGATCGGTGGCCTCGGCGCCTTCCGCAGGTTCGGCCGGCGTCACATCGGCAGCCGGGAACGGCACCGGATCGGCAGACAGCGTCTGCAGGTAGGCCAGGATATCGGCGCGCTCTTCGGCGGTGCGGATACCGGCAAAGTTCATCTTGGTGCCGGGCACATAGTCGCTCGGCTTGGTCAGGAAGTGATTGAGATTCTCATAGGTCCAGGTATCGCCGGCGGCGTTATGGGCCATCATGCCTTCCGAATAGGCAAAGCCCTCATGGCTGCCCTCGAGCCGGCCGACCACGCCATAAAGGCCCGGACCCTGCTTGTTGGGTTCGCCCTCGCCGAAATTGTGGCACGACTGGCATTTCTTGACGGCGGTCGCGCCCTTGGCCGGGTCGGCGCTGGCCAGCAGCACGCCCAGCGGCACTTCCGGCTCGGCTTCGGCAATGGCCTCGCCATGCTCGGTGCCTTCCGGCTCCGGCAGGTTATAGCCTGGCCCGCGATTTTCGATGGGGTGGTAGATGGCTTCGGCGACAAAGCCGGCGCCCATGACGAACAACAGCGTGCCCAGCACGGCGCCCATGATCTTGTTAAGCTCGAACGAATTCATTTGGTCTCTCTGCCGGTCCATCCCCTGTGGACGATAGTCGAACCCGGCTCAACTTTCGATATCCCAAGGGAAAATCGCCTCAACGGAGCGGCCCGACGCGCGCGGAAGATAGTCGGAAGGTCGGGCGGGCGCAACCGTCCAAAGGCCTGCTGCGACACTTCGAGCCGGCCCCTTGGGCAAAATCGCTCCAGTGGAGCGATTTTAGGCGAGAAGGCCATGAGGCCTATGGCCGAATGGCACGGCCGGCCGCTCCTTCGCAATGCCCCGCCCGATCGGCTCAATTGACTCCGCCTGCGCCCGGGTTCAAAAGCCTTGCGCCTACCAGAGATGGACTTCCCCGATGACCAATAAGATCGCTTTCCAGGGCGAGCCCGGCGCCTTCAGCCATGCCGCCGCCTCCAATGTCTTTCCCGGTGAAGAGGTCATTGGCTGCGTCACCTTTGAGGAAACCATCAATGCGGTGCAGTCCGGCCGCGCCGATTTCGCCGTCGTCCCGGTGGAAAATTCGCTCTATGGCCGCATTACCGATATTCACCACCTGTTGCCCGAAAGCGGGCTCCACATCATCGGCGAGACTTTTCTGCGCGTCGAGATGAACCTGCTCGGCGTGCCCGGCGCGACCCTTGCCGACATCAAGGCCGTGCAGTCGCTCTCGGTCGCTCTCGGCCAGTGTCGCAAGTTCATCACCGAAAACGGCTTGCGCACCATCAATGCCGTCGATACCGCCGGTTCGGCCCGTGAAGTGGCGCAGAAGGCTGACAAATCCGTTGCCGCCATCGCCTCGCGCTTTGCCGGCGAGATTTACGGCCTCAACGTGCTGGCTTCCAATATCGAGGACGCAGACCACAATACGACCCGCTTCCTGGTCCTCTCGCGCGACAAGCAGGAAGCTCCGGCCAACCAGGGCAAGGTCAAGACCACCTTCGTCTTCCGCGTGCGCAACGTGCCGGCCGCGCTCTACAAGGCCATGGGCGGCTTCGCCACCAATGGGATCAACATGACCAAGCTCGAAAGCTACATGGTCGGCGGCGCCTTCACCGCCACCCAGTTCTATGCCGATATCGAGGGTCATCCCTCCGATACCGGCGTCCAGAACGCCTTCGAGGAGCTCGACTTCTTCACCGACTATTTCAGGGTGCTCGGCGTCTACCCGGCGGCAGAGAGCAAGTAGGGGTTCTCCTGGCCTCTCCCTATCAGGGGACGTTTGGGAGGGGGCAGGCCACCAGCCCCCTAATCCCCCCGCAACACCTCATCAATCTCCGGCAGATTGTAGAATTGCCGCACAATGTCCCAGCCTTCGTCGGCCGTATCGACGATGTGGAACAGCTTGGGGTCGTCGGGCGCGATCGTGCCGGCCTCGGCCAGCGCCTCGAAATTGATGACCTTGCTCCAGAATTCGGCGCCGAACAGCAGCAGCGGCACCCTGTCCATGCGTCCGGTCTGGATCAGCGTCAGCGTCTCGAAGAATTCGTCCAGCGTGCCGAATCCGCCGGGAAACACCGCTACCGTCTTGGCCCGCAGCAGGAAGTGGATCTTGCGCGTGGCGAAATAGTGGAAGTTGAAGCTCAGCTCCGGCGTCACATAGAGGTTGGGCGCCTGCTCGTGCGGCAGCACGATATTGAGCCCGATCGAGGGCGCGCCGACATCGGCCGCGCCGCGATTGCCCGCTTCCATCACGCCCGGGCCGCCGCCCGTCACCACCACATAGTCCGAAAACCCCATGGCCTTGGAGGTGAATGAGGCGAGCTGGGCGAAGCGTCGTGCCTCATCGTAATAGTGGGAAGCAGCTTCCAGGTTCCTTTTCTGCACTTCGTTCTTGGCGGCCCAGGCCGGCTGCCCCGGCGCCGGAATGCGCGCGCCGCCAAACAGCACCACGGTCGAGTTGATACCCCGCTCGCGCAGGCGGAATTCGGGCTTGAGATATTCGAGCTGGAAGCGGACCCCACGTGTATCCTCGGAGGTCATGAACTCGTCATCGGCAAAGGCCAGCCGGAAAGCCGACGATTGCGTCTGCGGCGTCTGCGGCGCTCGCTTGGAGGCGGCAACGTCCTCGACCGACGTGCGCAGCGATGTGGGACGACGTCTGGTCATGCAATACTCGCCATAATTCCGAAACCTTCCACAGGGCATATCCAGCCGGGGCGAAGTGAGCAAGGGCGCGGGGCTTGAACCAGTTCACGACTTTGGAAGCGCGGATCGATGCGGCGGCCCATGCCGTGCTGGTGCGCCTGCCGCGTGGCCGGCTGGCCGATGGCCTGGTCGAGTTCCTCGTTTTCGGCCTCAAACAGGCCTGGGCGTGCCTCTTTGGCGGGCTTATGCTCGCCATGATCCTGCTCACCCGCCTCTGGTGGCCCGATATGGGCCTCGCCCGCTACGACGCCTGGTTTCTGGCCGCCCTGCTCATCCAGGCCGCTATGCTGGGTTTCCGTCTCGAAACGCTTGGGGAAGCCAGGGTCATCCTAATCTTCCACCTCGTCGGCACCGGCATGGAACTGTTCAAGACTGCAGCCGGCTCATGGATCTACCCTGAGGACGCCATCTTCCGCCTGGCTGGCGTGCCGCTCTTTTCCGGCTTCATGTATGCCTGCGTCGGGTCCTACATGGCCCGCATCCAGCGCATCTTCGATATTCGCTTCGTGCGCTATCCGCCGGTCTGGGCCACTGTTCTGCTGGCGCTGGCCATCTATGTGAACTTCTTCAGCCACCATTTCATCTATGATTTCCGCTG
>CBIGSA010000211.1:0-6045 GCA_966192215.1 uncultured Devosia sp. | reverse complement strand
TGCTGCAGAACGGTCACGACCACCTGGGTCTCGTTCTTGTAGCCTTCGGGGAAGAGCGGGCGGATCGGGCGGTCGATGAGGCGCGACACCAGGGTCTCGTTCTCGGTCGGACGGCCTTCACGCTTGAAATAGCCGCCCGGGATCTTGCCGGCGGCGAAGTATTTTTCCTGGTAGTTCACGGTCAGCGGGAAGAAGTCCTGGCCGGGTTTGGCGGACTTGGCGCTGACGACGGTGGCCAGCAGCACGGTCTCGCCCAGGGTGGCGAGCACGGCGCCATCGGCCTGGCGGGCCATCTTGCCGGTCTCGAGCGTCAGGGGCTGGCCGCCCCAGTTGAGCTCGACCTTGTGGTAATCAAAATTGATCGTGGACATGTATCGTCTTTCCATTCTGCCGGGTGAGCGGGAACGCAGGGCGTAGGAAATCCCGCGAACTCATCCGGTGCGCCCGCACCCATTGCTGCACCCCATGTGCAGGACGGGCTCAAAATCAGGCGCTGTTTCATGTCTGGCGGTGACGAAACATGGGCAAGACAACAAGCAGCTCCCAGTGGTTCCCGGGTTGTCACGCGGTCGAACCGGAACAGTCTCTCGACTTTTCCTGACCACGCTCCGGGTCGGGTGCCTCACGGGATCAAAACCAAGTGCTTGATCTTGCGAGCGTGAGGCGGGGAGCGGCCAATAATCCTGCCATGCTCCGGCAATCGCCGGTCTACGCTTATCACCTGCCACAGCAGATGAAAGCGGATGCGGAGGAGACCCCGCATCCGCAATTCGGTTGCGCGCTTAGCGGCGCAGGCCGAGCTTTTCGATCAGGGCCTTGTAACGGCTGTCGTCGACCTTCTTGACATAGTCGAGCAGGCGGCGGCGGGTCGAAACAAGCTTCAGCAGGCCGCGGCGGGAATGGTTGTCCTTGCCGTGGTCCTTGAAGTGTTCGGTGAGGTTGGCAATGCGTTCCGACAGGATCGCAACCTGAACTTCCGGCGAGCCGGTATCGTTCGGCTTGGTTGCATATTCCTGGATCAGAGCGGTCTTGCGCTCGGGCGTAATCGACATCGGGCATATCCTTTCGAAGGAGGATCGGGTCGCCCCGGCCGGGATGTCGTCCAGGCGGGGCCGTGAATGCGCTTGCCCAAAGGGGCTCGCGGCTGGCGTCCCTATAGTGCAAAGAGCGCCGCAATACCAGAATTTATTCCGGCGCCGCCTCGTCGGTCGGGGCGGCACTGGGGTCGATGGCACTCAGCGGAATGAGGAAGCGCCATTCCATGCCATCGTCATGGCAATGCCGCTCGACGTCGGCGCCCAGTGAACGGCCGACCATGGATTGCAGCACGGTCGTGCCGAAGCCGACCCGCTCGGACACGACCATGCCCGGCGGCACGGTTTCGCGCCAGGTGAAGTCGAGACGCTCGTCGACAATGTGCCAATGCACGGCAAGCGAGCCGGCATTGCCGGCAAAGGCGCCGTATTTGACCGCATTGGTGGCCAGCTCATGCGCGGCCATGCCGAGCACCTGCGCGGCCTGCGCATTGAGCCGGACGGCAGGCCCGGAGAGCTTCACGCGCTGCCCGTCGGTTGGGCAGAAGGGCGCAATATGGCTTTCGACCAGTTCGGCCAGCAGGACGCCGGCCCGTCCATGGGTCAGCAGCAGGTCGGTAGAGCGGGCCAGGCCCAGAATGCGCCGCTCGAAGGCCTGCACATAGCTTTCCACGTCCTCCGCACCGCGGGCAGTCTGCTTGGCCATGGCCGATATGACGGTCATCTGGTTCTTGGAACGATGCGCCAGTTCGCGCATCAGGAAGCGCACTTCGCTTTCGGCCGCCTGACGCTTGGCCGAGGCCTCCGCCAGTGCCTGGGAGACTTCGGCAATCTCGCTGACGGGATAGTCGCGGGGGGCGACCACTTCGCCGCGGCCCAGCCGCTGCGCATCGCGCCGCAGGCCGCGCACCGAGAGGCCCAGCCGCTGCGCGATGAGCACGGCCAGCCCGCCGGCAACGCCAGCAATGACCACGCTCCAGGCCGCCAGCCAGAGCAGGGATTCGCCCAGCGGACGTTCCACCGTTTCCTGCGAGGCCCAGGCGATGACGCGCCACCCCGACAGGGCCGAGCGCCACTCCGATGTGACCACCATATCGCCGTCGAAGCGCTCGCGCCGCCACTCGTCAGGCGCCTGGTCGAGCGTCTGGCGCATGGGCAGCACGGTGCCGATTTCCAGTTCAGCATCAGGCGTGGCCGCCAGTACGAGGTTGCCGCTATCGACCAGGGCGGCATGCCAGCCCGCGGGCAATTGGCGCGACTGCAATGCGGCAGCCAGGTTGGCGGCATTGCGTGTCAGGGCCAGCAGCACCGCCCGGTGCCCGTCGGGAACCGGCAGCAGCACGTTGAAAACCCATTGCTGCGCGGTCTGGCCGAAAAACAGGCCGGACACGGTGGCAACGCCCCGCTCGAGCGCCTCGGTCGCGACGCGTGGATTTGACGTGCGGCCCAGAGACTCGCCGAAGGGAACACGCGTATTGAGCAATTGATCGAAATTGCGATCCAGCGCGATGAGATAGGCCCCGCTGCCCGCCAGGGCCACCACGGCATGTTCGTGGAAGGCCGCGAAGTCACCATCGGCCAGCTCCTGGCTGGAGGACAGGATGCGCAAGGTCGTCACCATGCCCGCGACTTCCCGCTCCACCGATTGCCCCATGGCCTGCACGGTGGCATTGGTCAAAGCGCGCACCACGTCTTCCTGGGCACGATTGTTGCGGTTGAGCAGGACCAGTGACACGACCAGCGCCGGAATGAGAATCACCAGCACCAGGGCAAAGAGATAGATGGCGACGGGTTGCGACCGGAACCATGGCCGACGCGGTTCGGCCGAAGCCGCCGATTCCCTGGTTTCCTCGGTATTCCGGGTTGCCCCCATGCCGCGCCCTTCGTGGCCGGGTTACACCAGACTGGTCGGCCGCAGGCTAACCATAGCGTCACACGGCGTCGCGCCGATAGCGTCAGAATTCCCCAGCCACACAAATGATCGGCAGGCTGGCACAAATGCCACGTCGCGGCGGAAGCGGTCAGTATTTGGCGCTGGCGTCGCTGGCTGGGAAGCTCTCGTCCACCGCTTCGTCCTGCTCGTCCCAGTCGGCCGGCTTGTCGGCCTGCTCGTCCTTGCCGGCATTGCGCACCTGCACGGGGGCATCCTTGGGGCCGGGCTTCTTGCCATCCTTCATGGCGACGGCTTTTTCGCTTTTACGGTCCTTGGTCATGTCATGCTCCTGTTTGCGGAGTAAACCCCGCTGGCCATGGCAAGGTTGCAGGTGGTAAAGAGCCGGCATGACCGAGACGCGCGCCAATACCAAGAAGCTGTTCATCAAGACCTATGGGTGCCAGATGAACGTCTATGACAGCGACCGCATGATGGATGCGCTGGCGCCGCACGGCTATGAGACAACGCTGGACATGGCGCAGGCCGACCTCGTGCTGCTCAATACCTGCCATATTCGCGAAAAGGCCTCCGAGAAGGTGTTTTCCGAACTGGGCCGGCTCAAGGAATTGCAGAACGAGCGCCGGGCGCTGGGCGGCGACATGATGATCGGCGTGGCCGGCTGCGTGGCGCAGGCCGAGGGCGAGGAAATCGCCCGCCGCGCTCCTGTCGTCGACATGGTGTTCGGGCCGCAGGCCTATCACCGCCTGCCCGACATGCTGGCCAGAGCCGAAGCGCAGCGGCACCTGCATCCGGGCCTCAAGCAGGCGGTGATCGACACCGACTTCCCCGAGGAAGACAAGTTTGAGCACCTGCCGGCGGCGAAAAAGGAAGTCACCATCAAGCGCGGGCTGACGGCATTCCTGACCGTGCAGGAAGGCTGCGACAAGTTCTGCAGCTTCTGTGTGGTGCCTTATACGCGCGGCGCCGAAGTTTCGCGTCCCGTAGCGCAGGTGATCGCGGAAGCGCGCGGGCTGGTGGAGGCCGGCGTCAAGGAAATCACCCTGCTCGGCCAGAACGTCAACGCCTATCACGGCGTCGACGACAAGGGCCGAACCATAGGGCTCGGCGGCCTGGCCTATCTTCTGGCGGAAATCCCCGGCCTGGAGCGCTTGCGCTATACGACCAGCCACCCGCGCGACATGGATGATGCGCTGATGGCGGCGCATCGGGACCTCGATATCCTGATGCCCTATCTGCATCTGCCGGTACAGTCGGGCAGCGACAGCATCCTCAAGGCGATGAACCGGCGCCATACGGCGGCCGAATATCTTGCGGTGATCGAGCGCATCAAGGCAGCGCGGCCGGACATGGCCCTGTCGGGCGATTTCATCGTCGGCTTTCCCGGCGAGACGGACCAGGATTTCGAGGACACGCTGAAGATCATCCGCGACGTCGGCTATGCCTCGGCCTATTCATTCAAATATTCCACGCGCCCCGGCACGCCCGGCGCCAATCTCGAAGGGCAGATCGACGAGGCGGTCAAGACCGAGCGGCTTTATCGCCTGCAGGAACTGGTCAACGCCCAGACATCAGCCTTCCATCAGAGCTGCGTCGGCAAGACGCTACCGGTGCTGATCGAGCGGCCGGGCCGGCAGGCGGGGCAGGTGGGCGGGCGTTCGCCCTATCTGCAGGCCGTACACCTCGAGGGCGGCACGGACCTGATCGGGGCCATCCACCCGGTGGAGATCATCGGCACCAGCGTCAATTCGCTGGTGGGGCGACTCAAGGTGGCGGCGGCGGCCTAGACGCCGATCCGGCGGCATTCCGGCGCCAAAAATCGTCCATCCTGTCGAAAAGCGGCGATGTCGAACGACATTGCAGTATGGATGGAGATAGAGAGATGCCCGTATCGTCTGCAATTCGCATTGTCGTTGCCGCTCTTGCGGCATTTGTGTTCAGCGCCCTCTATTACGGCCTCATCGTGGGGTCGGCCTGGCATGAACTCTCGGGGGTCTCGGCGGATACCTTCGCGCCGTGGCAGCCCATCGCCCAGATCATCCGCAACCTGGTGGTGGCCGGCGCGCTCAGCTTGATATTGCGATATACCGCGGCGGTCGGTGTGTGGGCGTCGCTGCGGATCGCGGCCGTGCTCTGGCTCGGCTTTCAGGTCATGGCCATTGCCGGCTCGGTCATCCACGAGAATTACCCCGTCACGCTATTGGGCATCCACGCCTTCGACGCGCTGATGGCATTGGTGGTGATGACGATCTGCCTCACATTCGCTCGCGGACGCGAAAGCGTCAGCCCCAACCAATAGCAGTCGGGAGCCCTGTTCATGTCACCGCTCGCTCGTTTTCAGGCCAAGATCGAGAAAAGCCCCAATAAGGGGGGCTGGACCTACCTGGTATGGCCGGAATCGGCCCGCTTCTTTGGCACCAAGGGCCTGGTCAAGATAAAAGCCACGATCGACGGCGTGCCCATGGTGAGCGCCTTCATGGCCATTGGCGGGGGCAGGCACAAGCTGCCGGTAAAGGCCGACCTGCTCAAGGCCTTAGGCAAGAGCGCCGGCGATCTGGTGGATGTGCGCCTGCTCGAACGCATTCAGCCGGACAAGACATGATCCGGCATAATGCGCGTTTGCCACTTGCAGCCGGCCGGGCCGTCACAATATTGCTACAGACACGGGACCCAAATCATCCTAGCCTCGTTGTCCAGCGACAGGCGCAAGCCCGCGCCGTCCCTCCGGGAGCCACACCAGTTTGAGCAGGCATTTGTCACCGACCGCAGACAACGCACTCGCATCGCAACTCGAACTCGCTTTTGAAGACAATCGCCTCGCTGCCCAGCTCTATGGCGATTTCGACCAGAACCTGGCGCTGATCGAACAGCGGCTCAAGGTTTCGGCCACCCCCCGCGGCAATCACGTCCTGCTCAAAGGCGCGGCCAGCGCGGTCGACCAGGCGCGGCGCGTGCTGGAATCGCTCTATGGGAGCCTGGAGGAAGGCCGCAGCATCGACATTTCCGATGTCGATGGCGTCATCCGCATGATCGAGACCGAGGACAGCCAGCTCACCCTGCCGACACTGGAGCGCAAGGGCAAGGTGCGCATGGCCCAGATCGCCACGCGCAAATCCACCA